>JBCNPL010000119.1:0-6961 GCA_039593375.1 Paraburkholderia sp. | reverse complement strand
GAACATCTCGACGTCGGCATCGGTGAGCGGCTCGATGAAGCCTTGCTCGATCGGCCGCTCGTTCTTGAACCATTTGCTGAAGTACCGGTAAAAGCGCGCGAGATCCTCGACCGCCGCATCGACCTCCGCGGCATTGGCGCCGACGAACGTATGCATCAGCATCATCACTTGCGGACGCGGCACATCGGGATTCGCCGCGCATGCCGCATTGAAGCGCTCCATGAGGCTCGCGACTTCGGCATCGCCCGCGGCCAACGACGTCACCTGCACGTTGCAGCCGTTCGCCACGGCAAACGCATGCGAGTTCGGATCACGCGCGGCGAGCCACATCGGCGGATGCGGTTGCTGGATCGGGCGCGGAACCGGCGTCGTTGCGGGCCACGACCAGAATTCGCCTTGATGCGCGTAATCGCCGCTGAACAGCTTGCGCAGGGCCGGCACGAGTTCGCGCATGCGCGCGCCGGCGCTCATTGCATCGAGTCCCGGCAACAGGCGCTCGTACTCGAACGAATAGGCGCCCCGCGCGATGCCGAGATCGAGCCTGCCGTTGCTCGCGACGTCGACCATGCCCGCTTCGCCGGCAAGCGCGATCGGATGCCAGAACGGCGCGATGACCGTGCCTGTACCCAGACGAATGCGCTCGGTCTTCGCGGCGAGATACGACAAGTTGACGAACGGATTCGGCGCGATCGTGAACTCCATCGCGTGGTGCTCGCCGATCCACGCAGTCTCGAACCCGCCGCGCTCGGCGATCTGCACGAGTTCGGTCATCTGATCGAATAGTTCGCGATGCGACGTCTTCGTGTCGTACCGCTCCATGTGTAGGAACAACGAAAACTTCATGATGTTGGATCTCCAGTGAGCACCTGCCGAGCGTCGTCTCGCAGCGCGCCTCGATCGATGAGCGTGTTCAATGAGCCGGCGCGAGGGGCTGGACCGTGCCGGCTTCGTTGTCGCCGACATAGATGCCGAACGCATCCTCGCTGCGCTCGCGGACATAGCGTTCCAGCATCGAGCGCACGGCTTCGTCGCGCAACGCATACCAGGGAATCTGATTCAATGGAACGATCCGAAGCGAGCCGCCCGCTTGCGGTCCGATGTCGTTTTTCACGCGACCGCGGTAATAGATATTCACGCCGGGCGTGGGTCCCTTGCCTGATTCGAACACCGCGAAAAGAAAGTCCAGATGCGCCTTCAGGCCGAGCTTCGCCAATGCACCGTGCAGGCTCGCGGGATCGCTTTCCGGTTCGAGCTTGCCGCCTGTCGGCAATTGCAAGCCTTGGGGCGTATCGAGCATGACGAGCCCATCGCGATGCTCGAGAATCGCGCCGACTCGCGCGCCTGGCCCCGCCGCGGCCAGTGCGTCGAGCGACAGGCTGAAGTTCACGTACGCGCCACGGCAATAACCGAGCGGCGACGACGCCGTATGAACGAAGTCGAGGACGCGGCCGATCAAGATGATGTGGTCGCCCGCATCGACTACCTCGTGCGTCGCGCAATCGAAGCTGGCCGCCGCGCCGTCCATGACCGGAGCGCCGCTGACGCGAGCATGCCAGGCCACTTGCGCGAACTTGTCGGGCGCCTTCGACGCGAATACGCCCGACACGGCCTTCTGGTCCTCGGCAAGCACACTCACCGCGAAATGACGCGTCTGCGAGAACACCGGATAGCTCGATGCCGTCTTCGCGATACAGACGAGAATCAGCGGCGGATCGAGCGAGACCGACGTGAACGAATTTGCCGTGAAGCCACGCGGGGACCCGTCTGGCTGGATTGTCGTGACGACCGTTACGCCCGTCACGAACGCGCCGAGCGCGCGGCGAAATTCAGCGATATCGATGGCGCGTTCGTTGCGCGGCTCACTCATTGCATCCTCCCGACTTCAATCCGCCGCTCATTGGCCATGCGTGCTTCCGATGCACCGAGCAGAAATTCGAGCAGCCGTTCGTTCACTTGCGCCGGATTCGTCACGCTCATCATATGGCGTTCGTTCGCGAGTATCTCGGCGCGGCCGAACGGCGCGGCGGCCGCCATCGCGTGCGACATGGCCGGACTCGAGTTCGCGTCGCATTCGCCCGTCAGGAACAGCGCGGGCACGGCGAGGCCCGCCAGCCGGCCGACATGCGCATCGTCCGAGCGCGCAAAGAGGCGATACGTGCGCGCGTAGCCGATCGGATCGACGCCCGACAACAGCGCACGAACCGCCTGCGCCGCGCTCGTCAGATGCGCCGGGACGGGCTCGCCGAACCAGCGCGCGAGCGTCGAGTCGATACCCGCATCGCGCGGCGTGTCGCCCATACCGCCCAGCGTCGCCGCACGGCTCATTACGGCTTCGCGTTGGCCCGGCGTGCGGTCGTAGACCGCGTTCAACGCGGCGACACTGATCGTACGGCTCGGGTGCGTCAGCGCGAATTCGAGCGAAATGAGCGCACCCATCGAATGCCCGACGATATGCGCGCGCCCGATCTGCAACGCGTCGAGCAGCGCTTCGAGTTGCGCGGCATATTCGCCGAGCGTGGGCACGGGCGCGGGCAACACGCTGCCGCCATGCCCGAGCATGTCGTATGCAATGACCCGATAGTGCGTCGTCAACGCGTCGATCTGCGGAGACCAGACGTTCTGGTTCATGCCTACGCCGTGGATCAGCACGACCGTCTCGCCCGCGCCATCCGCCCGCGGCGGATAAACGCTGTAGCTCGTGCCCGCGGCGACGCCGCGCGTGACGGCACGGTCGAGCGCGCGGTCAACCTTCATTGGACTCGAGCTCCTTCAGGTCCTGATATCGGTCGCCGATGCGGTGATGCGGCCGTCCTCCGATCGATGCGCCCAGCGCGATCACGATCTCGTCGGGAGCAGGCGCGTCGCCGATCGAGAACTGCACGGTCAGGTAGTGCGAACGCATCCCTTCGTCGTGCTTGTGCATCAGTGGAATCGAAATCGGGCAGTTCGGGCCGCCGCGCAGATTCGTGAAGCTCAAGTAGCTCTTCGCGCCGACGGCCTGGCGAAATTTGTTGCCGAAGCGCAGCGTGTGAATCAGCGCCGACGCATGCTCGACCTCACCGGAGGTGCCGACGATCGCCGCCTTGCCGTAGCCCTCGACGGCCTCGCCGCCGCCGGCAAGCCGCAGCACTTCGCCCGTCAGGATCTCGCCGAGCTGCGGCGCAAGCGCGCGGATTTCCGGCTTCAGGTCCTCGACGAAACCGCGCCCGGCCCACGGATTGCGGATCACCGCGGCGGCCCCGAACAGCTTCAAAGGCTGCGCCGCTTCCTTGCCGCCTTCGATGAACGTCGTCTCGGCGTAAGTGACCAGCTTGCGCATCTCCAATTTCATACCAGTTCTCCTTGCGAAGGGCCCGTGCCCGTTGGTGTCGCTCGATGAGATTATGGTATGCCAACAAATCAGCCAGACCAAGCATTTCAATATTATGGAATACCATGATATTGCTGACGCGCGGAACGGTGCGGCGGGCAGGCCGAAGCGGCCGGCAAGGCGCGAAAAATAAAAGCCGTCGGAATACCGACGGCATTAGGGCAAACCGGTTGCAGCGGTCTTCAGGCGCGGCGGCTCGCCGGCTCTGGTTGCTCCGCTTGCTGCCGTTCCTGCTCCGCGAGCGCGTCCAACGCAAGTTCGGACGCCCGCCGGATATGCGCCGCCGACGCCGCCGATGCCGCCTCTCCGTCGCGCCGCTCGATCGCGTCGAGCAGCGTGTTCATTTCCTGGTTCGACTCCGCGCCGCGGCCGGGCATGGCGATCGTCATTGCGCGGAGCCGGTTGATCCGCGCATTCAGCGATTTGACGACGGTGAGCGAGACCTGCTTGCCCGCCCCCTCGAACATCGCCTCGTAGAAGTGCTCGGTGTATTCGAGCACGCGGGACAGATCGTCCTTGTCGAACGCGTCCTCGATCGTCTTGCGGATCTTGCGCAACCGCTTGACGAGCTGGGGCGTGGCCAACTCGGCGCACGCGCGCGCCGCATTGGCCTCCAGCAAGCCGCGCAATTCGTAGATCTCGCCGATCAACGCGGGATCGAGCCGCGCGACGATCGGGCCGTGCCCCACCGCGATTTCGACAAGCCCCTCCGTTTCCAAATGCCTCAGCACCTCGCGCACTACGGTGCGGCTTACGCCGAGCTCGTCGCACAACGTTCTTTCGACGAGCCGGTCGCCTGGACGAAAATACCCTTGAACGATCGCGCCCCGCAGCTTGTCCAGCGTGAGCTCGCGAAGCGTCTTGGCGTTGCGGTCGATTTTGAGGTCTGACATAGGCGGCAAAAATAAAAGGGACGAAAGTCCACACGTCGCATCGATCACCGAAAGCCACGTGTTGGAATGCCATATTATCGTCCATCTTCGATTGCCTCTTTTGTCGACCTCGTCCGCGGCCCCCTCCGGCGTCGCTCAAGTCCCTCCCCAACCGTGCGCCAGCGCAATCAGCAGCGCAATGAGAAGGACCAGCGCGACCGTCTTCCAGAACCTGACCGGATTGCGTGCGATCAACGGCAGCGGCGCCGCGGGTTCCGCCTCGCCACCCCCCGCGGCGAAGCGATCCAGGTCGGCGCAGACCTCGAGCGCGTCCTGATAGCGGCGCTCGGGATCGGTCTGCATCGTCTTTTCGAGCACGACGTCGAGCCACACCGGCAAGCCGGGCCGGTGGTGATGCAGCGGCACGCGTCCGTTGAACCCGTATGGCGAGCGTCCGCCGCTGAACATGCGGTACAAGGTGACGCCGAACGCAAAGACTTCGGAGCGAGCGTCGCCCTGCGCCCCTTGGATGAGCTCGGGCGCCATGTATGCGAGGGTCCCCGGCGCGATGGACGGCCCCGGCGCGAGCATGCCGGGCATGTAGGCAAAGCCCAGATCGAGGAGCCTCACGCTGTCGTCGGGCAGCACCAGGACATTCTCGGGCTTGATGTCGCGATGGAAAACATCCTGCCGATTCAGCGCGTGGATCGCGCGGCCGAGTTGCCGTGCGATCGCCAGCCCGCGCATCAGCGATACAGGCACCGGCGTCATCAGAGTCTCGAGCGTCGAACCGTCGAGGAACGGCATCACGACGTAGAGGCGGCTCTGCCGAGCGGGATCGATCGCGCTCGGCGCAAGTATGTTCTCGTTGTCGAGCTTCCCCGCGAGCCACCGTTCCCGGACGATGGCTTGGCGCACGTTCGCGTCCTCGTCCACGCGCGGCTTCGGGAACTTGAGCGCGAGCCGCATCGTCGGCTCGGCGAGATCGTGGCCGATGAAGATCCGCGAGTAGCGGCCATCGCTCAGGACTGCGGTCAGCGCATATCCGTCGATCACGGCGCCGCACTCCGGAACCGCGAGAATCGGCAGATCGCCGAGCACCCCTTCGAGATAGCGATAGTCGAGCACAGGAATCTTGCGCACATCGATCACCGCCGCCGAGATGTCGTCGGCCGAGCCGCGCGAGCGCGCAGTCTGGACGAGCCGCCGCGCCACGGCGGCGGCAGGCGCCTGCGCCGACAGCGCGGCTCGCAACTCGCGCCCAGGCATACGCCGATAGAGTCCGTCGGAGCACAGCAGCAGGCGGTCGCCTTCCTGGAGCGTCCAACTTTCGATGCGCGTCACCAGCACGCTCTGCAGTCCAACGGCGTGAGCGACGAAGGCACCGAACGGCACGTCCATGACGTCGTCGCCGCCAAGCTGCGACAGATCGCCCCCGCGCATCTGATAGAGCCGCACGTCGCCCGCGCCGATCAACCAGGCCGCGGCGCCCCTGATCATGAGCGCCGCGAAGCACGCCGCCATCTGGGCGAGCTCGGCATCGCCGCGGCCAATCTGGTGCAGCCAGCGGTGAATCGCATCGAGCGCGCGCGATGCGGCGGCATCGGGCGCCAGCGTATCAGGGGGCGCGTAGTAGCCGTCGATGAAGCTGCGCACGGCGAGCTCGGCGGCCACGCGCCCGCCCCGGCCGCCGCTCATGCCATCGGCCAGGGCCACCACGCTGCCGCGCGTCGTGCGTTGCACGACGTCGCCCAGCATGACGCCGACGTAGTCCTCGTTGGGCCCGCCGCGGCCCGCCTCCGAAACGAAGGCGATATCGAGCTCGGGGCATTCGCCGCGTTCGGGGCGCAGCGTCATGCTCCCTTGCTCGGCGGCACTCGCGAGCGGTATCTCGTTCATTTCCGGTCGAAAATCGCAGCCTCGCTCGATTCGAGGTCATGCTCGATCTTATCGAGAACCTGCGGCGCACGCTTCTTCAGCACCGCGAGCCAGCCCAGGCCGAACGCCATGTAGGCGGCGAAGAGATAAGGCAGGACGTTGTAAGGCCAGGCCGGAACCGGATAGACGCTGCCGAAGAACCCGCCGATCATCGCGACCGCGCCCAGGATGCCCACCACGACATTGGCGAGCTTCAGCTGTCCCTGCTTTTTCAGATAGATCGGCGCGGACACCGAGATCAGGAAGTAGGCCACGATGAAGCCGAAGGTCGCGAACGTGCTCGTATAGCCGAACGTGTTCAACGCGCCTGTGCCGAGCAGCGCGAGATTCACGGCCAGAGAGAGGAGCGCGGCGAAAGCCACCGCATAGTGCGGCGTCTGATGCTTCGTATGGACCATGCCCATCGAGCGATGGACGAACTGATAGCGGCCCATGGAGAACAGCAGACGGCTCGCGGCATTGATCGAAGCCAGCACGCAGGCGAACGCGCTCACCGACGCGATCAGATAGAAGAGCGGCGCCAGCGCCGGCGCACCGAGTCCGTTCAGCAGCGTCTGCAACGGGGCCGTATCGTTGCCGAGCTTGTTCACGTCGCCGCCGTACGCGACGACCATCGAGTAGGCGACGAACATGAAGAAACCGCCGGCCACCACCATGCTCCAGATGATCGCGCGCGGAATCGCCTTCAGCGGATCCTTCGTTTCCTTGCCGAGCGACGCGGCGCTTTCGAATCCGACGAACGAGAAGATGCCGAGCACCATCGCCTCCGCCATACCTTTAG
>JBCNPL010000118.1:0-7039 GCA_039593375.1 Paraburkholderia sp. | reverse complement strand
ACCAGACTCCTGATTGCGTCGTTGTAGTTGAGCTGGATGCGCGGCGCAGGATGGTGTCCTGCGGTCGCGAACCACTCCGCAGTCAGACGCGAGAGACGCGTGGTCGCGTCATTGAGAATGAGAGGTTGGGCGGCGAGCCATTCAGGGGTAACGCGTGCCGGACACCGCCAATGCGCCGGCAAAAAGGCCATCACAGGGTCGCGGCGCCAAGGTTTTATCACGAGTCCGGCCACGGGGGGTTGAGGCAGCGCCACCAGCCCGACATCCAGCGTTCCATCCACCAGCCGGGACAAGGTTTCTTGCGAAGTGAGCACTGCAATCTGAATGTCGATGGCAGGATGGTGTGCGCGCAGAACCTCGAGCGCTCGCGGCAGCAGGTGCGCGATCACGCCCGTGGACGCGCCGAGCCGCGCACGCCCTTCGAGCCCCTCGACTTGGCGTTGAATATCGTCTAACGCCTGCTCCGCGTCGGCCAGCAGTCGGCGCGCACGCTCCACCAGCACCTCACCTATAGGCGTCGGCCCGACATGTCCGCGCTTGCGGAGTAAGAGCGGAGCCCCAATCCGGCCTTCGAGTTCGGCGATGTGGAGGCTGACCGTTGGCGGCGCCAAGTGCAATGCACGCGCCGCATCGGCAAATGAACCACGGTCGGTAACGGCAACCAGAGTGCGCAAGCGGTCCAGGCTGATCTCTCGCATGACGGCGTCCAAATTCAGAAAAACTGAATATTCACGTTATGAAATTCAACTTTCCCTATTCTATCCGTCCGCGCAACATAGGGGCTCGCTTTATCCGTTACAACGCACAGTCGGCGGAATCATCCACCTATGAGCTCTCCCCTGGTTTTTATCGATGGCGACCAAGGCACCACCGGGCTGCAGATCCACGAACGGCTGCGCAACCGGACCGACATCAAGCTGTTCACACTGGCCGCTGCGGAGCGCAAAGATTCGCGGCGTCGCGCAGAGGCCATCAACGCCTGCGACATTGCCATCCTCTGTTTGCCGGATGCCGCCGCGCGCGAGGCAGTGGGCGCCATTGTCAATCCTGCCGTCCGAGTTATCGACGCAAGCTCCGCCCACCGCACACAGCCCGACTGGACTTACGGTTTTCCAGAAATGGCGCCGGGGCAGGCTGAGCAAATTGCGAACGCACGTCGGATCACCAATCCTGGTTGCTATCCGACCGGTGCAGTCGGCCTGCTGCGTCCGTTGGTGCAGGCCGGGCTCATACCGGACGACTACCCGATCAGCATCCATGCGGTATCCGGTTACTCCGGACGCGGGCGTGCCGGCGTGGAGGAACATGAGGGACAAGAATCGGCCAACGCGCCTTCATACCAGGTCTATGGCCTGGAACTCGCTCACAAGCATACGCCGGAGATCCAGCAGCACGCCTGCCTTGCCCAGCGTCCCATTTTTGTCCCTGCGTGCGGAGCGTTCCGCCAGGGCATCGTGCTGACAGTGCCGTTGGCGTTGCGGCTGCTGGCACCCGGCGTGGACGACGCCACGTTACACGCATGCCTCTCACGCCACTATGCCGAGGCAACTCACGTACGAGTCTTGCCGCTGCACGAATCGAGCGCCTTGAAATACCTGAATCCGCAAGTGCTGAACGGTACGAACGACATGCACTTAGGCGTATTCCATGACGCGGAACACGGGCATGTCCTGCTGTCCGCGGTTTTCGATAATCTTGGCAAAGGCGCATCGGGAGCGGCGGTTCAGAACCTGGACCTGATGCTCACGCGGCAATAGTGGTCAAGCCTGGCGCGGTCGGCCGAAGATGACCCATCTGGGATACTCGCAATACCGCTCGGCGAACGTCGGCTTGCGGGGAAAAGCCGTCAAACTGCAATGTTTGACGGGTCCACGACGCGCAACGTACGCTTTCACCTTTCCTCAATTGAGTTTCCGATATGATCACTTGCTACGTACGCTACGTCGTCGACGCATCGAAACTGAAGGAATTCGAGACTTACGGAAAAATGTGGATTCCGCTTGTCGAAAAGTTCGGCGGGGAGCATCACGGATACTTTCTGCCGGCCGAAGGCGCAAATAACATCGCTCTGGCCTTGTTCTCTTTCCCGAGCCTCGCGGCATACGAGACGTATCGGAGCCGCTCAAAAGACGATCCGGAATGTATGGCAGCACTCAAGTACGCGGAAGAAACCCGGTGCGTCATGAGTTATGAGCGCAGTTTCTTCCGTCCGGTCCTCAGGTAGCTTGACGACAGCCATTTTCGCAACGGTCAGGTATCTGCATGCATCGCCGTCGAAGGGCCGCTCTCGTAGGCAAGGCTGGCGTCCAAGTGTCCGAACCGGGCTTCACGCAGACGACGCTTCCTGGCCGAGATCTGAAGAGACTTGATAAACGCCCGCAGGCCGAAGAACGCGATGCAAACGTCGTAGATGATAGCGGACGGTGCCCCTGCCCCTCCGGTTTCCCCTCAGGCACGAATCGTCCTAAGCTTTAAGCGACAAAGCGGCCTTTTGCCGCCGGCGGCGACGCTCCGCGAGCGTCTGCTCAGAACGATGGAAATCCGCCTATTGCCGTGCATGATGTCAACCAAGGTTGCAGTGCACAATCGGCGCCACGCGCCACGACTGCTGGCGCGGCTGGTCCGCGCGGCGGCTGCGCTAGCTTGGTTTCTCGTAGCCACCGCGGCATCGGCCGCCTCGCTGGAGGTCGTCGTCATCCCCGTCGCCGGCGCGATCGGCCCGGCCAGCGCCGATTTCATCACGCAAGGACTCGCTCGAGCCGCGCATGACGATGCCCAGCTCACCGTCGTGGAGCTCGACACGCCGGGCGGCCTCGACACGTCGATGCGTCAAATCATCAAGGCGATTCTCGCCTCGCCGGTGCCCGTGGCCACGTTCATTGCGCCAAGCGGCGCCCGAGCGGCCAGCGCCGGAACTTATATCGTCTACGCGAGCCACGTTGCGGCAATGGCGCCCGGCACCAATCTCGGCGCTGCGACGCCGATCGAGCTCGGTGTCGGCGGAAGTCCGGGCACGTCGCCAGCGGATACCGGAAAAACGGCCAGCGGCGAAAAGTCGGCGTCCGCCCCCAATACCTTCGATACGCAGTCCACGGAAACACGCAAGCGCATCGGCGACGCGGTCGCCTATATCCGCGGCCTCGCGCAGATGCGCGGACGCAACGTCGAGTGGGCCGAGCGGGCCGTCCGCGAAGCGGTCAGCCTGCCGGCACGCGAAGCGGTCGACCAGCATGTCGTCGATCTGAGCGCGCGCGACGTGCCCGATTTGCTGCGCCAGCTGGACGGCCGCACCGTCGAAACCACGACGGGCAGCCACCGGCTGGCAACGGCCAATGCCCGCACCGTCACGCTGGAACCGAACTGGCGGAGTCGTCTGCTGTCCGTCATCACCGATCCTAACGTCGCGCTTCTCCTGCTGACGATCGGCATGTATGGGCTCTTTTTCGAGTTCATGAACCCCGGCTTCGTCCTGCCCGGCGTGGCGGGCGCGATTTCACTGCTGATGGGCCTCTTCGCGCTGCAGCTGCTGCCGATCAACTATACCGGCCTAGCGCTGATCTTCCTCGGCATCGCGTTCCTGATCGCGGAAGCTTTTCTGCCGACGTTCGGCACCCTGGGTTTCGGCGGTATCGTCGCGTTCGCGGCCGGCGCAATGATGCTGATGGACACCGAGGTCCCCGGCTACGGCATACCGCTGCCTGTCATCGCCGCGTTGACCGTGGCGACGGGCCTTTTCGTGCTGATCGTCTCGAGCCTGGCGCTGCGGGCCCGGCGGCGCCCCGTCGTAACCGGGTCCGAAGCCATGGTGGGCTGTCTCGGCGAAATCATCGACAGCGGTCTGTCTAGCGCCGACGGCGGACCCGGCGCCGAGGCGACAGGCTGGGCGCAGGTGCGCGGCGAGCGCTGGCGCGTCAGCGCATCCGCCGCGCTTCCCGCGGGCAGCCGCGTACGCGTGATCGGGCGCTCAGGCCTTACGCTGACCGTGGTACCCATCGTCGATCCAAAAGAAGGAGAAACGTCATGATCGGCTTCACTTTCGGTTTCAGCAGTCTTTTGATTCTGCTGGCGATCGTCGTCATCGCTTCGGCGATTCGCATCTTCCGCGAATACGAGCGCGGCGTCGTGTTCACGCTTGGGCGCTTCTGGAAAGTCAAAGGGCCGGGGCTCGTGCTGATCGCCCCCATCATCCAGCAAGTGGTGCGCATCGATCTGCGTACTGTCGTCTTCGACGTGCCGCCACAGGACGTCATCACGCGCGACAACGTGTCGGTCAAAGTCAATGCGGTGGTCTATTTTCGCGTTGTCGATCCGGAGAAAGCCGTCATCCAGGTAGCACGGTTCTTCGAGGCGACGAGCCAGCTCTCGCAGACGACGCTGCGCGCCGTGCTCGGCAAGCACGAGCTCGACACGCTGCTCGCCGAGCGCGAAATGCTCAATGCGGACATTCAAAAAGCGCTCGATATGCAAACGGATGCATGGGGCATCAAGGTCTCGAACGTCGAGATCAAACACGTGGACATCAACGAGTCGATGATCCGCGCGATCGCACGACAAGCCGAGGCGGAGCGCGAGCGGCGCGCCAAGATCATTCATGCCGACGGCGAGCTGCAAGCCTCGCAGAAACTGCTCGAAGCGGCGCAGACGCTCGCGCGGGAGCCGCAGGCGATGCAATTGCGTTATCTGCAAACGCTCACTACAATCGCCGCGGACAAGAACTCCACTATCGTTTTCCCTCTCCCCGTCGATATCCTCAACGCCGTGCTGAAGCGCGGCTGAGGCCCGTGCCGCCGTGCTTTCACGGCACGGCCGATGCGTACGGCGTAGCGCCGTGCAAATAGTCGCTATCACAATCGGCGGCTGGTTTCCGCGCGACGGCTGTGTACAGTACGGCACAACCGGAGTCGACGTTTCTTCCGTACAAGATCGAACGGCCATCAGGATCAGGAGACATACCGCTCATGGAACAAGTGAAGAAAGCCTTTTACCCGCTCGAAGCGGCGAAGCGTTACTTCGGCTTCGACGAGGCGGGCACCAATCTGCGCGCGGAGGTGCTCGCCGGTGTAACCACGTTTCTGACGATGGCTTACATCATCTTCGTCAATCCCGCGATTCTCGGCGATGCCGGCGTGCCCAAAGACGCAGTGTTCGTCGCAACCTGCCTCGTTTCCGCGCTCGCGACGCTGATCATGGGTCTTTATGCGAACTATCCAATCGCCTGCGCACCGGGAATGGGGCTCAACGCCTATTTCGCCTATACGGTCGTCAAAGGCATGGGATTCACGTGGCAGGCGGCGCTCGGCGCGGTTTTCATCTCGGGGTGCCTCTTTCTCTGCGTCACGCTTTTTCGCGTGCGCGAGATGATCGTCAACGGCATCCCCCACTCGATACGGATTTCGATTACGGCAGGCATCGGCCTCTTTCTCGCGATCATTTCGCTCAAGTCGGCAGGCATCGTCGTCGGCAACCCCGCAACCTTGGTCACGCTCGGCGATTTGCACAAGCCGGAGGTCATCCTTGCGACGATCGGCTTCTTCGCGATCGTGACGCTCGATTTCCTTAAAGTGCGGGGCGCCATTCTGATCGGCATTCTCGGCGTCACGGTGCTTTCGTTCTTCTTCGGCGGCAATCGATTCCACGGAATCGTCTCCCCGCCGCCTTCGATCGATGCAACGCTCTTTCATCTCGATATTGCGGGCGCGTTGTCCACCGGCATCCTCAATGTCGTCCTCGTCTTCTTCCTGGTCGAGCTGTTCGACGCGACGGGCACGCTGATGGGCGTCGCCAACCGTGCGGGGTTGCTCGTCGAAGGGAAGATGGACCGGCTCAATAAAGCGCTGCTCGCGGACAGCACGGCGATCGTGGCCGGCTCGGTGCTCGGCACCTCTTCGACGACGGCCTATATCGAAAGCGCCTCGGGCGTACAGGCGGGCGGCCGCACCGGCGTGACGGCGATCACCGTCGCAGTGCTGTTTCTTGCCTGTCTTTTCATCGCACCGTTGGCCGGAGTCGTGCCCAGCTACGCCACGGCGCCCGCGCTGCTCTATGTTTCCTGCCTGATGCTGCGCGAGCTCGCCGCACTACCCTGGGACGACGCGACGGAAGCCGTTCCCGCCGCGCTGACCGCGCTGTTGATGCCGTTCACCTATTCGATCGCCAACGGCGTCGCCTTCGGATTCATCACTTACGCGGGGTTGAAGCTCCTGACCGGCCGCGTGCGGCAGGTCAAGCCGATCGTCTGGATCATCGCGGCGATCTTCCTCTTTCGCTTCTTCTATCTTGCCGCGGAGTGAGCGGCGCCGAGCAAGCGCCGCTGCATGGCTTCCGTTGTCGTCCTGCCGGACGGCAACGGCGCATGCGGTGAGGCCGGACAGCCGAACCGTTCGTCGACTCGGCCTGACCTTTTCAGACGCGCGCGTTCGCCACGTAGAACCTGACGTAGCCGCTGCGCAACTCCAAGCATTGCGCATTCGTCTCCGACAGTAAGCGCCGCGCGGCCGCCTCGATACGCGGGCGGTGAGCGTCGAATGCGCCCAGCATGTCCTCGAATCGCGGCGACGCGGCACCGAAGTGGTCTTCGAGCGCTTCCGCCGTGATCGTGCATTCCACGCGCTCGCCATCGACGAGCGCCGGAAACGCCAGGGTCAAGTCGGGCCCCGAATACGCGGGGATCTCTTTCGGAAATGTAATCTGCATCGGATTCGCCTTTGCCATGACGAGTACCGCGCTCAGGAAATTGCCGCCCTGTTGAGAAAAGCACGGCCTGGACGGTGGAAAAGCGAGCTCGCCACCGGTTGCATTCACTTTAGGACGTTTGCGCCAACAAGCAAGTTTTACGCAAGCTTGGCGGCCCACGTCGGATTTGGCTGGCGATATGACGGAATACAAGGGGCGCATCGCGACGATGCGGGCTCTCCCCAAGTCGTCCTGCTGTTTCGGGTATGCTGCGGCGCCATACCGTCCGTCAGCCGCGGCATTGGCCGCGCAACCACCGTATGACTACGCCTCCTCGCCAGCCCCTCGTTCGCATCGAACCGCTCGG
>JBCNPL010000117.1:0-7048 GCA_039593375.1 Paraburkholderia sp. | reverse complement strand
GTCGTAATCGATCTCGGGGAAAATGATCTGCTCTTTCACACCGATGTTGTAGTTGCCGCGACCGTCGAACGCGCGACCCGAAACGCCACGGAAGTCGCGCACGCGCGGCAGCGCCACCGTGACGAAGCGGTCGAGGAATTCGAACATCGCGCGACCGCGCAACGTCACCATCGCGCCGATCGGATAGCCCTGGCGGATCTTGAAGCCGGCGATAGCCTTGCGGGCCTTCGTCACGACGGGCTTCTGACCTGCGATCTTCGTCAGATCGCCGACGGCGTTCTCGATGATCTTCTTGTCCGCAACCGCTTCACCGAGACCCATGTTCAGCGTGATCTTCGTGATGCGCGGCACTTCCATGACGGACTTGTAGCCGAACTTCTTGATGAGTTCGGGTACAACGTTCTCTTTGTAAAACTCTTGCAAACGAGCCATTTTTTACTCCGCAGCGTCAGGCGCTAAGCACGGCGCCGGTCGTCTTCAGGAAGCGGACCTTCTTGCCGTCCTCGACCTTGATGCCCACGCGCGAAGCCTTGCCGTTCGCGTCGACGAGCGCGACATTCGAAATGTGCAGCGGCATCGACTTGGCTTCCACGCCGCCTGTCGTACCCTTCATCGGGTTCGGCTTCACGTGCTTCTTGACGAGGTTGATGCCTTCCACCGTCACGCGATCGTCGCTGACGGCGAGCACCACGCCACGCTTGCCCTTGTCCTTGCCGGTGATGACGACGACTTCGTCGCCCTTGCGAATCTTGTTCATCGCGACTCCTTACAGCACTTCGGGCGCGAGCGAAACGATCTTCATGAACCGTTCGCTACGCAGCTCACGCGTGACCGGCCCGAAAATGCGGGTGCCGATAGGCTCGAGCTTGTTGTTCAAAAGCACGGCGGCGTTGCCGTCGAACTTGATCAGCGAGCCGTCCTGGCGACGCACGCCCTTGGCCGTACGGACGACCACGGCGTTGTAGATTTCGCCTTTCTTCACGCGCCCGCGCGGCGTTGCCTCTTTGACGCTCACCTTGATGATGTCGCCGATGTTGGCATAACGACGCTTCGAGCCGCCGAGCACCTTGATGCACATGACTTCACGCGCACCCGTGTTATCGGCCACTTCAAGCCGAGATTCGGTCTGGATCATGGTTTGTCTTTCCCAACTTAATCCGCCTGCACCACCATGGTTCAGCCGGTCAGTCTTGGTCCCGTCAGCCATTCGGCTGCTTGGGTTGGAACAGCAGCGACGGCATGCGAAACCACCATCGCAATCGAGTGAATCGCTCCGACGAGCATGGCGCCCGCCGCTCCCCCTTCCGTACGCGTCGCGCTCGGACCTTGTCAGCCTGGGCGCATCCCGCAAAAAGAGGGAAGACCGAGATTCTATCAAACGAAATCTCGGTCTTGCAAGCAAAAATACTGCTATTTCAACGACTTCTTGAACCGAAGCCGCTTCGATCCGGCACCGATTGCGTTAGATAACGCGCGCGGCTTCGACGAGACGCGACACGGTCCAGGCCTTCGTCTTCGAAATCGGACGCGTTTCCTGGATTTCGACGAGATCGCCCTCGTTGTACGTGTTCGCGTCGTCATGCGCGTGGTACTTCTTCGAGCGCACGACGTACTTACCGTAGATCGGATGCTTCACGCGGTGCTCGACGAGCACCGTGACCGTCTTGTCCATCTTGTTGCTGACGACCTTGCCGACCAGCGTCCGCTTGAGCGAGGTTTTCGCGCTATCGTTCATTTCTGGTTCGCCTTCTGAGTCAGGACGGTCCGCACACGCGCGATGTCGCGACGAACCTTCTTCAGCTGGCTCGTATTCGTGAGCTGCTGCGTCGCGAGCTGCATGCGCAGGCCGAATTGCGCTTTCAACAGGTCCGACAGCTCCTTGTTGAGCGCCGCCTTGTCTTTCTGGTGAAGTTCGGAAGCCTTCATCGTTTGCTCCTTAGGCGCCCAACTGACGGACGATGAACGTCGTCTTGAGCGGCAGCTTCGCTGCGGCCAGACGGAACGCTTCACGCGCCAACTCTTCGGACACGCCATCCATTTCGTACAGCATCTTGCCCGGCTGGATCTCGGCGACGTAGTACTCGGGGTTACCCTTACCGTTACCCATCCGCACTTCAGCCGGCTTCTGCGAAATCGGCTTGTCGGGGAAGATGCGAATCCAGATGCGGCCGCCGCGCTTGATGTGACGCGTCATGGCACGACGCGCCGCCTCGATTTGACGGGCAGTCAAGCGGCCGCGACCGATCGCCTTCAGGCCGAACTCACCGAACGACACGGCGTTGCCGCGCGTCGCGATACCGGTGTTACGACCTTTCTGCTCTTTGCGATACTTTCTGCGTTTCGGTTGCAGCATCGTTATTCTCCAGTCTTGCCGTCGCCTTCGGGCTTGCCGCCGGCGCCACCGGCACCGCCGCCACCACGGCGGGGACCGCCGCGGCGTTGACCCGCGGGGCCGCCGCCCTCACCGTCGCGACGCGGACGGCGATCGCCACCCGGACGCGCGTTGCGGCGCGGACGCTTTTCCTCGACAGCCTCTTCGACGACCGGCGCTTCGTTGCGGCCAAGCGTGTCGCCCTTGTAGACCCAGACCTTGACGCCGATGATGCCGTACGTCGTTTTCGCTTCCGAGACGGCGTAATCGATGTCGGCGCGCAGCGTGTGAAGCGGCACGCGACCTTCGCGGTACCACTCGGTGCGCGCGATCTCGATGCCGTTCAGACGGCCCGCGCTCATGATCTTGATGCCTTGCGCGCCGAGACGCATCGCGTTTTGCATCGCCCGCTTCATCGCGCGGCGGAACATGATCCGGCGCTCGAGCTGCTGGGTGATCGAATCGGCGATCAGTTGCGCATCGGTTTCCGGCTTGCGGATCTCTTCGATGTTGACGTGGACCGGCACGCCCATGCGGCGCTGCAGTTCCGACTTCAACAGTTCGATGTCCTCACCCTTCTTGCCGATGACGACGCCAGGACGCGAGCTGAAAATCGTGATGCGCGCGTTCTTTGCCGGACGCTCGATGACGACGCGGCCGACCGAAGCGTTCTTCAGCTTCTTTTTCAGATACTCACGAACGCCGATGTCTTCCTGCAGCATCGCCGCGAAATTGTTGTTGTTCGCGTACCAACGCGAAGCCCAATTGCGGCTGACGGCCAGACGGAAGCCAGTCGGATGAATTTTCTGTCCCATCGTGTGACCCCTTAATTCCCGACCGTCACAGTGATGTGACAGGATTGCTTCTCGATGCGATTGCCGCGGCCCTTCGCGCGCGCCGTGAAGCGCTTGAGCGAAGCAGCCTTGTCGACATAGATGCTCTTGATCTTGAGCTCGTCGATATCGGCGCCTTCGTTGTGCTCCGCATTCGCGATCGCCGACAGCACGACCTTCTTCACGATGCCAGCCGCCTTCTTCGGCGAGAACGTCAGGACGTTCAGCGCCTTGTCGACCGGCAAACCGCGGATCTGGTCAGCCACAAGGCGCGTCTTCTGCGCCGAGATGCGGGCACCGCGATGAATTGCTTTCACTTCCATCTTGATTGCCCCTTATTTCTTGGCCTTCTTGTCGGCCGCGTGACCCTTGAACGTGCGGGTCAAGGCGAACTCGCCAAGCTTGTGGCCGACCATGTTTTCCGAGATATACACCGGAACGTGTTGACGGCCGTTGTGCACGGCGATCGTCAGGCCGATGAAGTCGGGAAGGATCGTCGAGCGACGCGACCACGTCTTGATCGGCTTCTTGTCACGCGTAGCTGCAGCCGCCTCGACCTTCTTCAGCAAATGGGCGTCGCAGAACGGACCTTTTTTTACAGAACGTGCCATTGCCTACTCCTTAACGCTTGTGACGGCGCTGGACGATCATCGTCGTCGTGCGCTTGTTGCTACGGGTGCGATAGCCCTTCGTCGGCGTACCCCACGGGCTCACCGGATCGCGGCCCGCGGCAGTGCGGCCTTCGCCGCCGCCATGCGGGTGGTCGATCGGGTTCATCGCCACACCGCGGACGGTCGGGCGAATGCCGCGCCAACGGTTCGCACCGGCCTTGCCGATCTGGCGGAGGCTGTGCTCTTCGTTGCCGACTTCACCGATCGTCGCGCGGCACTCGATGTGCACGCGACGAATTTCACCCGAGCGCAGACGAACCTGCGCATACGTGCCTTCACGTGCGAGGAGCATGGCCGAGGTACCGGCCGAACGCGCCATCTGCGCGCCCTTGCCCGGCAGCATCTCGATGCAGTGGATCGTCGTGCCGACCGGAATGTTGCGGATCGGCAGCGTGTTGCCCGCGCGGATCGGCGCTTCCGAACCCGAGACGAGCTGCGTGCCCACCGCCACGCCCTTCGGCGCGATGATGTAGCGGCGCTCGCCGTCGGCATAGAGCAGGAGCGCGATGTTCGCGCTACGGTTCGGGTCGTACTCGATGCGCTCGACCTTCGCGGGGACGCCGTCCTTCGTGCGACGGAAATCGATCACGCGATAGTGCTGCTTGTGACCGCCACCCTTGTGGCGCGTCGTGATATGGCCGTTGTTGTTACGGCCGGCGGTCTTGGACTGCTTGTCGACGAGGGCCGCGAACGGCTTGCCCTTGTGCAGATCCTTGTTGACCACCTTGACCATCGCGCGGCGTCCGGGCGAGGTCGGCTTAACTTTCACGAGTGCCATGATTACTTGGCCTCCGCTTCAAAGTTGATTTCCTGGCCCGGCTTCAGGCAGACATAGGCCTTCCTGACATCCTTGCGGCGGCCCATGAAACGGCCGAAGCGCTTCGCCTTGCCCTTGACGTTGAGCACGTTGACCGACTCGACATCCACCTTGAAGAGCAGCTCGACAGCGGCCTTCACTTCCTGCTTCGTCGCATCGGGCGCGATTTCGAACACCACTTGCTCGTTCTTGTCGGCCACCAGCGTCGCCTTTTCGGAGATCACCGGCGCGAGCAGGACCTGCATCAAACGATGATCGTTCTTGCGAATCTCGCTCATGACAGCAACTCCTCGATCTGGGCGACCGCAGCCTTCGTGATCAGAACTTTCTTGAAGTAGATCAACGAGAGCGGATCGGCATAGCGCGGCTCGACAACGGCCACATTGGCCAAATTGCGCGACGCGAGGTAGAGGTTCTCGTCGACCGTGTCGGTGATGACGAGCACGGAATCGAGACCCATGGCTTTGAACTTGCTGGCCAAGAGCTTCGTCTTCGGCGCCTCGAGGACGATATCCTCGACGACCGAGAGGCGGCCCTCACGCACGAGTTGCGAGAAGATCGAGCAGAGGCCTGCGCGATGCATCTTCTTGTTGACCTTGTGCGAGAAGTTCTCTTCGGGCGAGTTCGGGAAAATCCGACCACCGCCACGCCAGAGCGGGCTCGAAGACATACCGGCGCGGGCGCGGCCCGTGCCCTTCTGACGCCACGGCTTCTTCGTCGTGTGCTTGACCTGCTCGCGATCCTTCTGCGCGCGATTGCCGCTGCGAGCGTTGGCCTGGTATGCAACGACGATCTGGTGAATCAGCGCTTCGTTGTAGTCACGGCCGAACACGACGTCCGACGCGTTGACGCCGGCGCCTTCCTGACCATTCGCATTGAGGAGCTTCAGTTCCATTATTTCGCCCCCTTGACGGCACGCGCCTTCACAGCCGGCGTCACGAAAACTTTGCCGCCCTTCGCGCCCGGCACCGCGCCCTTGACGAGCAGCAGCTTGCGCTCGGCGTCGATACGAGCGATTTCGAGGTTCTGAACGGTGACGGTCTCGTCACCCATGTGGCCGGTCATGCGCTTACCCGGGAACACACGACCCGGATCCTGCGCCATACCGATCGAGCCCGGCACGTTGTGCGAACGCGAGTTACCGTGCGACGCGCGGCCCGAGCCGAAGTTGTAGCGCTTGATGGTACCGGCGTAGCCCTTACCGATCGACACGCCTTGCACGTCGACCTTCTGGCCCACTTCGAAGATGTCGATGCCAAGCGCGGCGCCGACGGCAAATTCGGCGGCCTTCGCGGCATCGATCTTGAATTCCTTGAGGATTTCACCGGCTTCGACGCCGGCTTTGGCGAGATGACCTGCCAACGGCTTCGTCACGCGCGATGCGCGGCGCTTGCCGAATGCCACTTGAACGGCGGTGTAGCCATCCGTTTCAACGGTCTTGATCTGCGTCACTCGGTTGTCGGACACGTCCAGCACGGTAACAGGGATCGAATCCCCTTCAGCCGTGAAGATACGGGTCATGCCAACCTTGCGACCTACGAGTCCAAGGCTCATCGTTTTCTCCATTCCCGACTGCGATTGGCCGGGGCTAATGACGTTGACTTTTTTCGCGAATGCGCGAAAAGCCTTGCATTATAGCGAGGCTTTTCGTTTTCCGCAAGCAATCAAAGACTTACCGCCGTCGGCGCCGAACAACGAGACTCCGGGGCGCTGACGACGACACGAAAACCTTATTGCAGCTTGATCTCGACGTCCACGCCAGCCGGCAGGTCGAGCTTCATCAGTGCGTCCACGGTCTTGTCCGTCGGATCCACGATGTCCATCAGCCGTTGGTGCGTACGGATTTCGAGCTGATCGCGCGACGTCTTGTTGACGTGCGGCGAACGCAGGATGTCGAAACGCTGGATGCGCGTCGGCAGGGGCACGGGGCCACGGACGATCGCACCGGTCCGCTTTGCCGTGTCGACGATTTCGGCTGCCGACTGATCGATCAGACGATAGTCGAACGCCTTCAGGCGAATGCGGATTTTCTGGTTCTGCATGACGATTCCTTGAAAGAGCGAGGCGGCCTTGCACCGCCGGATTGACGAAAGAACGTGGGGCCGGGCGCCGAACTCGGCAGCCAGCGCCAAGCCCCTGGTATTGCACTACACAACGACAGCCTGCTGCATGCCGCGGAAGCCGCGCTCGCTCGATGACGAGCGAGACCCCCGAAGCGAACCGTCGATTTTACTCGATGATCTTCGCGACGACACCGGCGCCGACGGTACGGCCGCCTTCACGGATAGCGAAGCGCAGACCTTCTTCCATCGCGATCGGCGCAATCAGCTTCACCGTGATCGACACGTTGTCGCCC
>JBCNPL010000116.1:0-7049 GCA_039593375.1 Paraburkholderia sp. | reverse complement strand
TGCAGCCGTATCCTCTGGGCAAGCTTTTTATCGGCGAATTGAACGCGGCGCCCGACGAGTCCGATGACCCGAATGTCAGCGTCTCGGGGTCCGGCTTGGTACAGGAAATCGCCACCGCGCTCAATTCCGTCGCGGAAGACTTCTTCGACGTCATGGCAACTGATCGCCCGCCCAACGGATATGCATGGTTGATGCGCGACCTGCGTCAGTTCTTCGATCGCGTGTCCTCGCGCGGCAACGCAGTTGTTTGCCTATGGGAGCGGTAATGTCGCAGGTCGACTAAGAACGACCATGACGCCCCCGCTGCCGCCGATGCTTGGCACGCTCCGCCAGCAGCAGCGGCATGATCTCCTCGATGTATTTCTTCGCATGGCCACGCGTGGCCAACAGCCGAAAGCGCGCATGTGCTCTTTCGCGTCCCACGAGCGCAATGTGCGCCTTCCTCAGCACATGCAGGTAGGCCATCAGGCTGGTGCCGTCGCGCAACGGCTCGTCGTCGCGCCGATCCGGAGCGGTATTCTGGTTCATGAGCCCATCCTTTCCGGGCAATCGGTACGGCAAGTCGTCGTAACCAGCGACAGCAGATCGTTGGCTTTCTTGTCCCGGTCGGTCAACGGCGCGAGACCGAACAAGCGTTCGACCGTCGCGAGAACGGAACTATGGTCAAAAACGGCATGTTCAACGTGGCCGCGCGCAACCCACGGCGATACGACGATAGCCGGCACGCGCACGCCATAGACATCGAAAGCGAATCCGCTTGCATTCAGCGTGTCGGGTGCGCCGTCGTTCGGCGGCGCTGCGGTCGTCGGCGCGACCGAATCGTAGAATCCGCCATGCTCGTCATAGAGAATGACGAGCATGCTGCTCTGCCAAATCGGTGAATTGCGAATGGTGTTGTAAACACGGGCAGCAAGTTGGTCGCCACCTTCAAGGCCGTCCATCGGATGCTGCGACGTACCGCCTTCGTACGTATCGTGGACGATATCGCCATACCCAGGCTCGATGAACGTGTATCGAGCGGTATAGCCGGCCGCGAGATCGTCCGCGAGGTGCGACAGGTCGTCGACATCGAAGAAGCTGATCCCCTTCAGGGATGCGACTTGCGGCACGCGCCCGAGCAGCATGCCCGTCTCGTCCTGATAGAGGCGATAGCTATCCTTGCCGAGCGCGCCGAAGATCGAGCCCTTCGGGTAGCCGAAGCCATCCACGGTCTCCCATTCGGACAATTCAGCACGCGTAGGCGAATGGTCCAGTCCTGCGGACGAAGCACCATGCAGAAAAAACCGGTTCGGCCAAGTTGGCCCAGGCATCGACGCATGCCAGCCGTCGCACAGCACGAACTCCGTTGCCAGTTGATACAGCGTCGGCGCCTGCTTTCTGACATCGACGCCGAGCATGACCTTGCCCACGTCGGCCGGCTGCGGCGCGGAGCCTTCGGTGTCGGTCGTCGCGTAGTTCGTGACGAAGCCGGAGTTGTCGATCGGGGGGTACGGCTGGCCCTTCTGGAATCGCACCCCCGCGCCACACAGTTGTTCGACGACATCCGTGAATTCGTGCCCCGGATCGGTGGGCATCTGATCGGGCGCGCCTCCGCCGAATGCGTATGTGCTATTCGCGTAAGCGTTCGTGTTGTTCGAGGTGGCCGCCACGATGCCCGGTATGCCCGACAACGCAAACATGTGGTCGAACGATCGATTCTCGAGCATCAGCACGAATACGTGCTTGATACGCTCGTTAAGCGGCAGCACGGATTCGTTCGTTGCTTCGTCGGCCATGTGCCCCCCTGTCGTTCGATGGCAACGCGGTTGATTCTAGCTAGCTTTTGGCGCAAACCATAGCCGATTCCGAGTCGATAACCAGTCGGACAAAGCCTAAGCGACGTCAGTCGTCGCGGCACTCGGCGCCGGACAAAATGCTACGATCGACGGCGGGCATATTGGATCCAGGCGAACGATGGCGACGTTGTACGACACGTTGGGTGTGCGCGAGGACGCCACCGATGACGAAATCAAACGCGCGTATAGAAGAGCGGCGATGAAGGCGCACCCCGACCGCAATGTCGGGCACGAAGCGTCGGCACATGCACGGTTCCAGGAAATCAAGGAGGCTTACGCAATCCTGTCGGACCCGGTACAGCGCCGCGTCTACGATGCCGTCTATGCCGAGGAAATGAGCCGCCTCGCTCGCCGTCGCGAGGAAGAGGAGCGCTTGCGGGCTGAGCGTGAGGCGGCGCGCCAGGCCGAATACGCGCGATTCGTGACGCTTGCGATGCGCTTCGCCGAACGCGGATACAACCGCGATGTCGTGTTCGGCGTGCTATTAGGGCGCAATTGCGAAAGCGAACGCGCCGGACAGATCGCCGATAGCGTCACCGCGCTCCATGCGTCGCGTCAGCCGGGCGCATTTCGCGATGCGCAAAGCGACGATCGAACAGCGCGAGACGACGAGGCTGTGAGGCAAGCAACCGCGCCGGAGACTCCAGACCAAAAAGCCGAGCCGCAAGCGAAGTCGGAGAAGACATCGCGATCGGATACCGATCCACCGCCGAATGACGACGCCGGCACGCATGGTGAACGCACACATGCCAACTTGTTCAGTACGCTCTGGCATGGCGTTTTCGGGGTACGCCCGTAATACGCATCGTTGGCAATCTCCCTATGCGGAGATTGCCAACGTTGGGGATTCATTTGCGCCCGTTCAATCGCCTACGGCTCGTTCCGAAGATACCCATCCTTCGAGGGATCGCGCATACGTAGGGCGACGATGCCGGCGAATGCGCACATCGCAGTCACGTACCAATAGAACATCGATTCGCTACCTGCCTGCTTCAGCCATAGCGCAACGTACTCGGCCGAACCGCCGAATATCGCGTTCGCCACCGCATACGAGAGGCCGACGCCGATTGCGCGAACCTCGGGCGGGAACATTTCCGCTTTGATGAGACCGCTAATCGACGTATAGAAGCTGACGATCGCGAGCGCGATCACGACCAGGCCAAACGCCGCATAAGGGTTTTTCACCTCCGCGAGCGCATGCAGCAAAGGCACCGTGCAGATTACGGCGAAGGAAGCGAAGAACAGCATCGATCGGCGCCGGCCGATGCGATCGGATAGCGCACCGAAGAGCGGCTGCATCAGCATGTAGAGAAAGAGCGCGCCGGTCATCACGGTGCTTGCGGTCTTGGCATGCATGCCCGCCGTATTCACGAGGTACTTCTGCATGTATGTCGTGAACGTGTAAAAGACAAGTGATCCGCCCGCGGTGAACCCCACCACCGTAAGAAACGCACCGCGATGCCGCCACAGACCGCGGATCGTGCCGGCCTCGCGACGCTTGAGCGATTGCTCGGTGGCGGTTTCGTCGAGCGACTTGCGCAGATACAGCGCGACAAGCGCCGCCATGGCCCCGACGACAAACGGAATTCGCCACCCCCACGCCTTCAGATCCTCAGTGCTCAGTGTCTGCTGCAAGATGACGAGAGCGAGCACGGCGCAAAGTTGCCCGCCAATCAACGTCACGTATTGGAACGAAGCAAAGAAGCCCCGCCGCCCGCGCATCGCGACTTCGCTCATGTAAGTCGCGCTCGTCCCATACTCGCCTCCGACGGAGAGCCCCTGAAAAAGCCTGGCGACGAGCAGCAGTGCGGGCGCCAGCGCGCCTATCTGGGCGTACGTGGGCAGCACCGCGATCACGAGCGAGCCGCCGCACATCATGAAGACGGATACCATCATCGCTCTGCGCCGGCCATGCCGGTCCGCTAGCCGGCCGAAGAACCACCCTCCGATCGGACGCATGAGGAAGCCGGCCGCGAACACGCCGGCGGTATTGAGCAACTGCGTGGTGGTATTCCCGCTCGGAAAAAAGGCAGGGGCGAAATACAACGCGCAAAACGAATAGATGTAGAAGTCGAACCACTCGACGAGGTTGCCCGACGATGCGGCCACAATGGCAAAGATACGACGCCGTGTATCACCTTTGGCGATGATGAGCTGAGTCGCTTGGTCCGTCATGGTTGTTGGATTTTGCTTTGGGAAAATTGAGAATCTTTCGTCGTTGTCGCGCGACCAACGATGCTCTACGCGACTTTGGCGTCGCGATAATGTAATTATCTTGAAAGCGATATGCAATGTAGGTGCTAACCCGCATTGCGCGATGGGACTGTTCGGCGCCATCGCGGCGGTAAGCAGTGGAGCAGTGCCAGGGAGACCCAGAGAATCGAATGCGTAGCAGCGTGAGTCTTTGAAGAGCAACGGAGAAGAAAAGCCGGGGGACCGCCCCTGACGATGGCGTCGCGCCGGCGGTTCCAGGCCGTGAGATCTAGACGGCGCTGTCGCGCATCCAGTTCAGCACATCGACGGCGTTCCGCTGCCAGACCTCTTCCAATTCTCGACCTGCATCGGTGCGGGCAAGCAGGCGCTCAGCCTCGGAAATGGGTACGGCGACCAACGGATAGATCGTTCGGTCGGACAGTGCGACACGGTTCAAGCTGTCGAACTGCCACGGCGCTACGAACATGACGTGCGGTAACTTGGTATCGGGGATGTACATCCTGACCATCTCTTCGAACACGACCCCCGGCGCGATCTTCCATCGGTCTTTCACTACGTGGAAAGCGATCGTCGAGAGAATGTTGGCGAGACGCGCGTCGTGGCTTCGCTGGTCCATGATGACTTCCGCATGTATTTCCTCGCCTGTGCGCGACCTCAACGCGATATCCATAAGACCGACGGTCGCCGCGATGACTCCTTCCTCGCTGCTGCTGGCGAAGATATGGATTCTGTGTTCTTCCGGTTCGTCGTAGTAGGCCTTGACGGAGCAATTGCCGCCAACGAGCGAGCGCATCAGATTGGCCCATTCCTTGTGGGCAAGCGGGATCTCGGATTGACGCATGCTCTCAGCTCTTCTTCACTGTCGTTGCGAACTCGACGCTTTCGGGCCGGACGTTCAACCCTCGAAGTCCAGATTGCCTAATAGCACGGAAGGTACGGCCTGCGAGCGCGACGCAAAATCGATGTCGCGTGCGGCTTCCCACGCGGAGAGCTTGCGCGGCAGCGCTTCGAGGTAATGAGCGAAGCGTGAGGCGCCATGCGGGCCGAAAAGCGTTCTGATCTCATCCGGATCCCAGGTGAACCGGATGTTGAGCGGATACGCGTAGCCGCGAACGTGCTCGTGCGGACTACTGCGCACTACGACGGCGGTGGGATGCTCAGCGTCGGCACACGGCACCACCTCCACCCGCGCCCTTCCTTCGAAGAGTCGCGCCAGCGCCTGCGCGATACGCGGCGCAAATTCGAGATCGAATCGGCGGGCCAGATCGGCATCCATCAAATGTCTCCAAACAAGCGTCAATCGTAGCACGCGGTCCCGCGCGTCCGCAGACGGCCGAGCTACCGCGGGTTTTAGCGCTAGAGCCTCGCCGTCCCCTCTATCGACATAAAGATCGTGTCCGCTCACGAAGCTCGACGCGTCGCACGACAGGAAGCCAGAGGCTCCACCGCGATGCCGCCTTTCCCTCCGGGAAAGCCTGCTTGAACATCCGTCGATTTTCGCGCGCGCGCAAATCCCGCAAGATGGCCGCCATGATCTCAACAGATGGAGACACTGTCATGCAGCGGCCTTTGGAGGGCGTTCGGATACTCGAAATGGGGCAGCTTATCGCCGGGCCCTTCGCCGGAAAAATGTTGGCCGAGTTCGGCGCCGACGTCATCAAGATCGAGCCGCCCGGAACCGGCGACCCATTGCGCAAATGGCGCCTGCTTCATGAAGGAACCTCGGTCTGGTGGGCTGCCCAGTCCCGCAACAAAAAGTCGGTGACGCTGAACTTGCGCTCGAGCGAGGGCCAGCAAGTCGTCCGCGATCTGATTGCGCAAAGCGACGTATTGATCGAGAACTTCCGGCCCGGCACGCTCGAATCGTGGGGGCTCGGCTGGGAAGAACTGCAACGGATCAATCCCCGCCTCGTCATGTTGCGCGTCTCGGGATATGGGCAGTCGGGCCCCTATCGCGATCGGCCCGGCTTCGGTGCAATCGGCGAAGCGATGGGCGGTTTGCGCCATCTTTCCGGCGAACCCGGCCGCACGCCGGTCCGAGTCGGCATATCGATCGGCGATTCGCTCGCGGCGCTGCACGGCGTCATCGGCATCCTGCTTGCCCTTCGGCATCGGGAGCAGCACGACGGGCAGGGCCAGGTGGTCGACGTGGCGCTCTACGAGTCCGTCTTCAACATGATGGAGAGTCTGCTGCCCGAGTACTCGGTCTTCGGTGCGGTCCGTCAGCCCGCCGGCAGCAGCCTGCCCGGCATCGCGCCGTCCAATGCGTACCCGTGCCGCGACGGCCGATACGCGCTGATCGCCGGCAACGGCGACAGCATCTTTCGCAGGCTGATGGCGTTGATCGGCCGACCTGATCTCGCCGATGACCCGGCGCTCGCGCAAAACGACGGCCGAGTGAACGACGTCGAGCGCATCGACGCCGCGATCGGTGAGTGGACGGCCGGGCATTCGCTCGAAGACGTGCTCGCCGCGCTCAACGAAGCGAAGATTCCCGCCGGCCGCGTCTATGACGTCGCCGATATCGCGAACGACCCGCACTACAAAGCGCGCGGCATGATCGTCGACGCCGAGCTTCCCGACGGCACACCGGTGCAGGTCCCCGGCATCGTGCCCAAGCTCAGCGAAACGCCTGGCGCCATCGTTCAACGCGCGCCGACTCTGGGGGAGCATACCGACGAAGTGCTCGCCAAGCTCGGCATCGACGCCGCCACTCGCGGCGAATGGCGCGCACGTGGCGTCATCTGACAAGGAGCCAACCGATGCCGACAACACAAAAACGGCTGTACATCCACGAAGTCGCCACGCGCGACGGTTTCCAGAACGAACCCCGATTCATCGACACGGATCTCAAGATCGCCCTCGTGAATCAGTTTAGCCGCTGCGGTTTCGCCAAGATCGAAGTGACCTCGTTCACATCGCCCAAAGCCATCCCGGCGCTGCGCGACGCAGAGGCCGTCATGCAGCGGATCGCGCGCGTCCCCGATGTCGTCTATACGG
>JBCNPL010000115.1:0-7095 GCA_039593375.1 Paraburkholderia sp. | reverse complement strand
TATCTGATTGGCTGGCTGCAGACGTCGACAGGTTCGACGGGGAGCGGGGTCGTCGGCATCGCCGCCAGCATGGTGGTCGGCAGCATCCTGACGCTGACGTTGCGCCGCGCCCATGTCAACAACCGCTGGCGGCGCGATTGATCCAGGCTTTTTACGCTGTCAGGATCTCGCCGAGGCGCGCGACGAGATTCTGGCGGGCACGGCTCGCATGCAGTTCGGTCAGCTCGGCGGCACGCGCCGGATCGTGCGCGGCGATGGCTTCCGCGATTGCCTGATGTTCGTCCCAGATCGAATCCCGCAGCCGTGACGATTGCAACACGGCACCCATCACGCGACGCAAATGCACCCAGTGCAGCTGCGCGCTCTCGACGATCAGCGGGTTGCCTGACGCTTCGTAGATGGCTTGGTGGAACGCGATGTCGGCATCGATCATCGCTTTCACGTCCTTGCCCTTCGAGACGAGCCGCCCCCGCAGGATCAGCGCATTGTCGATGATTGCGCCGCGCTCGGCGGCAAGCTTCGCGGCGAGCGCATCCAGCGCGCCGCGCACTTGATAGAGCTGGCTCGTCCGCTCGACGTCGAGCGGTGCGACGAGCACGCCGCGGCCCGGCGCGTCTTGCACGAGTCCATCCTTCTTGAGCAGGCGCAACGCCTGCAGCACGGGTGAACGCGAGACGGCGAACTGTTCCGCAATCTCTTCCTGTGTCAGACGCGTGCCGGGCGCGAGCGATCCGTCGCTGATCGCGTCGGCCAACACCCGATACACCTCGTCGACATAGTCGGGGCGCGTCTGGATCTTTTCGAACTTGAGCGTCATGGGCAGTCGTCTCTGTATTTTGGATACAGACTACAAGCCGATCGGTGGGACGTCAAGCTTACGCGTAAACCCATATTGGTTCACGCTCACCGATCGCTTAATCTCTGTATACAGAGTTCGGTATTCGTACTCAGACATCGAGAGCTGCAGTGGAGACGGTGTCTTAATTTCATTCACAGTCACGAGGAGCGGTCATGACGATCAAGTCGGAGCAGATGGAAAGGGGCGGCAGTACAGGCGGCGCGGTGGTGAAAAAGCTGATTCCCTATGGGGGCTACTACACGAACAAGGTGCCGGCGCACGATGTCGAGCTGACCGAGACGGGCCCTGGCACACCCATGGGCGAATACATGCGCCGCTTCTGGCACCCGGTCTGCATGTCGATGGAACTGACCGATACGCCACGCTTCCTGAAAATTCTTAACGAGGAACTGGTCGCGTTCCGCGATGGCAGCGGGCGCGTCGGCGTGTTGCACGCGCATTGCGTGCATCGCGGCGCTTCGCTCGAATATGGCGCGATCCAGGAGCGCGGCATTCAGTGTTGCTACCATGGGATGGTGTTCGATGTCGACGGAACCTGCCTGCACGCGCCGTTTCCCAAGGGCGAGGAGGCGGAAGCCGAGAGGTACGCGTGTTCTATCCGTCAAGGCGCCTATAAGGCCGTCGAGCGTAACGGGCTCGTGTTCGCCTACATGGGGCCGCCGGACGAAGAGCCGCCGTTCCCCGAGTGGGAGGGCAATTTCACGGTACTGCCGACCGACGAACTCGTGCCGTACAGCAACTTCCAGCACTGCAACTGGCTACAGGTTCAGGACAATGCGGCCGACAACTACCACACGGCCGCGTTGCACGCCGGCAAGAACGTGGTCGGCGGCAACTACCAAGGCACGACATTCGACGAAGTGGGTGCCGCCTCGATGGAAGTGCCGCCCGACATGCAGTTCATCCCCGTGCAGCAAGGCCGCAGTCTTGCCTGCGCGGGCGCGCGTCGCGCCGATAAGGATCATCTCTTCGTTCGCGTGCAGCACCAGGTTCTGCCGAATCTGAGCCTGCACGCGTACACATCCGAGGATGGTTTGAGCAAGAAGCTGTTCAGCCGTTTCCACATGATCCGCTGGACGGTGCCCGTCGATGACGAAAACAGCAAAATGATCGGCTGGCGCGTGATGGGTCCGGGCATCGACACGCGCGGTGTCGGCAATAAGGAACTGGTCGGCTATGAAACGATCGACTTCCTCGAAGGTCAGGTGGCGATGCGCCGGCCCGAGCGCTTCGGCAAGTACAAGCTCGAAGACATGCCGCCGATTCCGCCGAACCATCGAGAGCGCGCCAACTACAAGGACGCGCAGTACGCGCCGGGCGATTACGAGGCGATCATCAGTCAGCGCCCGATCGCCGTGCATTCGCTCGAGCATCCCACTAAATTCGACGCTGGGCTCTACCTGTTCCGCAAGATGCTGCGCGATGCCGTGCGCGGCACGAATCCGGCGGCCGGTCCGGCCGAGTTCGCACAGTGGCTGCGCGATGTCGGCGCAACCCCGAACAGCTATTGCTCGGGCAACGTCTTCGAGATTCCCGAAGGGGCAACCGTAGAAGAGGAGGTCGCGCAACGGCGCCGCATTTCAAAAGCGGTGGTCGCGATTCTCACGGAGAGCGATCGCTTGAAGGGCGAGGAGCGGACGGCGTTCGTGCGCGCAAAGATGGAAGAACTGGAGAAGTCGGCGCGCAAGTGAGGGGCGAGTTGCGGCACTCATTGGGCCAACGTAGCGGAAGCCCCGTGGATGCCGCTTCAGCCCCTGCGGCGCGCGGGCAGTGCCCAGTTGCAAGGAGAGATCAATTGACAGCAGGTAATCAGGTAGCGACGGCGCCCTCGTCGACACTCGAGCTTTTCGTGCGGCAGATCCGCTACGAAGGCCGCAATATCCAGTCGTACGAGCTGGTCGACCCGGATGGTGGAGAACTGCCGCCGTTCACGGCCGGGGCTCATATCGACGTGCATCTCGCGAATGGGATCGTTCGGCAGTATTCGCTTTGCAATTCACCAGGCGATCGTCGGCGTTACGTGATCGCCGTGCTACGCGACGAAAAGGGCCGCGGCGGATCGAAAGCCGTTCATGAGCAGTTGCGTGTGCAGGATCGCCTGCGCGTCAGCTATCCGCGCAACAACTTCGAGCTTGTGGAAGGGGCGCGCAAGATCATTCTGCTTGCCGGTGGAATCGGCGTGACGCCGTTGAAGTCGATGGCGCATCAGCTCGCTGCCGCGGGCAACGTGGAGTACGAGGTTCACTATTGCGCACGCGAGGCGCGGTGCGCCGCTTTCATGGAAGAACTGCAAGCTCTGATCGAATCTCATCGGCTGCATTTTCACTTCGATGGGGGCGATCCGTCACGAGGCCTCGACATCGGAGCGCTTTTGCGCAACGAAGCGCAAGGCGGCACGCACGTCTACTATTGCGGACCGGCCGGCTTCATGCGCGCGTGCGCCGAGGCGTGCGGGAATTGGCCGAAGGACGCAGTCCATTGCGAGCACTTCAAGGCGCCCGAGCGCGCGAGCGCGCTCGATAGCCGAAAGCCGGGCGAATTTACGGTTGAAATTGCCAGTACGGGGCAACGGCTGCCGATTCCTGTCGACAAGAGCATCGCGGACGTGCTCAAGGCCGCCGGTATTGCCGTGCAGACGTCTTGCGAAGCTGGATTGTGCGCGACGTGCAAGGTTCGTTATCTGAGCGGAGAGGTCGAGCACCAGGACTGCATCCTCGATGGCGACGACCAGCAGAATTTCCTGACCATCTGCGTGTCGCGCGCCAAGAGCGACTTGTTGGTGCTCGATTTATAGACCCGTCCAATCCGGCGCCCGGCAGGTTCCGAACCCGTTCGATTCACGAGCGATGCGAGCTTGCCGATCTAGCGGAGCAACGAATCGCGCCGCTTCGCCGTCACCTCGATCTCGATCTTCATGCGCTCGTCCAACAGGCCTGCCACGATCATCATCGCCGCCGGTCGCGCAGTACCCAAGTAACGGCGCAGAACGGGCCAGCATGCCTTGAAATCCTTGCCGTCGGGCAAGACGTAGCGAACGCGCACCACGTCGTCGAAGGTCGCACCTGCTTTGTTAAGCGCATCGCCAATGTTGCGCATGCATTGTTCGGTCTGCTCCACGATGTCGTCGGAGATGGTCCGGGCCTGGTAGTCGAATCCCGTCGTTCCGGAAACGAAAACCCAGTCCCCGTCGACAACGGCCCTGCTGTAGCCAATGAGTTCCTCGAACTCCGATCCCGATGAAATGTGCTGTCGCTCGGTCATGATTTGCCTCGGCTGTCGAATGACGGCTGAGTTTAGACGCTTCGGAGTTTTCCGTGCAATACGTCGGCTCGATTGAATTGGTTTGACAGCGGCGCAGGGCGATCGGACGGCCCGCGAAGTGCGCGATAATCACGGCTGCGCTCGCACATTCCGGAGATTTTCTATGAGAAGCATCGACGATCCTCTGCACGACAAAGAGGTAGGCGTTGCCGACGTTACGCAGGATACGACCCGCATCGACGACGTTCGCATCGGCGCGGTGCGTCCGCTCATTTCCCCCGCGCTGTTGCAGGATGAACTGCCCGTATTGCCTGAAGTGCAAGCGCTCGTCGAGCGCAGCCGCGAAGCGATCGGCAACATTCTGCACGGCCGCGACGATCGATTGCTCGCGGTGGTCGGCCCCTGCTCGATTCATAACCACGACCAGGCGCTCGACTACGCTCACCGTCTCAAGGCCGCGGCCGATGCGCTGAAGGACGACCTTTTCATCGTCATGCGCGTCTACTTCGAGAAACCGCGGACGACTGTCGGATGGAAGGGCTATATCAACGATCCGCGGCTCGACGGCAGCTTCCGTATCAACGAGGGGCTGCGCTGTGCACGACAACTGCTGCTCGATATCAGCGGCCTGGGCTTGCCCGCGGGCACGGAATTTCTCGACTTGCTCAGCCCGCAATACATCGCGGACTTGATCGCCTGGGGCGCGATCGGCGCGCGCACCACCGAAAGCCAAAGCCACCGCCAGCTCGCGTCGGGCCTCAGCAGCCCGATCGGATTCAAGAACGGCACCGATGGCGGCGTGCAAATCGCGGCGGACGCAATCGTTGCGGCGCGCGCGAGCCATGCGTTCATGGGCATGACGAAGATGGGCATGGCGGCGATCTTCGAAACGCGCGGTAACGACGACGCGCACGTGATTCTTCGCGGCGGCAAGAAAGGGCCGAACTACGACAGCGCGAGCATCGAGGAAACCTGCGGCGTGCTGAAGGCCGCCGGCCTGCGAGAGCAGGTGATGGTCGATTGCTCACATGCGAATTCGGGTAAGTCGCATATTCGCCAGATCGAAGTCGCGCAGGACTTGGCGCGCCAGCTTTCGCAGGGGGAGCAACGGATCATCGGCGTGATGATCGAGAGCAATCTCGAAGAAGGCCGTCAGGATCTGAAACCGGGCGTGCCGTTGCGCTACGGTGTGTCGATCACCGATGCGTGCCTGGCCTGGTCGCAAACGGAGCCCGTTCTCGACCAGCTTGCCAATGCCGTGCGCGAACGGCGCAAATCGATCAAGGCTTCGCCCGCGCCGAGCCCGAGGTAAACGTAGCGACCGCTTCGCGGAACGTCGTGCTGCCATACACTTCCTCGATCAAGTCCTCGTCGTCGAGCCGCTGCTCGACGACGATGCGTCGCAGACTTTCCTTCACCGCCTTCTGCGTGACGGGCGAGAGTGCCATGAGCCGTTCAGCGAGCGTACGCGCTGTCGTCTCGAGAGCACTCTGCGCCGAGACTTCGTAGACGTAGCCGCAATCGGCCGCTTCTTGCGCCGTCAGATAATCGGCGAGCATCAACATCTTTTTGACGCGGGGCACGCCGAACGCCGCCTGCAGCCGCGCGATGTTGCGTGACGAGAGCGTATTGGAAAGTGTCTTCGCGATCGGCGCGCCAAAGCGCGAGGTGCCGCTGCATACGCGAAAATCGCACGCCGTTGCGAGCGCCAGGCCACCGCCGACGGCCCAACCGTCGATGACGGCGATCGTGGGTACCGGAATCCGTTCGACCGTGTCGATCACGCGCTCGACAAGAGCCTCGTAGTCCACGCCCTGGCGCCCGTCGCGAAAGTCCTTGAAGTAGTTGATGTCCGTCCCTGAAACGAACGACTTCCCGCCGGCGCCTCTCAGCAAGATGCAGCGCACGTCCCGATCGCGTTCGCACTGATCGATGAGCGCCAGCAGCGACTCATACATGGCGATCGTCATGGCATTGTGCCGTTCAGGACGGTCGATCACGATTTCGGCCGCACCCGACGGGTGCACGACAAGTCCGATTTCCTCACTCATGACGCTCTCCCTTTGAGCTCCGCGAAGATCTCGTCATTGTGCTCGCCGAGCAGCGGTGGATGGCGACGCACTTGTTGCGGCGTGCCGAGCATCTTGACCGGGAAGCCGATGTTCTTGACCGAGCCTTCGATCGGATGATCGATTTCCATGCACATGCGACGGTGCGCGGCGTGCTCGCTTTCGAACGCCTCGGGATAAGAGAGGATCGGGCCGGCCGGGATGCCGGCGGCGAGCATCGCGTCGACCCAATCGGCGCTATCGCGCTGGGCGAACTCGCGCTCGAGGATTTCGATCATGGCTTCGCGATTCTTCAGGCGCAACGACACTGTCTCGAAGTCGGGATGCTTGACGAGATCCGGGCGCTTCAACAGCTCGCAGAGCTTGGCCCATAGCTTCTGGTTCGTTGCGCCCATGACGAAGTAACCGTCGCGCGCCTTGACGGCCTGATAGGGCGCGCTCATTTTGTTGCTCGTGCCGAGCGGAGTCGGTGGCACGCCCGTTCCCCAATAGTCCGACATGTCCCAGATCGCGAACGCCATCGCCGAATCGAAAAGCGACGCGTCGATATGCTGGCCGACACCCGTCTTCTGGGCCCCGATATATGCGGACAGCAGGCCGTAGACGGCAAAGAGGGCGCAGCCGATATCGGCGACGGGCACGCCGCACTTGACGGGTTTTGCTCCCTTGTAGCCGGTCACGCTCATGATCCCCGACATGGCTTGCGCCATGAGATCGAAGCCGGGCCGTGAGGACCAAGGTCCGCTTTGCCCGAACCCCGAGATGCTGACGTAGACGATTTTCGGATTGATCTTCCTGATCGATTCGTAATCGATGCGCAAACGTTGCACGACACCGGGCCGGTAGTTCTCGACGATGGCGTCGGCTGTTTTCGCGAGCTCGTAGAAGGCCTCGCGCCCTTCGTCG
>JBCNPL010000114.1:0-7131 GCA_039593375.1 Paraburkholderia sp. | reverse complement strand
GCGCACGCCATTCGATGGCGCATGTCGCCGGCGCGCTTGCAAAAAATCGCACGCGGCGCGAGTGACTCATTGTTGAGACATGCGAAGTGTCGGGCATCGAGCGACGTTGCGCGCAGGTGTCGGATTGCTAGCAACAATCGGTGCGATTGCGAACGGAAACGCCTTTCCGCGAGACGTACCGTGCAACATGACGATTTGTCTTACCTGGGCCTGCGGTTCGCCGTCGCATGTATCAAACGCGGCGGCTCTATCGAGGTGCGTTCGCGCAGCGCTCGTCGTCGAATTGGGAACCGCATTGCGTAGTACTGCGAAGTAATTGCATGGGGTCGATTGCGGCGCGTGCGACTTTGAAGCACGTTCGGCATCGGTACGGTCAGAGGGATAACCCTGTCAGGCGTTTCCCAATAGCGTATCGAATTTGGACGAAGCACCGTATTCACTTACCCGAAAGCGCTATGCGAGGGTTTTGAAACGAAACAGCAAGGACAGGCGTCGGTCGGCGCATCGGGGGGTGTCATGGAGCAGGGCAAGGACCGTTCACTGGTCAGCAAGGTAATGGACGGGCTCGTCTCAGGTATCGTCGAAGAAAAATATGGGGCGATTCTTCCGCCGCAAGACGTGCTTTCGAAGGAATTCGACGTCAGTCGAACCGTCATGCGCGAAGCGCTGTCGATGCTGCTCGCGAGGCACATGCTCGACGTGCGTCCCAAGGTCGGCACACGAATTCGTTCGATGCGCGACTGGCGGATGATCGACGAGGATGTCGTCAATTGGCGGTTCAGGGCCAAGCCTGATCCGCTGTTCATGCGCGACGTCATCGAGTTCCGGATGCTGATCGAACCTCGCGCGGCGGCGCAGGCGGCCGCGCGCGCGAGCGTGGCCGACGTTGCGGCGATCCGTGAGGCATTCGATCTGTTCAAGGGGCTCGCCCCCGGCGACACAGGCTACGCATCCGCGAACGAACTGTTGCACACGCGTATCGTTCATGCGAGCGGCAATCAATTCTTTCAGCAAATGGCAGCGATCATCCGGGGAGCCTTGCAGGCGACGCAACCTATGCTCGCCGAGAAGGCAGGCGCATGGGAGATCTCTGTGCAGACGCACGAGCGGCTGGTATCGGCGATAGAGCGGCGCGATCCGAAGGACGCCGAAGCCGCCGCGCTCGCGCTGATCGAGTTGGCGGCGGACGAGGTGAGTCGCGAATTCGCCGTCGAGGTGCCAAGCCGGCATTAGCTGTCAGCCGCCGGCCCATGCTGATGCCATCGCCGGCGCCGCGCACTCTGGTGCGCGCGCGCCGCTTTCCGCCTATCTGAACTCAATGGCGCGTCGGTAGCGCAAGGCGTCGCTCATACCAGTGTTGGACCCACTCGAGGACTTGGCACAGGACCCAGTAGACCGCGGCGGCCGCCAGGTAGAGCGGCAGCGGCTGATACGTGGTGGCGATGATCTCCTGAGCGCTGCGCAACAGTTCGGTCACGGTGATGACCGAGACGAGCGACGTGTCCTTGATGAGACTGATAAGACTGTTCGAGAGGCTCGGCACGGCGATGCGCAGCGCCTGCGGGCCGATGACGTGGCGCAGCGTCTGACGCCGCGAGAGCCCCAGGCTGTAGGCGGCGAGCCATTGGCCGCGGTGAATGCCGTTGATCGCGCCGCGCATGCTTTCGGACAGATAGGCCGCCACGTTGGCCGAAAGCGCGATGACGCCGGCCGGCGTCGGATCGAGCGAGAGCCCGATGCTCGGGAGTCCGTAATAGACGACGAAAATCTGCACGAGCAGTGGCGTGCCGCGCATGATGCTGACGTAGGTGCGCGCGATCCAGACGAGCGGCTTGCGATGGCTGATACCCATCAACGCGATGAAGGTGCCGGCGACGAGCCCGAAAATCATCGACAGCACCGCGAACTTGACCGTCAGGACGGCGCCCTGCGCGAGCGCGGGCAGCGATTGGGCGAGCAGGGAAGTCGTGGACATGACGTGGTTTGTTATTTCGTACTCAGCGTATTTAACGTATAGCCGGCGGACGTGGATACGAAGGCGGGGCCTCACATCATATACGCGCCAATACGAAAGGGCGGCATCGCGATGATGCCGCCCTTGCTCGGTTCAGCGCGTGATGCGTTACTTGCTCGTGGCCGAGGTGCTTTCCGTCGGCTTCGTCACATCGATGCCGAACCACTTCTCGGAGATCTTCGTGAACGTGCCATCGGCTTCGAGTTGCTTCATCGCGTCGTCGATTGCCGCGGCGAACTGCGGATTGCCCTTGCGGAACGGAATGGCCGACGGCGTGCCGCCCGACACCTGGGCGCCTGCGCGCAGCGGCAGATCCGAGCCCTTCAGCAGGTAAGCCACCATCAGCTTGTCGTTGAGCGCCGCGTCGAGGCGTCCGGCCGCAAGATCGCGTAGATATTCGGGCGCGCCCGGGTATGTCTTGACGTCGATGCCGGGAACGGCCTTCGCCATTTGTTCGTAGTTCGTGCCCAGTCCGAGGCCGAGCTTCTTGCCCTTCAGATCATCGAGCGATTTGAACTGGCGCGTGTCATTCTTGCGTTGGATCAGCTCGGCACCCGAGTAAGTGTAGGGCGGCGAAAAGCCGAGCACTTGCTTGCGCGCGTCGGTTGCGCCGACCTGATTGACAATCACGTCGAACTTGCCCGCCTGCAGACCGGCGATGATCCCGCTCCACTCCGTGGTGATGAACTCCGGCTTCACGCCGAGCTTGGCGGCGACGGCTTTCGCGATATCGACGTCGAACCCGACGAGATTCCCTTTGGCATCCTTCGAATCGAACGGGGGGAACGTTCCCTCGAGGCCGATGCGCAGCGTCCCACGCGCCTTGACTTCGTCGAGCAAGTCGGCGGCGTGCGCGGTTGCCGCGACAAAAGCCGCTCCGATCAGGCCAGCCGTCAGGATCTTCTTCAACGTCATTACTTTCATTCCGGTCTTCTCCTTGCCTCGCAGGCATCGATGTGGGAAGCAATCATAGCCATAACGCAATCGGCCATTAAATATCGTTTGCCTATTTCTATATGACTGACGCTCGGATCGCTGTCCGAGCGATCGTCTCGACACACTCGCCGACGAGTGCCGGTCCTCGATAGATGAAGCCCGTATAAAGCTGCACGAGCGACGCCCCGGCGGCAAGTTTCGCGACGGCATCTTCGCCCGATGCGATGCCGCCGACGCCGATGATGGCCACCGCGTCGCCGAGCCTCGCGTGAAGCTTGGCGATGACGCGGTTCGAAGCCTCGAATACGGGCCTTCCTGAAAGGCCACCCGTTTCCTCAGCATGCGGCAGGCCCGTGACGGCGTCGCGCGAGAGCGTCGTGTTCGTTGCAATGACGCCCTCGACGCGGTGCCGCAGCAGCGTATCGGCGATCGAATCGATCTGTTCGTCGTCGAGGTCGGGCGCGATCTTGAGCGCGAGCGGAACGAGCTTGCCGTGCAAGTCGGCGAGGCGTTGCTGCTTGTCTTTCAGCGCGCCGATCAGCGCATCGAGCTCGCTCGCGCCCTGCAACTGGCGCAGGTTCTTCGTGTTCGGCGAAGAGATGTTGATCGTGACGTAGCTCGCGAACGGATAGACGCGCTCGAGGCAGTACAGGTAATCGTCGGCCGCGCGCTCGATCGGCGTGTCGGCGTTCTTGCCGATGTTGAGGCCGAGCGGGCCGCGGTAACGAGCGGCCTGGACGTTTCGGACGAACTGATCGACGCCGCCGTTGTTGAAGCCCATGCGGTTGATGAGCGCCCCCGCGGTGGGCAGCCGGAAAATGCGCGGACGCGGGTTGCCGGGCTGGGGGCGCGGCGTGACCGTGCCGACTTCGATGAAGCCGAAGCCGAGCGCCGCGAGCCCGTCGATGCAGGCGCCATCCTTGTCGAGCCCGGCCGCGAGGCCCACGGGATTGCGGAATGCGATGCCCATTACCGTGCGCGGCAGGTCGTGCACATGCGTTGCGAGCAGTTTTGCGAGGCCGGTACGGCCGGCCGCGCCGAGCGCGCGCAGCGTCAGATGGTGAGCGTCTTCCGCGTCCATGCGAAAAAGATGGGCGCGGGCGAGCGGATAGAGGGAACTGAGCACGTAAGATCGGCGGCGAAAATATGAAGGCGCGCTATTTTACCGGCTTCGGCACGCGAGACCGAAATGCGCCGCAGCATCCATCGCGGCGCGTCAGCCACGACGCGCGCGCAATGCGGCGTCGACAGGGGGCAAACCGCCCTCGGCGGCGCCGGTGGCAGGATCGAGCCGGCTCCAGCGTCCGTCGGAAAGCCCTTCGAGCGGCCGGAAGTTTGCTTTGTAGGCCATCTTGGGGCTCTCGCGGATCCAGTATCCGAGATAGACGTAGGGCAATCCCAGGCTGCGTGCCTGTTCGATTTGCCAGAGGATGTTGTAGGTGCCGTAGCTCGTGCCCGGAGCATCGGGCTCGAAGAACGTGTAAACCGAGGACAGGCCGTCTCCGAGAATGTCGATCATGCTGACCATGCGCAGCACACCCTGTTCGGCCGCCGCCATTCCCGGCGCGGCGGCGGCGGGTTCGCGAAATTCGACGAGGCGCGAGTTGATCCGGCTGTGCAGTAGGAACTGCTCGTACTGATCGCGACTATCGCGGTCCATACCCCCGCCGGCGTGGCGCGCCGCCTGATAGCGCATGTAAAGCGCGTAATGCTCCTCGTCGTAGTGAAGCGGCGAAACGGTCGCGGAGAGGTTCGCGTGCTTTTTCCAGACGCGCCGCTGCGTGCGATTCGGTGAAAATGCTTCGACGGGTACGCGCACTGGCACGCAGGCGCGGCAGCCTTCGCAATAAGGGCGATAGGTAAAGACGCCCGAGCGGCGGAACCCCGTCTTCACCAGTTCGGTGTAGACGTCCGAATTGATCAGGTGGCTTGGCGTCGCGACCTGCGAACGCGCAATGCGTCCCTCCAGATAGCTGCAGGGATAGGGAGCCGTTGCATAGAATTGCAGTGCGGAAAGCGGTGATAGCGGCAGCTCATTGGGGTGCGTCATTGCGGCTCTCGAAGCATCGTCCCTCTCAATCTTATGCAAGCCGCTCCGATGCTTCAGCGGGCTTGGTCGCTTTGCGCCGCCTTCGCCAGCGCGTCGACGAGAGCCGTCTTGCCGAAGCGCCACGGAATCGGAGCTTCGGCGACAGCGGCCCGCACGTGCGCCACGAAGGTGTTGCGCGCGATCTCACGACCGCCGAGCGACGCCAGATGCGACGTATTTTGCTGGCAGTCTATCATTTCTACCCCATGGCCGCGAAGGTGCCCGACCAGCGCGGCCAGCGCGATTTTCGAGGCGTCGCTGACGTCCGCGAACATCGATTCGCCAAAAAACATGCGTCCGAGCGAGACGCCGTAGAGCCCGCCGACGCGTTCGCCGTCGAGCCACGTTTCGACACTGTGCGCCTCGCCGACGCGATGCAAGGACGAGTACGCGTCGATGATCTCCGCGGTGATCCAGGTGCCGCGCTGCCCGCGCCGAGGCGCCTGCGCGCAGGCGCGCATGACGCCAGCGAAGTCGTGGTCGACGCGAACCTCCCAGCGCTCGTCGCGCAGCACTCGTCGGAGCGTCTTGCGCAGCGACGGCGAGACTTTGAACTCGCGCGGCACGAGGATCATGCGCGGATCGGGGCACCACCAAAGGACGGGCTGCCCGTCGGAGTACCAAGGGAAGATGCCGCGACGATAGGCGTCGACGAGACGCCAGGGCAACAGATCCGAGCTCGCCGCGAGCAGGCCCGGCGCGCCGCTCGCCCGGCCGAGCGCATGCTCGACGGGCGGGAACGGATCATCGGGGCCGAGCCAGGGAACCATCGGCGAAGTTCGTTTTGAGCGGGATATCGACGATCGGCGGAGTCACCCTTCGCGCAGTGAGCGGAAGATGTCCCCCGTGTGCAGGCCATAGCTGCCTGCCGAGCGGTCGGCGAAAAAGAAGCGCAGGGTTTGCCCGACCGTCGGAAACGCGATGTCGTCCCACGGAATCTCGCCTTCGTCGAACAGGCGAACTTCGAGACTTTCCTCTCCGGCCTCGATATCGAGATCGAGCAGGCGCGCGAGATAGAACAGGTGCACCTGATGGACGTGCGGCACGTTGAGCAGCGAGAAAAGGTGCTGAACCTCGACGCGCGCGCCGGCTTCCTCGAGCGTTTCGCGTGCGGCGGCCTCGGCCGTCGTCTCGCCCATTTCCATGAAGCCGGCGGGCAGCGTCCAGTAGCCGTAGCGCGGCTCGATCGCGCGACGGCACAGCAGCACCTTGTCTTCCCAGACGGGCACGGTACCGACTACATTGCGTGGATTCTGGTAGTGCACGGCTCCGCAGTTTTCGCAGACGAACCGCTCGCGATTGTCTCCGGGCGGTATGCGTAGGCTGACGGGGTGGCCGCAGGCTGAACAGAATTTCATGGATGGCGCGCGCGTGAGGGTGATGCGAGTTTATCACCGTGCGGTGCGCGCGCCGCACGGCCGCGGCGATTCGGACGGCAGGCCCGATTTCCCGTTACGTATTGGGGCCGCGATGCCGGCGGGAACGGCTTGTCTCGGAAACCGGAGTCGGGCGCGGCGGCGCCGGCCCCGGTCGAAACGCGGCTTCAGTTGAAGAGCTTCAGCGCTTGTCGCAGCGTATTGACGACGCCCCACGCGAGCGGAATCAGCACATAGGCCCAGAACACGACGATGGCGATACGGTTCGTCGGATGCGCGGCGGTCGGTTGGTCGCTCATGACTCGTCTCCTTACAGTTCTTTCGCGAGTTGCGCTTCGGTCATGTGGTGCTTTTCATGCACGCGCGTGACGAGCAGGTTGCAGATGAAACCGATGACGAGCAGGACCGCCATGATGTGCACTGTCATCGTGTAAGCATCGGCCTTGGCCACGCCGTTGGCGACCTCGTAGGCGCGGATATAGTTGACGAGCACGGGGCCCGCCACGCCCGCGGCTGCCCACGCCGTCAGCAGTCGGCCGTGGATGCCGCCGACGAAGGCGGTGCCGAACATGTCGGCCAGATACGCGGGTACGGTCGAGAAGCCGCCGCCATACATCGACAGGATCACGCAGTAAGCCAGCACGAACAGCGCGATGTTGCCCGCGGACGCGAAGCTCGGCACCAGGTAGTAGAGCACCGCGCCCAGCGCGAAAAAG
>JBCNPL010000113.1:0-7161 GCA_039593375.1 Paraburkholderia sp. | reverse complement strand
CAGGACGACGCCTGCATCGACGTTGAAGTCGACGAGGTTGCGGTTGCCCGGCGCACCCATCGCACGTGCGAACACCCCCAATGACCGCGGACTGTCGGGGCTCGACCGCCAGACCATCTGATCGGCTACGGCATAAAGGCTCCAGTTGCCGCGATGAGTTGCGGGAATGCCGTTCGAGAGCGGACTCGCCAGCGAGACGCCGGCAGTGTCGTAGTGCGGATCGGAGAAACGCTCGTTGTTGTACCAGAAGCCGATCTTGTACGTGCCCGGCAATCCGCTTGGTTGAGACGAAGCGGAACCGTCGGCCGGCGGCTGGTTGATCGCGTACTGTAGTTCGCCGATCAGCAGGGCACCGTTGTGCAGATTGAACGTCGTGCCGCTCGCATTCAGCTTCTGAGCGTCGCCGTCGCCCGGCGCCGGGTTGCCATCGAAGATGCCGCCCAAGATCGTCAGCGAATTCGTCGGCTTCAGGCGCAGCCGGACGCCAAGCGACGACAGCGGGTAAGCGGGTCCGCCGGCGGGCATGTCAGCGGCGGGCAGCACGGGCCAGCCGAACGTCGCGTTCATGAACGTCGCCGAATACTGGCTGACGATGAACTCCTGATCGAGACTCTGCTGACCAACCTTCACGTCGATCCTATCGCCCAACGACTGCTGATACCAAAGCTCCCACAAGCGCGTCGTGGCCTCGGCCTCGACGCCGCTCACGCTCTGCAGCGCATCGAGACGCGACGCGGTGATGCCGCGGCCGTGGATCTGCAATGCATCGACAAAGAACCGTCCGCCTTTGATCCCGAGCGCCTTTTCCATATCGACGTCGAGGCCGAACTGCGTGGCGCCGTCGTACGAGAGACCGCGCTTGACGCCGCCCGTGAAGTTTCCAAACAACTCGCTCGTTTCCTGAATATTCAACGTCACGCCGTAATTGCCAAGCCACGTCCGCAGTCCGCCCATGTCGGCAAGCAGATTGGGGCGCTCCCACAATCCCGTCGGAGCCGGAGCCGCCGCGGGCGCTTGCCCGGGAGCCGCCGCGTTTTCGCCAGGCGCAAGCGCCTTCTCGACGACCGCCGCGGAATCATTGGCGCTCAACTTTCCATTGCCGGCTGCATCCCCTTCGGATTGCGCATAGGCCGGAACGGCTACCCCGGCGGCGAGAGCGAAGGCAAGCAACGAGGCCGCGCAGCGAAGAGGCGTCAGCGCCCCAAAGGACGCGTGGACGAATGCGGAGGAGGGACTGATCGGCGCGGGAACGCTTTCACGGAAACACGGCAGGGAGCGGCGAACAAATATCATTGGTCTTCTCGATGGCGAATCGAACTTCACCGGCTCGTGCCCAGGCCGAGGGGGCGAGCACGATCGGCCGTCGATGCGTAAGCAAAAACGCGTGCTCCGAGCACGCGGCGAACGGTCGAATAAAACAGGAGGCGGCTCGAGAAGGACCGTTTGCATCGGCCCTGAATTAAGCGCGCTGACCCTGCGGTCGTGGTCAGCGGCAAGGAGAATCAGGCGTCGCTAACGCACGATTGCGAAATGGTTGCCGGCTCGCACCGGCTACAAGTTCGACTACCACTTGCGTCCACGAAGGACTCCTCTGTTGAAAACAGGGCGGATTCTATGCGCGGTGTTTCCGCCAATGCAAGCAAAAAAATCGTGACAGTTCGGTGTCGCCTTTCATCGCGTGGCGGCATGGCGGGCAGTCGCTATCGGGCGTTGTTCGAACGCCACAAGCACCGCCCACGCTGACGCGCTCGCGACACGTCTTCCGATGAAAGTGTCGCGGCGCTTCGCTAGTCCGCACTGGCGCTGAGCGGCGCCGCGATGAACTCGCGATCGCTCGGAGCGGCGGCCGCCCCGCGTTGCGCAACGGCATCGGCCCAAATCTCGCTGTCGGGAAACCAGAATGCGTCGGGGCGAGGCGGCGACGCGAGTATGACGGGAAGGGTGGGATTGAATATCTTCGACCAAGCCGACAAATACGACGGCGTCTTCACGAGAAATCCGCACTGCGAAAGCAACAGACATGAAAGCAACGCCTCGCGCGCGATTTCCAATCCCGGGTAACCCGCGAAATGAACCGGCACGCTGCCGCTTGCGAGGTATTTGGCCGGCGCCACGCTGACGGGTACCCCGAACGGCCAATCCAGAAAATAGTCGATGAACTCGGGTTCATCGCTCGAGATGAAAATGCTCGTCAAATGAGGATGCGAGCTGAGAGCGGACGCCACGATCCCGCAGAAGCGCTCCCATGAAATCGTCTCGGCTTCGAGCTTCTTGTCCGTGCCTCTGTAGTGAACGCCGAGCGTCGATTCGCCGATCTCCAACGCCTTGGAGATCGACGATACCTCTTCGACGATATGCGCCGCAGGCCGGTAGTGAGAGAGGAACAACTTGCTCGCGCTCTCGATCCTCAACTGCCGCTCGTACTTTTTGCGGAAGCCGAGGTGAACCAGATCGTTGACTTTGGAAGTCCTGATTTTATTCGGCGGGACGTCAATGCGGGCCTCGGGGACGGTTTCGAAGAGTTCCGAGAACCAGTCCACCCTCCGTTGTGCGTCGCCATAGATCTTTCCTCGGGCCGAAATCCGCGGGGTAAGACGCTTCTCCTCGCAATGCATGAGGATGAAGAGCACCATCTGCAGGACCGAAAAAAAACCCGAAATCTCGTGGATCTCGATGGAGAAGACGTCCCGGTTGAGACGCTGCTTCGTGTGCACCGCAAGCCGCGCGGGCGTGCCGACGAAATACTTGAAGCCTTCGCTGCGGCGGACTCTCCTCACGAGATCTATCACGTCCCGGTACATTCGCACTCCTGATCGATCAGACGAATCCCTCGTTATTTGCTGCCTGGCCAGCCGCGTGGGAACGCTGCCTAATGATAATGGGGCGGAAATGTCCGTAGGGCAAAGTTACTCCGTTGTGTGACGTTACGCACATTGAGATCGGTAATTGAAGCCATCGGGCGGCTCATGATCCGCCGCCCCCCACGTCCGGATCGGGTGTTCAGGTTCGCTCCGCGGGCGACTCGCTCATGGGCTTCAGGTCGCCGAGCACGGTCGGAAGCAACTCGCAGACGGTCGGATGGATGTGAACGGCGCGTTGAATCAACGTATAAGGCGCCTTTGCATACATGGCGTCGAGAAGGCAATGGATGGCCTCGTCGCCGCCTACGCCCAGAATCGCCGCGCCGAGAATCTCTTTGGTGTCCGCATCGACCGTGATCTTGATGAAACCTTGCGTCTCGCCCTTTTCGACCGCGCGGCTCACGCGTGTCATCGGACGTATGCCGACAAGCGCCTTGCGGCCCGAAGCGCGCACTTCATTCTCCGTCATCCCGGCACGGCCAAGCGGTGGATCGATGTAAAGACCGTACGCCACGATGCGGTCACGCACGCTGCGGTGATCGCCGCCGAGCAGATTGTCGGCTACGATCTCGTAGTCGTTGTAGGACGTATGCGTAAACGCGCCCCGGCCATTGCAGTCGCCGAGCGCCCACACGCCCGGCACGCTCGTCTTCAATTGATCGTCGACGGTAATGTAGCCGCGTTCGTTGACCGCGATCCCCGCGCGCTCGAGGCCGAGGTCGTCCGTATTCGGCGTTCGGCCCACTGCCAGCAGCAGATGCGAGCCGACCACCTCGCGGCTTCCATCCTCGCAGTCGAGCTTGACGACGATGCCTTCGCCGCGTTTCTGCGCTGCCATGCACTCCGCGTGTGTTTCGATTCCGACGCCGTCATTGCGCAGGATCTCCTCCACCGCCTTCGAGATGTCCTCATCCTCGCGTGAAATGAGCCGTGCCCCCTTCTCCACGACGGTCACGGCGCTGCCGAAGCGCCGGTACATTTGCGCGAACTCGAGTCCGGTATAGCTCCCGCCAACGACGATCAGATGTTCCGGAACGAAGTCGACATTCATCATCGTCGAGTTCGTCAGGTAGTCGACTTGGTCGAGTCCCGGCATCGGAGGGATGAAAGGTCGCGTTCCGACGTTGATGAAGATCCGTTTCGCGGTGAACGACTCGTCGTTCACACGGACCGTGTCGACGGATTCAAAGCTTGCGTGGCCCTCGATCACCGTGCAACGCGCGAGCCCTTTGAGCCAACGCTCGACGCCCTTGCGCGAGCGTTCCGAGATTTCGTCCTTGCGCGCCTTGACGCGCTTCATGTCGACCTCGATGGCACCGCCTATCGTCACGCCATAGTCGCTCGCGCGACGCGCGAGATGGGCGGCGTAGGCGCTCGCCACGAGGGCCTTCGTCGGCGTGCAGCCGGTGTTCACACAGGTGCCGCCGAAGAGGTTGCGCTCGACGATAGCAACGTGCATACCCGCCGCGGAAAGGCGAGCGGCGAGCGCCGGCCCGGCCTGCCCCGTGCCGATGATGATCGCGTCAAATTGAGTGGCCATGCTGCTTCACCTTTTCAGTTGTCACTGCGGTTCAGCGAATGCGCTTCGTACGGCGTCGATTCGATCTGACCATCATAGGCGAAGCATGCTCGGCACACAGGGGGAATCGATCGCCGGCGCGGGCTGTTGTAGTTCGCGTTCGCTCTTTGCGTTCGCTCGGCGAGCAGCACGCCGCGGCATGGCCTGCCGCGGCGGGTTGCGGCGATCGATGGTGCGCTTCTCTTACTCGTCGTGCTCGTGCCCGTGATCGAGGCCGAGTCCCGGCAGACTGCGCGTACCCTCTTCCGCGACCGAATGCAGAAGCTCGGGCTTCAGATCGAGCAGACGAAGGATCGTCGGTGCCACCTGAGTCGTGTGAACGGGCGCATCGATGGTGCGAGCATGATGAATGCCGGCGAACGAGACGACGAGTCCGAGATGGCTATCGTCCGGCGCGTTGCCGCCATGCTCCTCGTCCTTCTTCGTGCTCGACGTATAAATGACGCCGGGGTTCGGCTGCACGACGATATCGGGCGTGCGTCCGGCTGCCGGATCGCCGAAGCGCTCGGCAAGGCGTGCTCCCGACAGGATGTACGCTTGCGGCCCGTCAGCGCAGATGCCCGGCGCGTTGCACCCGAGATTCGCTTCCAGCGTGGCGACGACGGCATTCAACTGGCTACGATCGCGCAGCCAGATGAGACCGACATCATCGGTCTGAACGAAGCCCGTGCCGACGAGGCCGGTCCCATCGTTGAGGTTGCCGCTCGCCGTGTTGTTCTGGCCGAAATTGCCGTTCGGGTCCAGGTAATTGTTGGCCTCGAGCAGCTTCGTCAGCGTATCGCCGTGCTTCACGAGCTTCGTGTGATCGGTCGGCGACTGTCCGTGCTTGGCCGTGACGATGATTGCCGTGCTCGAATAAAGGTTGCGCTGCTTCAGTTCGGCGACGAAACGGCCGAGCGCATCGTCGACGTAGGCGATCGCGTTCGTCACTTGCGGGCCGGGCGTGAAGCTGGCGTCGAGGTAGCCACCGCCTTTGGCGACCGGCGCCTTCTGCGCCACGCTCAACGTCTGAAAGTTCGTGCCGAAGAGCGCCGGCACCGAAGCGCTCGCCGTTCCGGTCGAGTTCTTGCCGTCGATCTGATTGATGATGGCCTGCACGTGGTAATTGTCGAACTTCTCCGTGTGCGAATAAACGTCGGTGTAGTCCGTACCGGTCGCGGGGTCGATCGAGTTGATCTCGGTGCGTGCGAGATCGTCGACACCGTTACCCGAAGGCCCGTTGAGCCAGTCGTAGCCCCATGCGTGCTTGTCGGCCCATGCGGTGCGCGCACCGGCGATGTGCTCTTTCACGACCTCGAAGATCGTATTCGTCTTGACATAGTTGTGCGGGTAGACCGGTACGCAGGCGCCGCCCACGAGCGCGTGCGGAATCGCCTGCGGATTGAAGGCCCCGCCGCCGTCGAGATGAGTCAGCGCGCCGCCGTTCTCGGCATCGATGCCCGTCGTTTCGTCGAATACGACGTTCCATCCCTGCTTGCCCGAGCAAGTCGTGTCCGAGGGCGCATAAAGCGTGCGGTCGTACGAGACGTCGTAGAAGAGGCCCGCACTCTTCGGCGAGCCGCCCGTCACGAGCGCGGCAAGGCCCGGAAACGAGTCGGACAAACCCGGTGTGTAGGCGTTCGTATAGGTCACGCCCGAGTGCGCGAGCAGAGCGAGGTTCGGGCACGTGTTCGCGCCGATGCAGCGCGCAACGTCCTGCTCGTGCAGGCCGTCGATGCTGATGAGCAGCACGTGCTTCACGTCGGGCTTCGGTTCCGCTTGCGCGGCCGGATGCACGCCCGCGAGCGCGATCGCACCGGTTGCCAATACCGCTCCAAACAAAGACTGCTGCTTGCCATTTGCCATTCTTGCCTCCTTGTTGTGCAACGAAACGGGACTGCGTGAAGGCTGAATGTGAGGCACCGGTAAGAATCGGTAATGACGGCAAGCTTTCAGCAAGCTGTCGGACGGCGCTCGACAGTCGGCAGCGCGGCGCGGAGACGACCTCGATCAACTTCGGGCGTTGCGCGGAGGTGGGGCTTGGATCGGAAGGAGCACTCTCGTCTTGCGCCCATCCCCGTGTTACAACCATCTGGCGAATCACTCGCCAACCTGGAGCCCTAGTGAAAGTCGATACGACGACCGTCCGGCTGGTCCTCGCCATCGTCGAGGAAGGCAGCATTTCCCGAGCGGCGGACAAACTCAATCTCGCGGTTGCCGCCGCATCGCGCCGCGTGTCGGAGCTCGAGCAGCAGCTCGGCGCAACGCTCTTCAGGCGCGTGCCTCATGGCGTCGAAATCACCGAGGCGGGCAGCACGCTGCTTCAATACATCCGGCAAATCGACAATCTCGTCGACCGTCTCGAAGGAGATGCACAGGCGCTCAAAGACGGCCTCCACGGGCGCATCATCATCGGTGCGCCCAAAGCCGTGATCATCGAGTTCCTCGCGCGTGACATGGCTGCCCTTCAGCGCAAATACCCTGGCATCGGCCTGAAAATTGTCGAAGAGAACAGCAAAATCGTGCAGCAATTGCTGCGCGATAAAGTCATTGATATCGGCATATACGAGAAAAAGAGTGGCTTCCTCGATTTGCCGCAGTCCCTTTATCGGCAGGATCGGCTCGTGCTCGTTTATAGCCGTCCGCATTTTCGATTTGCCGACGAACCGATCGGTATCGACGATATTCTCGATGTTCCCATCGTCAGTCTTGGAAAAGGATCGGCAATTTTGGCCGCGGTGC
>JBCNPL010000112.1:0-7166 GCA_039593375.1 Paraburkholderia sp. | reverse complement strand
GGCGCTGTCGCGCAGCAAATCGAACGCGCGCGGAGCGGCTCCGTCATGCGCCGCGATCAGCTTGCTCATCGATACGCCTGGTCCAAAAGGCAAGGCGCCCGGGCCATCGCCCGCATGTCCGGGCTCGTCCTCGTCGCAGGAGATTCGGAATCCGGTCGCACCTGCGACCAGATCCCGGGACGCGGTATCCGTCACGACGATCGTCGGCTCCGTCGTATCCAGGATCCTGCGAATCTCCGGTTGCGTGCTGCGCGGATTGAGCGGCACCCACACCTTGCCGCTGGCAAGCACCGCGAGCAGCGCCACCACGTGCGCCTTCCCGTTGCCCGCGCAGATCCCGACGCGGCTTTGCGGCGCCGGGTCGATCGCTTGATACGCCACGGCGAGCGCCGCGACGGCTCGTCCGAGCTCACGGTAGCGAACGAGGCCGTCAGGCGCGTCGATCGCGATACGGTCCGGCCAGCGGCGCACGGCGCGCCAGAAAAAATCGATCGGATACATGTAGCGAAATCCTCGATGCGTGCGTTGGATCGACGTGCACGCGGTTCCTCTGCCATCGACGGCGCTCATCGGCCGTCCCCCTCGACACAATCCGATTGTCCAGGCGCAGTGCGATGACGAGAAATCAATTCGTCCGGCACACGGACGTTTTTCGGGCTGAGGGATGTTTCACCGGTTAGTGTTTTCCCTGCTTGTGAGCCGATCTTGCATCTGCAATGGTGGGCCCGTTTTTCAAACCGGTGCCTCTCATGCAAACGAGCCCCGCGGATCGAATCGTTCGCCTGACGGGCGTTTCCGACGACAGCAAAAACGGAGGGTTGCGCGCGCTCCGCCGCGGCCTCGACGTGCTCGCGGCGGTAATCGAAGCCGGCAGCACAGGTCTGCGCGTGGCCGAGATCGGGCGCCGCTGCGCGCTGGAACGGGCAACGGTTTATCGCATCCTGGAAACGCTTATCGAGGCGGACTACGTCGAGATCAGCGGCCGCTATCGGTACGTGGCCGGAGAAGCCGTGCGCCGGTGGCGCGCCGAGAACGTGCTCACGCAATCGATCATCGCGAAACGGCTCGAGCCCGTGCTCGAGCACGTCAGCGCCGTCAGCGGAGACGCCGCATTCGCCGTGGTCCGGGAAGGACGCATGTCCTCATGCATCGCGCGCCGGATCGGAAGCTATCCGGTTCAGATTCTGGCCGTGGATGTCGGGACGCGCCAACCTCTCGGTGTCGGCGCCGCCGGACTCGCGCTTCTGGCCGCGTTGCCCGACGACGAGGCGCAAGCCGTGATCGGCCAGCACGGTGATGCGCTGGCGAGCTACGGCGGCCTCAACAGCGAGACGCTGCGTCTGCTCGTCAAGGCCTCGCGGGAACGTGGCTGGTCCGTGATCGGCAACCACGCGGCCAAGGGCGCGCTCGGCGTGGGCGTCCCGGTCTGCGATCGCCGTGGTTATCCGGTCGCCGCGATCAGCGTGGCGGCGCCTACCGAGCGCATGTCGCGCCAAAGGCAGGCGTATATCGTCGACGCCATTCGATCCGCGCTTCGATCGGTAGCCGAAAAGCAGGAGTGAACGACACGCCTTCGTGCTCGCGTCGCCAGGCTCGTCTCTCCAGCGAGTGAACCTCTCCCGGCGCCGCTCGGCGCTCAGTGTTTCTCGGTTTGCCCGGCTACCCAGTCCATCGCCGCGAACAGGAGCCCCGACACGACGAACGTCACATGCAGAATCACGAGCCAGCGAATGCGCGTTTCGTCCATCACGACGCCGGGCTCGGTCAGCTTCATGAACGCGCGCAACAACGAGATCGCCGAAATCGCGACGATCGAGCCGATCAGTTTCATCTTGAGGCCCGAGAAGTCGAGTGTGCCCATCCAGTCAGGACGATCCTCGCTCGTGCCCGTGTCGATCTTGGACACGAAGTTCTCGTAGCCGGAAAACATCACGATCACGACCAGGTTGCCGGCCAGGGAAAGGTCGATGAGCGTCAAGACGGCGAGAATGATCTCTTCCGGGCCCATCGAAAGAAGGTTGGGAAGGACGTGAGCGAGATCGCCGATGAACGCCACGAGCAGCATCGCCAGCGACAGGACGAGGCCAAGGTAGAACGGGGCCAACAGCCACCGGGATCTGAATACGATGCGTTCCAGCAGGATTTCTACGGCTTTTCTTTGATGCATATTGCGGCTCATGGCGATTGCGTTGGCCAGAGTTTATCCGCTCAGCCAGGTCCGTAGTACAAGTTCTGCGGATGCCGTGCTTCGGCAAAGAAAAACCACCGCTCCGCCACGAGCCCGGCATATTGGACGATGAACGCCGCGGCGAGCGCAACGGCCGCCGCGGGCGCGCCCAGAGCCGCCCCGATCGCCGTCAGCATGAACGGCACCGCAAACGCTCCCGCGAGGAAACTCCACTTGACGGAGCGCAGTGTGCGCGCCGAACGGCCATGAAAGAACTCGCGCGTATTGAACGATTGCGCGGTGAAGCCGCGCGATTTCTGAACGAGATTCGGACCGACGATCCCCGTTGCGCTCGCGAGCGTCGACTTGGGCACGAGCCGCGCGTTGCGCGCGAGCATCGCGACGCGGCCCGCGCAGCCGGCCGCGGTCAAGAGGCCGGCACTCGTCGCGACAACGCTCGCGACCGAAGGGGCGAGCCATGCCGCGCACGTGGCGGCCAGCGTTGCGCCCGATGCGCAGCCGAGCAGCACGAAGTTGACGAGCGTAAGCGGACTCGCCCACTCTCGCAGGAACCGCAAGCAGGCGTAGATCATCGCTGTGCAGACGAAGAGCATGGCGCCCACGAGGATGCCCAGGATCCCGATCGCGAGCGTGTAGCGCGAGTGCGCGAGATGGGCAAGCCCGTAGCAAAACGCGCATCCGAGAAACGCGGGCAGGCAAATGCATTCGCGCGAAAGCCACGACGTGCGCCACATGGCGACGGCACGCCACGCACGCTCGGGATGACCGAGATGAAAGAACGACGCCGCGAGACCCAATCCGCCGAGCAGGCATGCGAGCGCGGCACCGACCACGTAAAAGCGCGGCGACGCGGCTGCGACCGCCCGCCATCCGAGCCACCCGGCAAGCTCGACGGCGACGAGCGTCATCAACAACCCCTGCGCGGCGCCGATGAGCGTGATCAGGAACACCACGGAAAACGCGGGCTTCATCGCGCGTTCTCCGCTGTTTCTCGCCTCTCGCTCACCGCGCCTTTACTCGTTTCCGCGCGGCACGAGCACGCCTCGTTCTTGCAACCCGCTTTCTCGGTCTTGGCGCGCGGCAGATAGTGGTTCGCGGGACGAGTGCCCCATTCGGGCATCAGTTGATAGCCGCCGCGCTCGCGAATCACCCGCGAAACGTCCGATTCGGGATCGTGAATGTCACCGAAGAGCCGCGCAGAGGTCGGGCACGCGAGCACGCAGGCCGGTTTGCGGTCCCGCTCGGCAAGCGCCTCGTTTTCGATACGATCGGCGCATAACGTGCACTTCGTCATTTCCTTGCGTTCTTCGTCGATCTCGCGCGCGCCGTAGGGGCACGCCCACGCACAGTATCCGCATCCGATGCACTTGTCGTAATCGACGAGCACGAGGCCGTCTTCCTTGCGCTTGTAGCTCGCGCCTGTCGGGCAGACCGGTACGCAAGGCGGATCCTCGCAATGGAGGCAGGACTTCGGAAAGTGGATGGTCTGCGCGTCCGGAAACACCCCGGACTCGTACGTCTGCACGCGATTGAAAAAAGTGCCCGACGGATCCGCATCGTAAGGACGAAGGTCCGCAAGACTGCCTGCCTCCCCCGACGTGTTCCATTCCTTGCAACTCGTCACGCATGCCTGGCATCCCACGCATACGTTCAAGTCGATCACGAGCGCCAACTGCGTCATTTCCCGGTCCTCGCTTTGCTGTCGATCGCCGCTTGCCCATCGCCGTCATATCGCCCGCTGCTTTCCCGAAGCCGCGCCGCAAATCGTCCGCGCCCGGCGACGTAGGCTTGAACGAAGCGGCGCACTGGCCCGACGGAGCCGGGCAACGCCGGCATGGGCGCGAACTGCGGCAACGTACGATCGGCATCGCGCTCGGCGGGATAGACGCGCACGCGTACATCGAACCATCCGGCCTGTCCCGTGACCGGATCGGAGTTGGACATGCGTTCGGCCGGCCAATCGGCATCGGGCAACTCGTCGGTGATGAGGTGGTTCAGCAAGAAACCGCGACGCGCTTCGTTCGCATCGGCCGCGAGCCGCCAGGCGCCGGCAGCCTTGCCGATCGCATTCCAGGTCCAGACGGTCCCGGGCTCGACCGTCTCGCTGTGGCGGGCGATACATCGCACACGGCTCCATTGCGATTCGACGTAAATCCACGCGCCGTCCTCGATACCGTTCTCGCGTGCCGTGCGCGAGTTCAAATAGAGCGCGTTCTCGCCGTGGATCTGGCGCAGCCACGCGTTTTGCGAATCCCATGCGTGATACATCGCCATCGGCCTTTGCGTGATGGCGGCAAGCGGATACCGCGTGCCATCGGTCACGGCATGCTCGAGCGGGGGATACCAAAAGGGCAGCGGATCGAAATAGCGATCGATGCGCGCCCGCAGGTGCTCGGGCGGCTGCCGGCCCTGGGTCTTGCCCTGCGCCGCGAGCCGGAATGTCTGCATCACCTCGGAATAAAGTTGAATGACGATCGGCTCGGGGAGTTTGCGAAATCCGTTCTCGACGGCCCACGTCAAGTAAGGCCCGTTGCAGTTGCGCATGTATTGCATCGTTTCCGGCAACCGATGGTGAAAGACGCAGTTGTTGGCGGCGTATTCGTCCCACTGATGCGGGTTCGGCTCGCCGACGATCGCCTTCTCGCCGTGGTGGCCGCGCCACCCGCTCAATAAGCCGATGCCCGAACCCGGAGCCGTTTCGTAGTTGACGACGAAATCGGGGTAGTCGCGAAACTTGCGACGGCCGTCCGCCGTCGCGAACGATGGAAACTTCAGCCGGCTCGCGAGCTCGATCAGCACGTCCTGGAACGGCCTGCACTCGCCAGTCGGCGGCAACACCGGCACGCGTACCGAATCGACGGGACCGTCGAACTCGGAGATCGGCCGATCCAGTAGCGACATCGCATCATGTCGCTCGAGATAGGTCGTGTCGGGCAAAATGAGATCGGCAAACGCCGTCATTTCCGACTGGAACGCGTCGCAAACGACGATGAACGGAATCTTGTAGCGGCCGTCCGCATGCTTGTCGACGAGCATCTTGCGGACTTCGACGGTATTCATCGACGAATTCCACGCAAGATTCGCCATGAAAATCATCAAGGTGTCGATCGGATAGGGATCGCCGCGCCAGGCATTCGTGATGACGCTGTGCATGAGACCATGAACAGCGAGCGGGTACTCCCATGAAAACGCATGATCGATGCGCGCGGGGCGCCCCTCGTCGTCGACGAAGAGATCCTCGGGCGACGCCGGCCAGCCGAGCGGGCCCCTCGTCAGCGGCGTATTGGGCCGCACCGCCTCGGGGCGATTCGGCGGCTTCGCGGACGGCGGCGCGGCGCGCGGAAACGGCGACTTGTGGCGAAAGCCGCCGGGTCGATCGATCGTGCCGAGCAACGACATCAGCACGGCCAGTGCGCGAATCGTCTGAAAACCGTTCGAATGCGCGGCTAGCCCGCGCATCGCGTGAAACGCGATCGGATTGCCCGTGACTGTCTCGTGCGCCTCACCCCAAGCGTCGGTCCAAGGAATCGGCAGTACGATCCTGTGGCGATGCGCAACGTCGGCCATTTCGCGCGCGAGGCGCCGAATCGTATCGGCCGCGATACCTGTGATCGCTGCCGCCCACTCCGGCGTGCACGGTGCCACGCGTTCGCGCAGCAGCTCGAACACCGGCGCGACCGGCGTACCGTCTTCGAGTGCATAGCGGCCGCTCAACGCCGGCGTCGCGCCCGAGGCGTGATGCGGCACGGCGCGCTGCGTTGCCCGATCCCACCAGAGGCGGCTTTGCGCATGGCGAGAGTCCTCCTCGTCCGTGTCGTCACCGTGAACGAAGAGACCGAACGTGTCGCTCGACGCGTCGATCTCGACGAGCTCGGCCGCATTCGTGTAGCGGCTCACGAACTCGCGATCGTAGGTGTCGGTTCGGACGAGTTCGTGCACGAGAGCCATCAACAGCGCGCCATCGGTGCCGGGGCGGATCGGCACCCACTCATCGGCGATCGCCGCATAGCCGGTACGGACAGGATTGATTGCAACGAAGCGGCCGCCTGCGCGCTTGAACTTCGAAATGGCGATTTTGAGCGGATTCGAATGATGATCCTCGGCCGTGCCGATCATGAAGAAGAGCTTCGCCCGCTCGAGGTCGGGGCCGCCGAATTCCCAGAACGAGCCGCCGATCGTATAGATCATCCCGGCGGCCATGTTGACAGAGCAGAAGCCTCCATGCGCCGCATAGTTGGGCGTGCCGAACTCCTTGGCGAAAAGGCCTGTCAGCGCCTGCATCTGGTCGCGACCCGTGAACAGCGCGAAGCGCTTCGGATCGGTAGCGCGCAGGTGCCCGAGGCGAGCTTCGAGCATCGCGAACGCCGCCTCCCAGGAAATCGGCTCGAACGAGGCGCTGCCGCGCTCCGCATCGGACTTGCGCACGAGCGGCCGAGTGAGCCGCGCCGGCGAGTACTGCTTCATGATGCCCGATGCGCCCTTCGCGCAGATGACGCCTTGATTCAGCGGATGGTCCGGATTGCCGTCGATATAGCGCACTTCGCCGTCGCGAAGATGAACGCGGATGCCGCAGCGGCAGGCGCACATGTAGCATGTCGTCGTCTTGACTTCGAGCTTCTCGTTTTGCGTGCGCTGCCGGCGATCCATCGGGCACTCCCTTCGTGCGATTCGCGGCGGTCCGTCCGCGACCGTCCGTCACATCGTAGGTGAGTGCCCCCATGCCGACAAATCGTGATTTCGAATTTGAATTATCCGAGAACCCGATGATCGGACCCGAAGGCCCGGCTGCCGCGCAGTGGCGGTCGCCCCCATTCGCCGTCGTCGGGCCGCATGAGATCGGACGGCGCACCCGCGGCAGCGTCGCGCCAATGCACCTTGATCCCTCTTGCCGCGGAGCGCCGCGCAAACTCGCCGATATACTCGCGCACGTCGGCATCCAGCGTATCGGCGCGTGAAGTGTCGATGAGGAGCGTCGAAC
>JBCNPL010000111.1:0-7167 GCA_039593375.1 Paraburkholderia sp. | reverse complement strand
GATTGACGAGCGTAAAGCGCCCCATCGTCGTCATCGCGCAGACGAAGCCCGTCCCATTGAAGCGTCTTGCCTGCGCCTCCTCGGCTTCCATCGCGTAGCGCGCGTAGCGCTGTCCATCGTCATGATGATCGTAGAGCGAGTGATACTGGTAGCGCTCCGTGGTCTCGATCTTCGGGTTCTTCAGGCGGCTCGTCGGCGCCTGCACGTACATCAGCGATGAAGACGGCTGGTTGTAGTTGAAGTCGCGAAAGCTGATCTTGCCTACGCGAAACTCGAACGCCTCGTCCCACCGGTCGATCCCCTCGCGCTCGCTCGCCGCGCTGTCCGCGTAGTACGGAACTGCCTTCAGCGTCTCAACGTTGGGTAACGTCGAGTTCGTGTCGCCGATCACGAGCACGTGCTTGTCCTTCTCGTAGCGGAACGTCCAGAGCATGCCTTCCTGCTCCATCAGTCGCGCGCAGAAGTTGTAGTACGACTCCTGGTACATGACGATGTACTCGATCGACGTCTGTGCCGTGCGCAGATCGAACTCGTAGTCGTGAAAGCCGAGCTCCTGAAAGACCTCGATTAGGATCTGTTTCGCCGTCTTGTTCTGGAAGATGCGGCAATCGGTGGAGCGCGTGAGAAACCAGAACCACGGCACCACCGTCATTTCGTAGCGCGTGACGGTGCCGGAGTTGCCCACGCGCGCGAACGAGGCGACGTATCCGTCGAAATGGCGGTCGCTCTCGCTCGATCTCGACACGATCGTCGTCAGGCTCACGTTCATGCGCGAGGGCTTGAGCGTCACCTTCACGCGCTGGCCGACGAGCTTCTCCGGCTCGATGTCGCTCTGATGCGAGAGCAAATCGAGGTGCATCTCCGGCAATCGATTGACGTATTCGTCAATGACAGCCGCGCTGACCAGTAATACGTCTTCCCCCAATGGCGATTCAAAAGTAATGAACCGATTGGTTTGCGTGAGGCGCGGTCTTGCACCGGAAATACCATTGATCGAATCGGCAATCGAAGCCGGCGTTTTACCCAATAAAGACAGACCCGTCTGCGCAAGCTGCACGGCGCGACTCGCTCCGCCAATTAACCCTGCGCCAGGCATGCCGGTCAGCGCGCCGACCTGGCTCGCCATTCCCGCCAATGACCCGATTCCGCTGAGCGGCGCGGCCGGGAGGCCCGCACCCGTGCCCGTCAGGCCACCCATGCCGCCGTCGTTTGAGATGAAACTCATGATGAACCCCGTTGGCTATCCCGAGCCGGGACACCGGTAAATGCAGCGATGGCTCCGTTGGAGATTCCTCAAAGGAGCCGGTCGGTAATGTATCAAAATTTCAGCCGATTAATCAGGCTTTTTGTTGGCATTAGAGGGGTGTCGACCCGGCATCCATCGCGTCGGATGCAGCCATTCTTACCGATTATCGGGAAGCACATAATGCGGATGGAAAAATTGACTTCGGCGGAAACCGTCATTGAAAATTCACAGAGCGCAATTCCAACGAAATGTGAATTACAAGGGACCGCAGACAACGGTCGACCCAAGCAGGAACATCGCACAAGCCCACGCGCCGCTCGGTACTAAAGCACGGTCGCCGCCCCTTCGCGCGGCTCGCACCGCCGAATCTCCCTGCCGTTGCTCTTCGATATGACGACGAGCTGGACGAAGCTGTCGGCGGGCGCGTACGGGGCAAAGAAGCGGTCCATGACCGCGATGAACGTTGTCAGGCTGCTCTGGGCAAACGCCTGCTCGTCGACGACGAGCTCTACCTCGATGCCGCGCACGAACGCAGGACATGGGGGTTTCACGATCCACTGCATGCTGCGGCGGCTGCTCAAATGCGTGAGGCCGTCGATCTGCTTGGGCTGCAGCCCCGAAAGGTTCGCGAACTGGCGAAAGAGTTTTCTGAATTCGTCGAGCGCCTCGGTGCGAAGCTGAATGGGATGGACCGTCAAGTGCGAAATCAATCGCCACAGGGCGCCATCGCCGCGCGGCGGCTGCACGGGTTCGGTCGGGCGCGTCAACAGAACGATCGCGCCGTCCTTCTCGATGCCTGCGGTCTCGAGGTCTCCGCCGTCCAGCCCGATCGGTATCCGCGACGGCAGGGTTCCATTCGTACAGGTCAATTGCAGCGAGAGCGTCTTGATGTCGGACTTCATCGGCTTGCCGTCGAGGCCGACGAGCGAAAGCTGCGTCCGCTGCTCGGCCCTCGCCCGCTCGAGGTGGTCTTTGCGGCGGATGGCCCAGTATGGGCCGGCAAAGCTCGTCGATTCGCCGTGCATCAGCGAGCGCAGCGGCCGAACGATCGCCGTGCCGCCGGGCCGGACCGCCCGTACTTCGTCGATCGTGTAAATCTCGGCGTAGGTGTCGGACTTCGCGCTCGGCGCGATCGTGTACGCATCCACGTTCTCGGAGACTTCGACAGGCGGCGCGTCGCACTTGAAAAGGTTGATCAGCGGCGTGCAAAACAGCTTGAAGTTGTCGGCGGTGAGCTTTGCCATCCGCACGGCCGCCCAAGAATTCTCGTGCACGTTCGTGATCGCAAGGTGGAGCTTCACGCGCCCGTTCGAGCCGGCGGCGCGGGCGAGCGTTTTCACATCGATGTCGAAGAAGTTGAATTTGTCCGGAAACCCGAAGTACTCGAGAAGAAGCGAGAACTCCGACGTTGCGCCGTCGCTCACACCCATCAACGCGTCGGACTCGTCAAAACCGACCGCGCTGACCGGAATTCCCGGGAGCCGTTGCCACCGCCCGAACCCACCGCCTTCGGCGAAGGCCGCCGCCGCGTGCAGCAACAGACCGTCCATCGCGGAGGCAACGATCTCACGCTGGCCCGCCAGATGAACGCGCATTTTCTCGGCGGCCGACGCGATCGGCTTCGGGCCCATTGGAAACGCAAGCGTGAGGGTCAGCACGCCCGTCGTGTGCTCGGGCAGCGAAATGCCGGTCGGCGCGAACGCCGTGCGCGCGTATTGGACATCTTCGATCGCAATGGGCGCGAGGACCACGTCGTATACCGACTGAAAGCGGTAGGCCGTTCCCTTCGTCCTGAACTCCGTGCCCCTCGGTAATGTTCTGGCTTCGGTCAGCCCCGCGAACAGTTTGCCCTTGCTGGGATCGATCTGCGCGATCGCGCATGACGGAAAGGCTCGCAGATACTGAGGATGCACGACTTCGAGCAAGTCCTCGGTCAACTCCGGATAGTCGTCGTCGATCCTCGCCGCGATGCGCGCGGCGATCAGCGCGAACGACTGCAACATTCGCTCGACGTGAGGATCCTCCGAGTGCTCGCCAGAAATCGCGAGGCGAGCGGCGACCTTCGGGTAGCGCCCCGCGAACTCCTTCAGCGAGCGACGCAGCATCGCCAGTTCGCGTTCGTAGTAAGGAAGCAACTCTTCCATTCAGTGCGAGACGGACGGCGTACTCGACGGGCAAGCCGGATCTTTGCCCCAGTGATCGGAGCAAACGTGCCAACGGCAGAATTGTTCTTCGATCAGGCCTCGTTTCGAGCATTCAGCCACTTGTTCCGCGAGGCTCGCTTGACGCAGATTCCCAGACTGCGCCGTCCGCTTTTGCGGCGACGAGGTCGCCTGCTCTTTCGCGACGACCTGCCTTTGCTTGGAATCGTAAGGCTTCGTCCGTGCCACGAGCGCGGTCAGCAAATCGACGTCTTCATCCTGCGCCGGCTTCGCGGCGGCATTCGACGCTTTGCGTGAGCGTTCGGCCGCGACGCGCTCGGCATGACGCTTTGTTTCGCTTTCATGACCGTTGCGTAAAGCGACCGCCTTCGTCGCCGAATGTGCATGGGCGGCGTGCTTTGCTTGCTCCGGCGCGGCTGCGCTCGCGTGATTCTTCGGCGCTTCGGCGCCGGCCGCCAGGGCGCGCGACAATCGTCCGCCGTCGGCGCTATCGGCGGCCGCCGCCGCGGCGGCCGTCGCCGAGGCGACGGAGGGCGCCGATTGCACGCTCGAAGCATTGTCGGTAACGATGACGGCAGCCTGCGACGGCGACGAAGCGCTGCTCGGCGCCGCACCGATGCCGCTCGCCGGCACGGCGGCAGCTGCCACGAGCGCCGCGCTGGCATTTGCCGCGATTGCGGTCGCGGCCGGCTTTTGCGCGCCGACACCGCCAGCGGCGGGCGTCGTCGCCAATTTTTCACCGTTGCCCGGCAAGATGTGCTGCCATTGCCACGCGCCGAACGCGCAGACGCCGGCCAACGCGATCACCGCGGCGAATATCCAGGGCTTCCTCGAGCGGCTCGACTTCAACGGCTGTGCAACGACGCGGCCTTCGAGGTTCGCGAGAATGCGCGACCCGTTGTCGGCTCCATCGTGGGCGGTATCGGAAAGCAAGCTCGGCCGCGCTTTGGAATCGCGGCTGTCCGGCGCACTCATTCACAGCCTCATTGAATCCGGGATTAATTCGAGTTGATAATGTGATCCGGCCTCCCTTGCAGCAGGCTGGCCAGATTCTAAGAGCAAGCATTACAAAAGACAATTTATTTCACATCTACGGGCCGACCTTGATTGTCATTGCGCTTACCGCTTATTTCGCGCTCGCCGTGACGGTGGCAGCCGTGCTGCTTTTGCCGCCGGCACGCGCGGCGCTCGTGAATGCAGTCCTTCAGCTACACCGGCGCATCGGCCTTCACACAAGCAAACGCATGACCGAAGTACGCGCTCGCTTTTCGCAATCAGTAACAATTTCCCAATTGCTGTTTAGTGGCACGAAAAAAATACTGATTCGCCATCGCTTGCTGATTTTGATTACCGCAGGTATCCTTGCCGCGCCTCCTTTTCTGGCAATTGCATTGCGCGGCGGTCAGCTATCCGAGTATGACGACGACACGCGGGTGCCCGACGAGAAAATCGCCGCGCTGCTGCAAGGTGAACAGCTCGTTCCACCGCCGCCATTGCCACCGGAGGTATTTGCGACGCAGGAAGTCGAACAGGTCCGTCCAGCGCTGGTGGATGCCAGCAGAGACTGGAGTCTGCTCGATAGCGACTTCAGAACGCGCTTATTGCTCGTGTACAAGATCATGCGCGAGCAATACGGCTATGAAATGGCTTTGCTCGAAGGTTATCGCAGTCCGGAACGGCAGGACCGGCTTGCGAAGCTCGGGGGAGTAACGAATGCGGCCGCCTATCAGAGTTATCACCAGTACGGGCTTGCAGCCGATAACGCTTTTTTGCGGGACGGCAAGCTCGTGATATCGGAAAAGGATCCGTGGGCGATGCGGGGTTATCAGCTCTACGGGCAAACAGCCGAGCAAGTCGGCTTGACGTGGGGCGGACGATGGAAGCTGATGGACCTCGGACACGTCGAATACCACAAGCCGGGATTCGTCCTTGCACGCGCGCGGGCCGCCGCGATCGCGGGCAAGTGAAACGTATTTCGGGGAATCTCGCACATCGCGTCATGCCATTCGCATTCGTATAGAAGAACGCCTTATGCAACGCTTTCTCAATGCAGTTTTCCATAAGCGCACGATGACCGTCGTCGGGCTTCTCGTCATCGCGGCGATCCTCTTCGGGATAGCGCTCTGGTACGACGCTCCACTCGTCTGGCCCGCGCTCGCGCTCGGCGCCCTGCTCGCGCTCGCCGTCATCGTCTGGCTTTGGCGGACTGCCGCGACGCGCCGCGCCAATCGCAAGCTGGGCGACATGCTCGAGCAGCAAGCCGAAGCGGAGAAGCCGGCAGCCACTACCGCTCAACCGGCCCGCCAGGCCGAACTCGATGCCCTGCGCACGCGTCTCGTCGATGCCGTCCGCACGATCAAGACATCGAAGATCGGCCAGCTAACGGGCGGCTCGGCGCTCTACGAACTGCCGTGGTACATCATCATCGGCAATCCCGCCGCCGGCAAAAGCAGCGCCGTGCTGAACTCGGGGTTGCAGTTTCCGTTCGCGGAAAAGCGCGATGCCGTCGTTCACGGGATCGGCGGCACGCGCAACTGCGATTGGTTCTTCACGACCGAGGGCATTCTGCTCGATACGGCGGGCCGATACTCGGTCCATGAGGAAGACCGCACCGAATGGCTCGGCTTCCTCGGCCTGCTCAAACGTTACCGGCCCCGCGCGCCGATCAACGGCATCATCGTCACCGCGAGCATCGCGGAGCTGACGGCCGGCCGCCCCGATGCGACGATCAATCTCGCGCGGAGTCTGCGCCAGCGCGTACAGGAGCTGACCGAGAAGCTCGAAGTCTTCGCTCCCGTCTACGTCATGTTCACGAAGGCGGACCTCATCACCGGATTCTCGGAATTCTTCAGCGGCGGGGAGCGCCATGAATACGATCGCGTCTGGGGCGCGACGCTGCCTTACGAGCCGGACGAGAAACGCGATGTCGTCGCGCTGTTCGACGAGCGTTTCGAAGAGCTCTACGAGGGTCTCAAGGAAATCAGCGTGGCGCAGATGGCGCTCAATCGCGGCACCAAGCTCGCCCCGGGTCAGCTCAGCTTTCCGCTCGAATTTCTCTCGATCAAGCCGGCGCTGCGCGTGTTTCTCGCCACGCTTTTCGAGAACAACCCGTTTCAATACAAGCCGATCTTGCGCGGCTTCTATTTCACGAGCGCGCTGCAAGAAGGCATCACGAACAGCGCCGCCGCGCAGCGGATCGGACAGCGCTTCGGTCTTTCGGCCGACAATCTGCCGGCCGCGCAACCGCCCACTTCGAAGAACGGCTTCTTTCTGCGCGATCTCTTCTCCAAGGTGATATTCGCGGACAAGCAAACGGTACGGCAGTTCGCGAGCCCCGCCAAACAGCGGCTGCGGTACGGGACGTTTTTCGCGTTCGTCGCCGCCCTTGCGCTCGCGTTGGGCGGCTGGACCTGGTCGACGATCGGCAATCAGCAGCTCGTGGCCAATGTGCAGGCGGACCTCGACAACATCGTGCGCATCCAGCAAAAACGCGACGATCTGCAATCGCGTCTGCAGGCGATGGATATCCTCGAGGACCGCATCGATCAGCTCGAGCAATATCGCCGCGACAAACCGCTCGCGGTTTCGTTCGGGCTCTATCAGGGCGACGTCGTCGAGCAGCGTCTGCTGACTGAGTACTATCGCGGCGTCAAGCAGCTGATGCTCACGCCGGTCTCGCAGAACCTCGCGGCGTTCCTCAAGGACGTCAACGCGCACGCCGATCAGCTTGCGCCGCTGACGCGGCCGCCCGAATCGGGG
>JBCNPL010000110.1:0-7224 GCA_039593375.1 Paraburkholderia sp. | reverse complement strand
TCATGGCCCGCGCCCATTTTCGAGATAAGTACTGTATGAATATACAGCATCTCGGCCCGGTGGAAAACCTCGGTTTTGGGTGCCAGATTAGCCGTGGATAACGACGAGCAGCGCTTTCGCGTCGCTCTTACCTGCGTTGCGAACGGCGTGCGGGACGTCGGCGGCGTATCGAGCCGTATCAGCGGTCTTGAGACGTTTTGTGATGCCGTTCGCCTCCACTTCGATCGTTCCCTGCAAAACGGTCAGGTGCTCGCGCGTACCGGGCTCGTGCGCGTTCGAGACTAGCGCTCCGCCGGCCTGCAGCGTCAGCTCGTACCATTCGAACTTGCCGGCCAGCTCGATCGGGCCCCAGACGCGAAGCTGATATTTGGCATCGTGGCCGTCGAGTGTCGGGATATCGTGCGGCCCCGACACGCTGATTGTCTCCGGTGTCTTTTGTGCCGCGAACAGCTGGTCGAGGCTGACCCCCAGTGCGTTCGTCAGCCGCCATGCAACCGCGATCGTCGGATTCGCCTTGTCGCGCTCGATCTCCGAAAGCATCGACTTCGATACGCCGGCGGAACGCGAGAGATCGTCGAGCGTCATGTTGCGCTCGGTGCGCAGCCTTTGGATCTGTTCGCCCACCCGCGGCGGTGCGCCGAGCGCCGTTGCGGCAGGCGATGAGGACGGCGACGACGGCGCGCGCGGGCCACGCCTGTTGGCGGTGCTTGCCATTTGGTTTCCGATCGCTTAGAGTTGTTCGGTATATCGAACTTTTGTTCGAAAAAACGAAATTGTCCGCTGGATGCGATAAGCGACTATAACAGCAACAGGGCCGCGCTTCGCCGGACACCCCGGCAAGCAATGCGGTGCAATGCGACTCTTACAGGAGCCTTCGATGCGCGAAACCTTTCTCGCCCATCTGCGCAGCACGATCGATCAGATCCGCGCCGATGGTTTCTACAAGTCGGAACGCGTGATTGCGAGTCCGCAGTCCGCCGCGGTGCGCCTCGCGAGCGGCGAGGATTTGCTGAACTTCTGTGCGAACAACTATCTGGGTCTTGCCGACGATACGAGGCTTGTCGCGGCCGCGAAGGAAGGACTCGAGAACGACGGGTTCGGCATGGCGTCGGTGCGCTTCATCTGCGGCACGCAATCCGTGCACAAGGAACTCGAGCGCGCCCTCGCGGCGTTCCTCGGCACGGACGACTCGATTCTTTACTCGAGCTGTTTCGACGCGAACGGCGGCCTGTTCGAAACGTTGACCGACGAAAACGACGCAATCATCAGCGACGAGCTCAACCATGCGAGCATCATCGACGGCATACGGCTCTCCAAAGCGAAGCGCTATCGCTACAAGAACAACGATCTTGCCGACCTCGAGGCGAAGCTGCGCGAAGCGGATGCCGCCGGCGCGCGCTTCAAGCTGATCGCGACGGACGGCGTATTCTCGATGGACGGCATCATCGCGAACCTGGCCGGCATCTGCGATCTCGCGGATCGCTACGGCGCGCTCGTGATGGTCGACGATTCGCACGCGGTCGGCTTCATCGGCGAGCACGGGCGAGGCACGCCGGAACATTGCGGCGTCGAAGGGCGCATCGACATCGTGACGGGCACGCTCGGGAAGGCGCTTGGCGGTGCGTCGGGCGGGTACGTCGCCGCGCGCCGGGAGATCGTCGAGTTGTTGCGGCAACGCTCACGACCCTACCTCTTTTCCAATACGCTCGCGCCGAGCATCGCCGCTGCTTCGCTGAAGGTGCTGGAGCTTTTGCAGAGCGCGGAAGGCACACATCTGCGCAGGCGTGTCCGCGCGAACGGTGAGCGTTTCCGGGAGGCGATGAGCGCTGCCGGTTTTACGCTGGTACCGGGTGAGCACCCGATCATTCCAGTCATGCTCGGCGACGCAATGGTCGCCTCGCGCATGGCCGATGCACTGCTGCACGAGGGCGTCTACGTCATCGGGTTCTCCTATCCCGTCGTTCCCAAGGGACGGGCGCGCATTCGCACGCAAATGAGCGCGGCGCATACGCCGGAGCAGATCGATCGCGCCGTCGACGCGTTCAAGCGTGTCGGCATGACGCTCGGCGTCATTTGATCGAGCGAAGAGGGAGAGGAACAGATGAAAGCGCTTGCAAAGCTCGAACGCGCGCCGGGTCTCACGTTGACCGATGTGGCGAAGCCCGAGGTCGGCCACAACGATGTCCTGATCCGCATCAGGAAGACGGCGATCTGCGGTACCGACATCCATATCTGGAAGTGGGACGACTGGGCGCAGAGAACGATTCCCGTGCCGATGCATGTCGGCCATGAATATGTCGGCGAAATCGTCGAGATGGGGCAGGAGGTGCGCGGGTTTTCGATCGGCGATCGCGTGTCGGGCGAAGGGCACATCACCTGCGGGTTTTGCCGCAACTGTCGCGCGGGGCGGCGCCATCTATGCCGCAACACGGTGGGCGTCGGTGTCAATCGCGAGGGCGCGTTCGCCGAATATCTCGTCATTCCCGCGTTCAACGCATTCAGGATTCCCGACGAAATTTCAGACGACCTCGCCTCGATCTTCGATCCGTTCGGCAATGCGACGCATACGGCGCTATCGTTCAATCTCGTCGGCGAGGACGTTCTGATTACCGGCGCCGGACCGATCGGCATCATGGCCGCGGCGATAGCGAAGCACGTCGGCGCGCGCAACGTCGTCATCACCGATGTCAACGATTACCGGCTCGCGCTGGCGCGCAAGATGGGTGCGACACGCGCGGTCAACGTCGCCCGCGAATCGCTGCGCGACGTGATGAGCGACCTGCATATGACGGAAGGCTTCGATGTGGGTCTTGAAATGTCCGGCGTTCCCAGTGCCTTCACGAGCCTGCTCGAAGCGATGAACCACGGTGGCAAGGTTGCGTTGCTCGGGATTCCGCCCGCGCAAACGGCGATCGACTGGAATCAAGTCATTTTCAAGGGTCTCGAGATCAAGGGCATCTATGGGCGCGAGATGTTCGAGACCTGGTACAAGATGGTCGCCATGCTGCAAAGCGGGCTCGACTTGTCGCCGATTCTTACGCACCACTTCTCCGTCGACGACTATCAGAAGGCGTTCTCGACGATGCTCTCCGGCGAGAGCGGCAAAGTCATTCTCGATTGGACCGGCGCTTGACCGTCGCGCGGCCACGGCCACAGATCGCAAAGGCGGTCATTGCGCGTCGCTGTCCCCCTGCGGCGCCCCCGCCTTCTTTTTCTCGAACTCGGCCTCGATCCTCACGCGCACTTCGTCGCCTACCGCGGGGTACCAAGTAGTCAGGCCGAATTGCGAGCGGCTGAATTTGCCGCTGGCCGAAAATCCGAGCGTGTCCTCCTTCGTCAGCGGGTTGGGCCCATAGCCGTTGAATGTCACGTCCAACGCGACGGGGCGCGTGACGCCTCGGATCGTCAGATCCCCTTCCAATTTGCCGGCGGCGGCGCCTGTGTGGACGAAGCGCGTGCTAACGAAGCGAATCGTCGGGTAGGTCTCGACATCGAACATGTCCTTACCCTTTACTAGTTTGTCGAGCAACGGCACATTCGTGTCGACGCTCGATGCGTCGATCGCAACATCGACCGTGCTCGCCTCGAGTCCCCCCTGCTTCCAGTCGAGCGTGGCGTGCGCCCGATCGAACCGAATGGCGAAGCGTGAGTACTTCAGATGGTCGACGTCGAAGATGATGCTCCAGTGGTGAGCGTCGAGCGAATATCGCCCGGGCGGCACGCGCGCTTCGTTGGTGCCGACCGTATGAGTGACGACGCGTAGCGGCGTGCAGGCTGGCATCAGCGCCGACGTCGAGGCAACCGCTACCGCGAGGATCAGTCGCGGTGTCAGTCTCGTCACCGTGTCTTGAAGTGTCATCGCTATCCCACCGTGAATTCGTCCAACTCGTAGCTTATACGCGCGCGGCTCGCCGACAAAGCGCCGTGCGCGCAGAGGTCAATCGAAAGTAGAAAGAAATTCGAGGGGAACGATCGTTCTACTCAATGCTTGACAAAGGAGAATGATCGTTCTACTTTGTGCCCATGACAGCACTTGATCGACACCTCGCCGATATGGACGAAGCGGCTTCATCGAGCTTGACCGTACGCGAGCGTCTGCTCGAAGCGGCGGAGACGCTCGTTTATGCGGGCGGAATTCACGCGACCGGCGTGGATGCGATCGTTCGGCAGTCCGCAACCACGCGCAAGAGCTTTTATACGCACTTCGAATCGAAGGACGCCCTCGTTGCCGCGGCGCTTGCCCGCCGACATGAACGCTGGATGAACTGGTTCGTCGAGGGCACACGGCGAAGCGGACGGACGCCACGCGCGCAGCTGCTCGGAATGTTCGATGTGCTGCGCGAATGGTTCGCGTCGCCGGGTTTCCACGGTTGCGCGTTTCTCAATGCGTCGGGCGAAATCGGCGCGCCCGAAGACCCGATCCGTGTCGTTGCGCGCGATCACAAGGCGCAACTGCAACGGTTCGTTCAATCGTTGCTCGAAGCGCATCTCGCCGGGACGAACGGTACCGCGCGCGAGGCGGCAGCGCTCGCGCGGCAATGGCTGATTCTGATTGATGGCGCGATCGGCGTTGCGCTGGTGAGCGGTGCGCCGAGCGCGGCGCGTGACGCACGCGCCGCGGCCGAACGTTTGCTCGGCGCGATGCGCTCCGCGACGCCGCGCACCGCGCGTGCACGCTTGAAAACCCCGCGAATCCCGAAAAGGAATTGACCGGCCACCTCGATTTCAAGGAGATATCGATGTCCACGACGAATCAGCAAGACGAAATGCGCCCGCCGTTGCCGCCGTTTACACGCGAAACCGCGATCCAGAAAGTGCGCGCCGCCGAAGACGGTTGGAATACGCGCGACCCCGAGCGCGTCGCGCTGGCCTATACGCCTCAAAGCGTCTGGCGCAATCGCGCCGAGTTCGTCACCGGGCGCGCCGAGATCGTGGCATTCCTGCGCCGCAAGTGGGCGAAGGAACTCGATTACCGGCTCATCAAGGAACTATGGGCGCACGACGGCAATCGCATCGCCGTTCGGTTCGCCTATGAGTGGCACGATGATTCGGGCAATTGGTTCCGCTCGTATGGCAACGAGAACTGGGAGTTCGACGAGCGCGGCTTGATGGCGCGCCGGTTCGCCTGCATCAACGATCTTCCGATACGCGAGAGCGACCGTCTCTATCACTGGCCGCTCGGCCGCCGGCCCGACGATCACCCGAGCCTGTCGGATCTCGGTCTATAAGGCCGCATCCACGCGGAGACTGCATCGGTTTCGCACGAGCCTTTACTTTGGCGGGCTTGCTTGTCCATCCGAATATTTCCTCGACGCACAACGCACGATCATTGCTGTACAGTGCCCGGCGAGCGGCGCCGAGCCGCGACTGACAACAACCCGGCGGCCGGCTGCTTGCCTATCGCCGAACGGAGCTCGCGGTTATGCGCCTTTCGCGGATGGGGATGGATACAGGGAGTGTGTTCGGGAAACGTTGGCGATCGGTCGGAGCGGCGCTACTGACCTTGCTGGGCGCGAGCGCTTCGACTAGCGCCCATGCCGATTGGTGCAACGGCGGCTTCTGGGTCGACGCGATGGTCGGCTCGCATCACATCCATCCGAAACAGTCGTTCGAGGACTTCAACCCGGGGCTCGGCGCGGAATGCTGGCTCAACGGTCAATGGGCCGTGACGGCCGGTGGTTTTCGAAACTCGCTTGCACGTCCGTCGTGGTATGGCGGCGGCGTATGGGCGCCCGAGTTCGTGCACTGGGGATTCGTCCGGCTCGCCGTGATGGGTGGGATCATCTCCGGCTATAACTACGGCAGGTGGGGATTCGGGCACGACCATTCGATCGGGCCCGTCGCCGCGCCGATCGTCATGACGAGCTACAAACGCGTGGGTATCAACTTCATTCTCGTGCCGCCTATTCCATCGGACAACCTGCCGTTCACCATCGGGTTTCAAATGAAGGTTCGCTTTTGACGGCATAGCCCCGCTTGCGGTGAGCTTTTCCAGGAGCCAGCGGAGGTGAGAGTTTTCGGGATCGAATTTTTCGCCGAGCTGGATGGCCGCCGCGGCAACGGCGACCCGCTTTCAGTCGATATGGAAGGCGCCCGCTGCGAAGGCGGCGCGCTCCTACAGGTGAGTGTTTTCGGGATTGCAGGTTGCCGCGCATCGGTCGTGTGCGCATCGAAAGGTGAGCGTTTACGGGTCCGAAGCGGGAGGCGTTACTGTTCGAAGGTGAGTGTTTTCGGGAATTCGGCCATCAGAGCTTCGGCATGTCGATGCGGATTGGCGACGTCTCGCAACCGTCACCCATCAATCGCGACGCGAGGCTTTCCAACGCGAGACGTCCTGCGTTTGCAGAGGCTGTCGAAAACAAGCGAACCGTAGCGTTGCTTGCGGTCGCCGCACTGAGATCATGCTTCGTCAGCAGGTCCTGCGTTCTTCGAGCGATTGCAGAACTGGTCTCGACAAGCCGAAAGCGATCGCCGAACAAACGACGGATGCCGGAAGTCAGCAGCGCGAAATGTGTCGATCCCAGTATCACCGTGTCGGCACCGGCTTCCGCCATCGGCGTCAAATGCTTCAAGAGCAGAGCGTCCATGGCCGGGCTCGCGATCGCCCCTTCTTCGATGAGTTCGACGAGTCCATGGCCCGCCTGAAAGACGAACCGGCAGTTTCCTCCGTAGCTCGAAACGAGGGCTTGCAATCGTTCGCTGCGCAGCGTGGCGGCCGTGGCCAGCACGCCGACTACGCCGGTAGCCGACGTCAGCGCCGCGGGTTTGACGCCCGGTTCGACGCCCACGATCGGAACCTCGAGCGTGGCTCGCAAATGGCCGATCGCATGCGTCGTTGCCGTATTGCAGGCGACGACGAGCATTTTTGCGCCGTTATCCAACAGCCATCGCGCGAGCGCCATGCTGCGTTGCTGAATGAAGTCGTTTGATTTCACGCCGTATGGCGCATAACCGGAATCGGCGAGATAAATGGCGGACTCGTCGGGGAGCTGTCGGCGAATGGCCTCGAGCACGGACAGACCTCCCAACCCGGAATCGAAAATGCCGATCGGCGCGTCACCGGTCGTCATGGTCGTCGTTCTTGTCGACATCGTGAGGGATTGCATCGCTGATTTGCCCGGCGCGATATTACTCTTCTCGTGGGGCCAACGTGAAAGGCGGCTCACAGGTGAGCATTTTCGGGATCCGACATGCGGTGCACAGTCGGCGCCGTTCGGGCGCTGA
>JBCNPL010000011.1:0-27324 GCA_039593375.1 Paraburkholderia sp. | reverse complement strand
CGTTCGAATAACAAAAATGGTGTCTTCGCGGGGGGCGGTTGTCAGACGACGGTCGTCCCCCTCGCTATAATGAAACAGGTTCTCCATATATAAGCTGTTCCCGAAGAGGTCCACCGATGTCAGCGCCGTCTTCCACCGCCGCCGCACCACGCCGCGCTCGTAACCTGGCGGAGTTCGTCGTCAACCGCCTGACCGAGCAGATCGAATCGAGCTCGCTGAAGCCCGGCGACAAGCTGCCGACGGAGTCGCAGCTGATGGAAACGATGAATGTCAGCCGGACGGTCATTCGCGAGGCGATCTCACGGCTGCAGGCGGCCAGGATGATCGAAACGCGGCACGGCATCGGCAGCTTCGTGCTCGAAACGTCGGGCAAGGGGCTCGGCCTCGATGTCGCGCCGGGCACGACGCTGCGCGACGTACTGGCCATTCTCGAGTTGCGCATCAGCCTCGAGACCGAATGCGCGGGCCTCGCCGCGCAGCGCGCGCAGCCCGACGATGTCGCACGCATTCGCGCGGCGCTGGACTCGCTGACGGCGTCGCGTAAAGGCGGTCCCGAAAGCGTCGAGCCCGATCTGCAGTTTCATATCTCGATTGCGCGCGCCACGGGCAACCGCTATTTCGTCGATATCCTCACGCAGCTCGGCACGGCGTTGATTCCGCGCGAGCGCGTCGACTCCGCGAGCATTGCTCACGAAGATCCCGAAGTCTATCTATCGATCGTGAACCGCGAGCACGAAGCCATCCTCGATGCGATCGCCCGGCACGACGCCGAGAGCGCCCGCGCGGCGATGCGCATGCATCTCTCCAACAGCCGTGAGCGGCTGCGCCACGCAAGCCGGCGGAGCGACGGCTCGGAGTAAGTGATCGAGCGCTGCTTCAAGCGGCACTCAATCGAAACGCGGCGACTGCCTGCGCGGTCGCACTCGCCTGCTGCTCGAGCGCGCTGGCGGCGGCCGCCGATTGTTCGACGAGCGCCGCGTTTTGCTGCGTCACCTGATCCATCTGGCTCACGGCCTCGCCGACCTGCTCGATGCCGATGCTTTGCTCGGTAGTGGCCGACGTGATCTCGGCCATGATCTTCGCGACGTTACCGACAGCCGTGACGATTTCGCTCATCGTGCGTCCGGCTTCGGCGACGAGCGCGTTGCCGTTCTTCACATCTTCGACCGATGCGCCGATCAACGCCTTGATCTCTTGGGCAGCCGCGGCACTGCGCTGCGCGAGCGATCGCACTTCGCCGGCGACCACGGCGAAACCACGCCCGAGCTCGCCGGCGCGCGCCGATTCGACGGCCGCGTTCAACGCCAGGATGTTGGTCTGAAACGCGATGCTGTCGATGATGCCGGTGATGTCCGCGATCTTCTGCGAGCTCGCCGATACGGCGTTCATCGTCTTGACGGCTCGCTCGACGACATCGCCGCCGCGCGCCGCGACCTCGGCGGCGCTCGACGCGAGGCCGCTCGCCTCGCGCGCGTTGTCGGCATTGCGCCTCACGGTCGACGTGAGCTGCTCCATGCTCGCCGCCGTTTCCTCGAGCGAGGCTGATTGCTGCTCGGTGCGGCTCGACAGGTCGAGATTGCCCGCGGCGATTTCGCGTGCGGCCGTGTGGATCGCGTCGCAGTTCTCGCGCACGCCCGAAACGGCCTGCCAAAGGCCTTGCCGCATGCGCCGCATCGCCGAGAAAAGCTGTCCGATCTCGTTCGCGCCGGCTTCCGGCACGTCGACGGTCAGGTCGTTCGCCGCGATCCGGTCCAGCACGGCTGCCGCTTGCTTGAGCGGCCCGATGACGATGCGCCGCAGCGCGAAGTGCGTGGCGACGATCACGGCGAGCGCAAGCGAGACGCCCGCCACGACCATGCCGAAGACCCATCGATACTCGCGGTCGGACTGGGCGGCCGAGTCGTCGGCGAGCGCATGGGAAAGCTTCTGAAATTTCTCGACGGCTGCCGAATAAGCGATCCCATCGTTCCGGATGTCGCGGTCGTTGATCACGACGTAGGCCGCGGTGTCGTCGTTTTGCAACGCCTGGAAGGCGGATTTCAGATGGACGGCGAGCCGGTCCGATGCATCGAGCAACTGTTGTTTCAGCGCATCATCCAGCCCCTCGAACCGTGGCGCCCGGCGGAAGGCCTCGGTCTCCTCGGCGGCGCGATCGATCGTGACCTGCGCGCTCTTCAACGCCCCGTCGCGCGTGGTCTTGTCGCCGCTCTCCTTGAGCGCCGCGTAGGCCCTCGTCAGCGCCGAGCGCGTCCGTGTCGTGTCCTTGTAGCCGTCATTGACGAGGATGACCTGCCGCGCCATGTCACGCTCGTGCGTGGCGTTGGCGTTGGCGCGCTGAAGTGCGCCCACGCTGACGACGCCGCCGATCACCATCATTGCCGCAAACAACACCAATGCCGCCAGCAGGCTGCCTCGCACGGTCCAATTGCGCATTCCTTCTCCGTCGTTTCTGTTTTAGATCTGGTGCCTGCTCGCGTCCTGACATCCGCCTGACGCCGGCTTGCGTCGGCCGCCTCCGCCGCCCGAGCGGCGCGGCACGCACCCCGGTTGCGTGCGATCAGCGGTCAGGGCGCCCATCATATGTTGTCCGACTACTATCAGCCAACAAAAGCTTACATAGAGATTTTCCCTAATGCCTCGAAATGACTCGAGACCCCGAAAATGCACCCGGTTCGCTGTTGTACGATGACTTATAAGCGTCACAAAAGTCGCTGTAGGTCGCAAATCAAAACGTAAAGTCTCGAAAGCTTGGAGATCTGATGAAGAAGCGTGTACTTACCACGATGGTCGCGATGGCTGTCACCGGGCTCGCCGCTGGCGCCGCTCATGCTCAAAGCAGCGTGACGCTGTACGGTATCGTCGATGCAGGCCTCGGCTATATCAACAACTCGGCATCGACGGGCAAGACGTCCGGCGGCGCCCACGTGTTCAAGATGATCAACGGCGTCTGGGCCGGCAACCGCTTCGGCCTGAAGGGCAGCGAAGATCTCGGTGGCGGCACGAAGGCGATCTTCACGTTGGAGCAAGGCTTCAACATCATGAACGGCACGAATTCCACGTCGAGCCTCATGTTCCATCGGCAAGCCTGGGTGGGTGTGACGAACGACACGTACGGTACGCTTACCCTCGGCCGTCAGTACACGCCTTACTACACGCTGCTGTCGCCGTGGAGCCCGACGACGTGGCTGACGGGCGCATTCGGCGCGCACCCGGGTGATATCGACTCGCTCGACACGAACTACCGTGCGAACAACTCGATCGTCTATACGTCGCCGACGCTCGCCGGCCTGACGGTCAGCGGCTCGTACTCGCTCGGCGGCGTGGCCGGCAGCGAAGCGACCGATTCGGCTTGGAGCCTCGCGGCGAACTATAAGGCGGGTCCGTTCGGCCTCGGCGTGGGTTACCAGCACATCAACAACACGCGCACGACCACGCAGGCTTGGAATTCCGCCGTCGCAAACGGCAATTCCACGGATACGAACCCGACCATCGGAACGAGCAACGAGCCGGCCGTGTCGGGCATCAACAACGGCTACAAGTTCGCACGTGCGCAGCAGCGTATCGGCGTGACGGGCGGCTGGCAGTTCTCGTCGACCTTCGACGTGACGTTCTCGTACACGAACGTCCAGTACCTCCCGGGTGTGGGTTCGGGTTTCACGAACGAAGCCGTCTTCAACACGGCTGGCGCCGTGGTGCACTGGAAGGCCATGCCGACGCTCGACCTGGCCGCTGGCTACAGCTACACGCGTAAGGCCGCGGCTGACGGCGCGGGCAGCGCGACGTACAACCAGTTCAACCTGTCGCAGTTCTACTCGCTGTCGAAGCGCACCGGCTTCTACCTGCTCGAAGCGTACCAGCACGCATCGGGTCAGACGCTGAACGTAACGAGCACGAGCGCCACCAGTTCCTCGATCTCCGTCGTGAACGCAACGGCGAACATCGGCGACGGCATCGGTGCATCGACGTCGCGGAACCAAATCGCCGTCGGCGCCGGCATCATCCACAAGTTCTAAGCAACACCAACGCACGCGATCGCCTTCGGGCGTCGCGTCGCCCTTGCATGTGGGTCCGCGGAGCGTCAACCGCTCCGCTCTGTACGTGCAATTCACGCCGGGTTCCGAGACACCCGGCGTTTTTCTTTTTGGGGCCGGCCGCCGTATGCCGGACAGCCGCCGGCCGGCATTACTCCGCCGGCCCTCTACCCGTTCCTCCGATCAGAAAAAGCCGAGCGGCTTTGCGTCGTAGCTGACGAGCAGACACTTCGTCTGCTGGTAGTTCGAGAGCGCCATCTTGTGCGTCTCGCGCCCGATCCCCGACTGCTTGTACCCGCCGAACGCGGCATGCGCCGGATAGAGGTGATAGCAGTTGGTCCAGACCCGACCCGCTTCGATCTCGCGGCCCATGCGGTACGCACGCGTCCCGTCACGCGTCCAGACGCCGGCGCCCAGTCCATAGTACGTATCGTTCGCGAGCTCGATCGCCTCGGCTTCGTCCTTGAACGTCATCACCGACGCCACGGGACCGAAGATCTCCTCCTGGAAGACGCGCATGCTGTTGTTTCCCAGCAGCATCGTCGGCATCACGTAGTAGCCGCTCGCGAGACCTTCGGCCGGGCTTCTGCGTTCGCCGCCCGTGAGGCAGGTCGCGCCTTCCCCTCGTCCGATATCGATATACGACATGATCTTGTCGAGCTGCTGCTGCGAAGCCTGCGCGCCGATCATCGTGGACGGATCGAGCGGATGGCCGGCCTTGATCGCCTGCACGCGCGCGATGGCTTTCTCGATGAAGCGCTCGTAGATCGACTCCTGGATCATCACGCGCGAAGGGCACGTGCAAACCTCGCCCTGGTTCAGCGCGAACATCGCGAGCCCTTCGAGCGCCTTGTCGAGGAATGCATCGTCGCGGTCGAGCACGTCGGCGAAGAAGATGTTCGGGCTCTTGCCGCCGAGCTCGACCGTGCTCGGAATGAGGTTCTCGGCCGCGGCACGCAGGATGTGCTTGCCGACCGGCGTCGAGCCGGTAAACGCGATTTTCGCGACACGCTTGCTCGTCGCGAGCGCTTCGCCGGCCTCTTTGCCGAAGCCGTTGACGATGTTGATCACGCCCGGCGGGAACAAGTCGCCGATGATCTGCATCAGCACGAGGACCGAAGCAGGCGTTTGCTCGGCGGGCTTCATGACGATGCAGCAGCCCGCGGCGAGCGCGGGCGCGAGCTTCCAGGCCGCCATGAGCAGCGGGAAGTTCCATGGAATGATCTGGCCGACGACGCCGATCGGCTCGTGAAAGTGATAGGCGACCGTGTTGTCGTCGAGCTCCGAAATCCCGCCTTCCTGAGCGCGGATACAGCCCGCGAAGTAACGGAAGTGATCGACGGCGAGCGGCAGATCGGCGGCCATCGTTTCGCGCAGCGGCTTGCCGTTGTCGATCGTCTCCGCGACGGCGAGCAGCTTCAGGTTCTTCTCCATGCGGTCCGCCGCGGCAAGCAGCAGGTTCGCGCGCTCGGTCGCCGAGGTTTTGCTCCACTTGCGCCGCGCCTTGTGCGCGGCATCGAGCGCGAGGTCGATGTCGGGGGCCGCGGAGCGCGGGATGCGGCAGAACGGCTTGCCGTTGATCGGCGAGAGGTTGTCGAAGTATTCGCCACCTACGGGCGGCACCCACTTGCCGTCGATGTAGTTCTCGTATTGCGTCGCATACGGGTACTCGATATCGAGGCCTAGCTTCTTCAGGTCGAACATATCCATCGCGTGTCTCCTAGAGTCACAGTTTGTTGGCGCTTACGCGCTTGCAGCGTTCATTTGCATGACGACAACGGCCAGCCGCTTCATTGCCCCGGGCCGGCGACGAGCGGCGTCGAAGACGTACGCGCGGTCTCGGCAGTGAGCTTCGCCGCTTTCGGGCGATATCCGTTCGAATAGAGGAGGAACGCCATGAGGTCCGCGTACTCCTGGTCTTTCATCTGGCCCGGGCGATCGGCCGGCATGTTCGTCGACATGTACTTGTAGATGCCGCCGATCGTCAGATGCGAATGGCCTTCGGGCGCAAACGCCGGACCGCTCAGGGCCGGCCCCGCCATGCCCTGAAGGTTCGCGCCGTGACACTTGGCGCATGCGCTCGAGTACAGGCTCTTGCCATGCGCAACCTGCGCGTTGTCGAACGACGGCGCGCTCACGGCAGCCGTCGCGGATACATCTGCCGCCAAGGCGGGTGCCGCGCCGACGGTGGCGGCGAGCAATATGCCCGCGAAGGCGAACGAGGTGAATCGTGTGTTCATGATCTTGCGCTCCAGCTCGATAAAACGATCAGCTCTTGCCGAGCGCGAACACATAGAGCGTGCCGCCGCGCGGAACCTTGTCGGCGACCTTCGCCATCGGGCCGCCCCAGATCGGGTTGGCGCCGCCATAACCTGCGAGGACCGCGACATATTCCTTGCCGTTCGCTTCGAAGACCGACGGCTGCGCGACGATGCCGCTCGCGAGTTGAGGGCTCTTCCAGAGCACCTTGCCGGTCTTCTCGTCGAAGGCGTAGAGGTGGCCGTCGAGCGCGCCGGAGAACAGCAGCCCGCCCGCCGTGGTCACGATGCCGCCGTTCCACGGCATCTTGCTCCAGTGGCTCCAGACCTTCTTGCCGGTGTTGGCGTCGATCGCCACGAGCTCGCCATAGCCCTTGCTGCCAGGCTCCGGATGGATCGTGAATCCTTCGCCGAGATACGGCAGCCCTTCCATGTAGTCGACGGATTTGCCCGAGAGCTGCATGCAGCCGTGCAGCGCGGGAACGAACGCGAGATGGGTGGTGGGATCGTAGGACTTCGACCACCAGTTGGTGCCGCCGAGGAAGCTCGGGCAAGTGTCGATCGTCGTGCCGACTTTCGGGTACATCGCCTGATCCTCGATCGGTGTGCCGTCGGCCTTGTAACCCGTGACGGACGTCACCTTCACGAACGGCTTGGCGTAGATGAGCTTGCCGGTCTGGCGATCAATCGCATCGAAAAAGCCGTTGCGGTCGAAGTGCAGCAGCGCGTCGTAGTCCTTGCCTTCATAGTTGATCTTCGCGAACATGCCTGGATTGACGCCGTCGTAATCCCAGGTGTCGTTGCTCGTGTACTGGAAGTGCCATTTGATGTCTCCCGTCTTCGAATCCATCGCGAGCATCGAATCGGAGTAGAGGTTGTCGCCGGGGCGCATGGAGGCGAGCCACGGTCCCGGGTTGCCGACGCCCCAGTAGAGCGTCTTCGATTCGGGATCGAAGGTGCCCGTCATCCAGGCCGCGCCGCCGCCGTGCTCGTACATCCCCTTCGGCCAACTGTCGCCGCCCTTCTCCCCGGGCGCGGGAATCGTGTTGCGCTTCCAGAGAATCGAACCGTCATCGGCGTTCACCGCGACGATGAAGCCGCGCGCACCGTATTCCCCGCCCGAGTTGCCCACGACGATGGCGCCGTCCAGCGCGAGCGGCGCAAGCGAAAATGCGTAGCCCGTGCCCGGCTCGACCAATTGCTTTTTCCATTTGACCTCCCCACTCTGCGCATCGAGCGCGACGATGTCGCCGCTCAACATCGCGACATAGACGTTCTTGCCGTAGAGCGCGACGCCGCGATTCACGACGTCGCAGCACGCGTTCTTGAAGGCCTCGGGACCGAGCTTCGGATCGTAGTGCCAGAGTTGCCTGCCGGTGATCGCATCGAACGCGTAGACGTTGTCCTTCGGCCCCGTCACGAACAGGTAGCGGCCGTTCACGATCGGCGTCGCCTCGAAGCCTTGCTGGAGCTCCGCCGGGAACTTGTAGCTCCAGACTTGCTTGAGCCCGGCGACATTCGAGGTGTCGATCTGCTTGGCCGGCGAATGTGAGCGGCCGTCGTAAGCGCGGTAATAGGTGAGCCAGCCTGGATCGTTCTGAGCGTGAGCAAGACGCTCGTACGTCACCGGCGGATATTCGTCGGCTGCCCCTGCGCGCGGTGCGCCGAAACCGAGAACGCCGGCGAAGGCGCTCGCAAGTGCCATCGCCTTGACGGCTGAGGCCGGACCTCTACTCATGTCTGTCTCCTGGGTTTATCGATTCGTGTTGCGGCATCGGATGTCGTCGGCAGATCGATGTCATCGGCGATGCACTGCCACTCCGCGGATTGTTGGTCGCTGGGTCGCTTGTTCGATCGCGGTGCGGCGCTCAACGCAAGTCATATGCCATTGGCCCGCAATGGCATATGGGTATTGGCTTCGCGGCAAAGGCGCCCGCTCTCTCATCTGTCGAGCGGCAGCGTGTCTGCGACGCATCGCTGTCTCAAAGTGGTACACGTGCGCGCGGTCTTGTTTCGCGACGAAACACCGATGCGGCATCCGCTCGCGATCGAGCGCGAACGAGCGTGACGACGACGCGCTCCGAACCGATCGGCGCGCGGTGAGACCGTGGAGGAATGCGGGCTTTCGCGGACTTACACGGACTACGCCGTGGCTTGTCCGGGCTTATGCGTCGGGATGCGGTGAATGCGCTTCCGGTGGCGAACCGAACATCGCTTCGATCGCGCGGGTGACGCCGCGAGCGAGCGCGGGCTCGCGGCCGAGGTGGCCAGCGCGCACGCGTGTCGTTCGCAGTTGCGGAACGACGCGCGCGAGACGACGCACATTGCCGATCGGACAAACGGGATCGCGCGAGCCGTGTATCGCGGCGATCGGTATGTCCGCCCGCGCGGCCGTGCGGGCAAGCCCAAGCAGGCGATGCTCGCCGAGCCAGCAATCGTGCGTCAGGTAGTGAGTCTGGATTCGATACTTGCCGACCAAGCGACGCTCGGCCATGCGCGAGCGCGGTGCCGCGCGAAGCGCGCGATGCGAATGGGCCGACGCGAGAACCGCTTCTTCATAGGCTTGCCATGCGAGTGCAACGGCTCGCTGCCGCGATGGGTCGCTACGCGTTCGCAGCGCTTGATCGCAGCAGCGAAGCAACGACAGCGGCCGATGACAGGCGGCGGCCTCGCAGAGCCTCAGCCACTCGCGCGGCGCGCGCTTGCGCGATGTGACGAAAAGCTTGCGCACCTCGGCGCGCGAGGTGAGAAAGAGGCCCCGCACGACGATACCCGTCACACGGTGCGGGTACGCCCCTCCATAAGCGAGCGCGAGCGATGCGCCCCACGATCCTCCGAGCACGCCCCATCGCTCGATGCCGAGCTCTCGACGGACGGCCTCCATGTCGTCGATGAGCCTGTCGGTCCGATTGTGGCGCACGCTGCCGTGCGGCCGCGACGCGCCCGCGCCGCGCTGATCGATCTGCACGATTCTGAAGCGGGAGAGATCGAAGAGCCGTAGCGTGCTCGCCTGGCCTCCGCTACCCGGCCCGCCGTGAAGGACCACCACGTTAACGCCATCGGCCGCGCCGGCAATCGTATACGCGATGCGGTGGCGATCGCGGACCAGATGAAGCTTGGCGATACCGGTCGTCGACAATTCGTCTTTCAAATGAGGCGCGCTCATAGAGGTCTTCAGTTGATCGTCGTCATAGGCGCCACGCGGCGCCGCCATCAAACTGCGGATAATCCCGATATCGCCGCACGGGAATCGGCCCCATCGTAAACCGTTGCGGTCGATGCCGCCTTTCGCGCGTTTCATTCGTAGGGGCGAGCCGGCGTCGACATCATGGAAGCTTATGCCTGGCGCGGAACTTGCTGCAAGCGGCGTCACGAAGCGCGTCGGCCATGCGTCGGCGCCCGAAAGGAGGAGACAATGCGCAACGACCCGGGCCAGGCCGCGGATCCGCTCACGGCCCGCGCCCCCCGATCCCCCAAGGCGACTTCCTCCGGGACGGAGGACTTCCTCGCGGAGCCCTCGAAGGAGTGCGCCCTCGAGGGCAATGGGAGCTGGCTCACCCCCTGCATTCAGAAGGCGCATCAGCGCTCGGAAGGCTTCGGCCTCAAATCGTCGATACGGCCCGACTATGACGTGCTGCCTGCGCCCGATCTGGCCGTCAAACGGGAGCAGAACCGCGTGCTGACGGCGCACGCGCTGCCCGTCATGGAGACGCTGCGCGAGCAGATCGTCAATACGCAAAGCATGATCGTGTTGACGGACGCACAAGGACTCATCCTGCATTCGATCGGGGACGACGACTTTCTGCGGCGGGCCGAGAAAGTCGCGCTGCGGCCTGGCGCGAACTGGTCCGAAGACCGCCAGGGCACGAACGCGATCGGCACCGCGCTCGCCGAGCGCAGTCCGACCGTCGTGCACGGCGATCAGCACTACCTCGCGGCCAATCGGTTTCTCACCTGCTCGAGCGTGCCGATCCTCGATCCGTACGGCGATCTCACCGGCGTGCTCGACGTGACGGGCGACTATCGCAGCTATCACCAGCACACGATGGCGCTCGCGAAGATGTCGGTGCAGATGATCGAGAATCACCTTTTCGCGAGCAAGTTCCGCGACGCGCTGCAGATCTCGTTTCATAGCCGCCCCGAGTTTCTCGGCACGTTGATGGAAGGCATTGCGGCGTTCACGTTCGACGGGCGCTTTCTGTCGGCCAATCGCAGCGCGCAATTCCACCTCGGGCTGCCGCTCGCGGGGCTGCGCGCGCATACGCTGGCGTCGCTCTTCGGCGTGACGAGCGGCGAGCTCATCGACAAGGCGCGCGCGAGCCGCGACTCGATCGTGGCGTTGAGCCTCCACAACGGCGCCGTCGTTTGCGCGCACGTCGACTATCGGCACGCGACGTTGACCGAAAGCGGCTGGCACCGCGAGGGCGATCGTGCGCGGCGCGGCGACCAGGCGCGCGCGGCGCAAACGGGTGCCGCGACGAGCGTGGCCGTGCGGCTCGAGCATCTCGACACAGGCGACAGTCAAGTCGCGGCCGTCATCGCCAAGGTGCGCAAGGTCATCGGCAAAGACATCCCGGTGCTCATCACGGGCGAGACAGGCACGGGCAAGGAGCTGCTGGCGCAGGCAATCCATAACGATTCGCCTCGCCGCGAAGGACCGTTCGTGGCTGTCAACTGCGCGTCGATTCCCGAGACGCTGATCGAGTCGGAGCTTTTCGGCTACGAGGAAGGCGCCTTCACGGGCGCGCGGCGCAAAGGCGCGCTCGGCAAGGTGCTGCAGGCAAACGGCGGAACGCTCTTTCTCGACGAGATCGGCGATATGCCCTACCCGCTGCAAGTGCGGCTCTTGCGCGTGCTGCAGGAGCGCGTCGTCAATCCGCTCGGATCGACGAAGTCGATTCCCGTCGACATCGCCGTGGTCTGCGCGACGCACCGCAGCCTGCGCGAGATGATCGCGCAGAACCGTTTTCGCGAGGATCTCTACTATCGCCTCAACGGGCTCGTCGTCAAGCTTCCGCCGCTGCGCGAGCGGACCGATCTCGCCGTCGTCATCGAAAAGATGCTCGAGCTCGAGACGGCGACCATGACGGACGGTCGGCGCCTCGTCGTCGCGCCCGAGGTCATGGCGCTTTTCGAGCGATGCGCGTGGCCCGGCAATTTCAGACAGCTCGGCAATCTGCTGCGCACAGCCGCGGCGATGGTCGACGACGACGGCGTGATTCGTCGCGAGCATCTTCCCGACGATTTCTTCGAGGATCTCGACCAGCGCGCGGCCAGCGGCGCGCCGAGTACGAACGCGAATAGCGCAGCGGGCGCCGGCGCCGGCGCCAGCGAGCCGCTCGCGGGCACGGAAGGCGCGCGGCTGCAGGATCTCGCGCTATCCGCGATCGCGGCCGCCATCGCGCGCCACGGCGGCAACGTCTCGGCGGCCGCCCGCGCGCTCGGCGTGTCGCGCGCCACCATCTATCGCAAGATGCCGACGGCAGCCGGCGCGAAAAACCCGAACGGCGACGAATAACAGGCGCAGTGCCGCTGCGTGTCTGCGGCACACACTGTGTCCGCCGCCGTCTCGGCGTGCGACAGCCCTGTATCGAAATGCGACAGTCGCTGTTGCAACGGATCGTCCGCATCGATCGTCGATCGGCCGTTCATCGGCCTGTCATCAGACTTTCTTCGGCCATTCATCGACGGTTCGAGCGCGCCCGCAGCGCGGCTGTATCGTCGGCGATAATGAGGACTCCGAACGGTTTCCGCGCAGCGGAATCTCTTCCTTTCGCGCGAGCATTCGGCATAGCGCTTGCTTGGATTGTCGGGCCTCGCAGCTTGCGCGGCGCAACCATGTCGAATTCCTCGAGGAGACAATCATGCAGTGGACCCCACCCGCCTACACCGATTTGCGCTTCGGCTTCGAAGTGACGATGTACATCGCCACGCGCTAATGCCGATTGCAAGGCGCCGCGTGCTCGGTTGAACACATAGCGCGCGGCGCGCGACCGCACCTTACCCCTCGCAGACAGAAACGTCTCACCTCCCATCCGCGACTGAAACGCGATACGGGAATATTCTCGCCCCCTCCCCGGTAATACGTGGCAAGGACGCCTCGATTTCGCTCGACGTCCGAAAACCCTTGCCATTGGGCTCCCAAACGCCCGCCACGTAGCTCGACACTCGATTACCGGGAGAGAAGGACATGGACGACAACGACAACGGCCGTGCCGGAACCGGCCGGCGCGACTTCCTCAAATGCATGGCGTGGGCCGGCGCGGGGACGCTGTGGCTCATGCAGGGCGGCGTATTGCAGGCGCGCGCGCTCGGCGACGCGCAAGCGGCTGACGCAAGCAACGGCGCCACGTTCAGTTTCGTGCAGATCAGCGATTCGCATATCGGCTTCACGAAAGCGCCGAATCCGGACGTCACCTCGACGCTGAAAGCCGCGCTCGAGCGCATCGACGCGCAACCAGCCCGCCCCGATTTCATCGTGCACACGGGCGATCTCACGCATCTGTCGAAGCCCGACGAGTTTGAGACGGTCGCTCAACTGATGCGCGCTTCGCGCACGCAGCAGCAACTCTACGTGCCCGGCGAGCACGACGTCATCGGCGACAACGGCGCCGAGTTCTTCCGCCGCTTCGGCCATGAGGACGCCACCCCCGGTGGCTGGTACAGCTTCGATCACCACGGCGTGCATTTCGTCGCGCTGATCAACGTGTTGAATCTCAAGGCAGGCGGTCTCGGCTACCTCGGCCCCGATCAGCTCGCATGGCTCAAGACCGATCTGGCGGGCCGCTCGTCGGAGACGCCGATCGTCGTCTTCGCTCATATGCCGCTCTGGGCGCTTTATCCGTCCTGGGGATGGGGTACCGACGATGCGGGCGAAGCGCTTGCGCTGCTGCGGCGCTTCGGCTCCGTCACCGTGCTGAACGGGCACATTCACCAGATTCAGCAGAAGGTGGAAGGCCATGTCACGTTTTTTACGGCACGCTCGACGGCCTACCCGCAGCCGGCGCCAGGCGTCGGTCCGGGGCCGGGGCCGCTCAAGGACCTGCCGGCCGGCAAGCTGGCCGACTATATCGGCGTGCGTTCGGTGCGCCGCGTGCAGACTGGCGGGACGCTCGCATTGACCGAGGAGACGCTGGCATGAGTCGCACGAACCTGCAATTCGCGGCGCGCCGCGCGGCAAGCGTCTGGCTCGCGGCCGGGGCACTCATTCTGCTAATGCCGCTCGCGTCCACCGCGCGGGCCGGCGATAGTGCGTCGCCATCGGCCGCCGCCGCGGCGACGAGCTACAACGTCGAGATCCACAACTTCGCGTTCGAGCCGAAGGAACTCACCGTGCCGGCCGGCGCGCGCATCGTCTGGGTCAATCGCGACGAGGAACCGCACCTCGTCGTCAGCGTCGACGGTGCATTCAAGCCCTCGCAGGCGCTCGACACCAACGAATCGTTCGCTACCGTGCTCGCGAAACCCGGCACTTACCAGTATTACTGCGGGATTCATCCGATGATGGTCGGGCGGATCGTCGTCCGTTGAGCGCGATCCGATCGACTACCGCGGGCGATGACACGGGAATAAACTGGGCGCGCGGCCGGTATGAAGCCGTAAAACCCGGAGGGGTCACGGTGGCCGAGATCGACAGCAAGGTTGAGCGCCCGCAAGACGACGCCGAGCGCAGCCGACGCTTCCAGCAAACGGCGCTGCCGCATCTCGATGCGGCTTACAACCTGGCGCGCTGGCTTGCCGGCAATGCGAGCGACGCGGAAGACATCGTCCAGGAGGCGTTCATGCGCGCGTTTCGCTTCTTCGATTCGTTTCATGGCGAAAACGCACGGCCCTGGCTGCTCGCGATCGTGCGCCGGACCTGGTACACCGAGTGGCAACGGCGCGCGTCTTCGCACGAGGTCGCCGCGTTCGACGACGAGATCGACCAGGCCGACGAGACGGCGATCGACGGATGGGGCACCGCACCGAGCGATCCGCAAGCGCTGCTGATTCGCGAGGAGGATGCGCGCCTCGTTCACGAGGCGCTCGCGCAACTGCCCGTCGAGTTTCGCGAAGTGCTGATCTTGCGCGAACTCGAGGACATGAGCTATCGCGACATCGCGGCTGTCGCCGACCTTCCGATCGGCACGGTCATGTCGCGTCTGACGCGCGCGCGGCGCAAGCTCGCGACATTGTTGAAAGCGCGGCTGGCGGCGGGCGAGGCCGGCAGCTCGGCAACGCTCGGGCCGATCAGTGCGCGCGCGTCAGCGCCCGGCTCTACTGCGAGGGAGACGCCTGATGGAGTGTAAAGAAGTGCGGCCGCTCATCGACGCCTATGTCGATCGCGAGCTTTCCTCATCCGAAGCCCGGCACGTCGAGGCCCATCTCGAGCAATGCGCCGCGTGCCGCAGCGAGAGCGAAGCCGTGCTCGGAATAAGCCGTGCCGTGCGTCAAGCCGTCTACCACCGGGCGCCGGAGCCGCTGCGTTCGCGCATCGTGGCTGCGTTGCCGCAAGCCGCGCCCGAATCGACGCTCGAATCCGCGCCCGAACACGAGTCCGAAGTCAGGCAGGCGCGCTCGCCGCGCCGCCGGTCGCGACAGGGTTCGTGGTTCGACGGCTGGCGCCTGCCGGGCTTCGCGGGCGGCGCCGCGGCAGGATCCGGCGCCGCGGCCCGCTTTGGGACCATGGGCGCCATGGGCGCGCTAGGCCTCGCGCTTTTCGCGGCGGCCATCGTCGCCGTCACTATCGCGCTCTATCCGCGCTCGACCGGGTCGGGAGCGTTCGTCGACGAGCTCGTCGCGAGCCACGTCCGTGCGCAATTGTCGGGGCGCGACATCGATGTCGTCTCCACCGATCAGCACACGGTGAAGCCGTGGTTCAACGGCCGGCTCGACTATGCACCGCCCGTGGAAGATCTCGCGGCGAGCGGGTTTGCGCTGATCGGGGGACGCCTCGATTATGTCGGGCATCGGCGCGTCGCGGTGCTCGTCTATCGCTATCGCAAGCATGTGGTCGACGCCTACGTCTTCCCCGCCGCGCAGGCGGAGCGCGATGCCCAGACAGATGCCGGCGCGCCGACGCTCGTCCGCGACGGCTACGCACTCGCCCGCTGGCGCGAGCGCGGCATGATCTGGTGGGCCGTCACCGATGCGGCCCCCGACGTGCTGAGCCGGTTCGAGGATGCAATGCACGCCAAGCTCGCCGCTGGCGGCTGAAGCGTGTATCCGCCTGGCTTACGCCCGCGCCGGGGATTCGTCGATGAGCCGCAACAGATGCGGCGGATCGACCGGCTTGACGAAATGCTCGTCGAAACCCGCTTCGCGGCTGCGGTTGCGGTCCGCGTCTTGTCCGTAGCCCGTGAGCGCGACGAAACGGCACGCGTGATTCCCGAGCGCGGCGCGCAGGTGGCCGATCAATTGATAGCCGTCCATGACGGGTAATCCGATGTCGACGATGGCGACATCGGGCAAGAAGCGCTCGACGGCCTGCAGCGCCGACGCGGGATCGTAGACAGCGCGCACTTCATGGCCATACTCCGCGATCAGCAGCGCGAGCGCTTCGACGCCGTCGACGTTATCGTCGACAAGCAGCACGCGCCGCCCTTTCGGTGCCGGCCCTTTTGCCACGGGCGGCTCGTGCGCCTGAGCATTGGCTGTGTCGCGCGATCGATCGCGCCGGGACGGCTGGGTCGGCAGACGAATCGTGAATTCGCTGCCGCGCCCGGGGCCCTCGCTCGCCGCGCCGACGGTCCCGCCATGCAGCTCGACGAGGCTTTTGACGAGCGCGAGACCGAGCCCGAGGCCGCCTTCGGCGCGGTCGACGCTGCGCTTTCGTTGGAAGAACAGCTCGAAAACGTGCGGCAGCATTTCCTTCTGAATGCCCATGCCGTTGTCACGCACGCTCACCGCGATCATATCGTCGCGCTCGCGCCGGGCCGACAGCACGATCTTGCCGCGGTCCGCCGTGTAGCGGGCGGCGTTCGTCAGCAGATTCGAGACGACCTGCGCGATCCGCGAAGCGTCGACAGTCCAATCCAGACCGGGCTCGATCTCGACCGCGAGCGTGTGGCCGCGTTGCTCCAGCAGCAGGCTCGCGATTTCCACGGCATTCGCCAGTACGTCGGCAACGGGCACGGTCCGCTTCTTGAGCTTGACCTTGCCGCGCGTCACCCGCGACACGTCCATCAGGTCGTCGACGAGTCCCACGAGATAATCGACCTGGCGCTGAATGATCGCGAGCTCATGCGAGGTGCGAGGGTCGTGGTGCATCCGCATCAGCTGCAGCGCCGTCACGATCGGCGAAAGCGGGTTGCGCAGTTCATGCCCGAGCATCGCGAGGAATTCGTCCTTCACGGCCTCGGCCCGGCGGCGACGCTCCACTTCGGCCTCGAGCGCGGCCGCCTTCTGCTGCCACTGCGCGATGAGCCGATAGGCATCGGAGCGCGTCGCCGCCTCGTCGAGCACGTCGCTCGGCAGCACGTGCGTATGCGCACGGCAAATATGTTCGAAGATGGCGCTATGCTCCGAACTCTTGAACAGCTTGTCCGGGTAGGCGCAAAAAAGCGTAAACGCATGGCGGCCGGCGAGCGTGTTCCAAAGCTCTTCGAGGCGCAACGCCGCGTCGTATCGTCCGGACGCGCAAAGCACGGCGACCATCTCGCCGTACGCATGCAGGGGAGCCCCCGCGGCCTTCATGCCGGCCACCTTCGCCAGCAAGCCGCCGATCGTCGCAAAGAAGCGCGCTTCGTCAGGCTGATCGCCGACCATGAATTCGGCAAGCGCCGCCTCGGCATCGATCGCCACGAACCGTTCCTCGGCCATGGCCCCTTCGCGCATGGCACGGAATTCGGCGAGGCGAGGAACGATCGCGGAAAGATGCGCGCTCGTGGCGATCACGATCGCACTGCCCCCCGCATCGAGTGCGTCGCGTGCAAATTCGACCACCTCGTCGACTAACGGCTCTTCTGCGCGGTAGAAGCGAACGAAGTGTCCGGCGGCATGATCTGGCCTGGTCAGCGCGCGGCCGGCGGGCTCCATCGATGTCTCCATGCTTCATCTACGGAAAGACGGCGAGCACTTGGCATGCCCGGCCGCGGCGGAAGCCGTCAATGACCGCCGATCGACTCGGAGATCCGATCCGCGAGCTCGCCCATCGCGCGGCTCAGCGCGGCCGCTTGCGCCGCGGCGCCGGTGCCCGAACCGTGCGCGGCAAGGGTGGTTTCGCGGCTCAGCACCGGCTGCCCCGAGCGCCCGGCCATGAGCGTCCAGGCCGCCTGCAATGTCAGTGCGCCGTTCGCGTCGGCGTTCAGATCGAGGACGGTCACGACGAGCTTGCGCGCATCGGGCGGCGTCGGCGCGTCCGGGAAGACGAACGATCCGGCCGGCAGACGGGTGTAGAGATCCTGCGCGAGCACGCCTCGCATCATCTGCCCGAGCGGGGCGCCCCAGCGGTCGTTGTCGCCGACGGTAAGGCGGTTCGGCGCGACACGCGTGACGACTTCGGGGCGATCGACCATCGCCGGAATATGCACCGCCGACAGTTGCACCGGCGGCAGCGGCCCCGATGCGATCGGGGCCGAGGCGGGCACGGCATCGAGCGCGAAATAATGCGTCGGCGGGCTATGGCCGCAGCCCGCCATGAGTACCGTCACGCCGAGCAGCGCCGCCATCGCGAGTCTCGTCGTCGCCTTCCGCCGTCCCCGCGCCAACGTCAGATTCATTGCCCGCCCCCTTGCCTGCCGCGCACGAGCGCCTCCGGATGGCGGTCGAGATAGTCGGCCAGTGCGCGCACGGAGCGCGCCATGTCGGTCATCTCGCGCAACGCGGCGGGCAGATCGTTCTGGCTCGTCGCGTCGCCGCCGATCGTGCGGTTCGCGGCCGAAACGGCATTGTCGGCCGCGCTCGCCGTTTCGCGCAGTTGGGCGACGAGGGGCCCCACCTGCGGCGAGACCTCGCGCATGGTGCGATCGATCTCGGTCACGGCACGATCGATATGCGCGATGCTGTCGGCCACCTGCGGCGACGAAGCAAGCGCGCCGACGCGGGCCGCGACGCGACGAACGTCGTTGCCCGTTTCCTGGATCGGCAAGGCGTCGATCTTCGTCATCACATGATTGGCCTTGTTCATCACCTGGTCCGCCTTCGACGTGATCGAATCGAAATCAGGCTGCGCGATGCTCGGAATCACCGGCGCATCGGCGCCGGCCATGAGAGACGCCGGCGGCGCGCCGGACACGAACTCGAGCTTCACCTTGCGCGGGCCGACGAGCGGCGGATCCTGCGCAAGGCTTGCGCGCAGCCCCTCGTCGACGAGCCGCTTCAGCATGTCGTCGACGACGGGGCGCCAGTTTCCATCCGCGGGCCGCGCGACCGCGCCGATGCCGAGCCGCGCGGGTTCGATCGCGATGCGCACGGGCGTGCTCAGCGTGCCGGTAGCGGGATCGTAAGCGAGATGAACACTCGTGACGGCGCCGACCTCGAAGCCGCGCAGCTCGACCGGCGCGCCGTCCTCGAGCTTGCCGACGGCACCGTCGAACCGCACGTCATAGACGACCGTCGGCCCCGTCGACGCGGTCAACGCAGGACGCTTCGAACTGCCCGTGAACTGACGCGCGGGCTTGCCCGGCCCCGGCTCCATGACGATTTCGGGCCCGGACAGCAGGTTCTTGATCGAGGACGGATCGCTGACATCGAGCTCGGCGCCTTTGAGGAAGAATTGCGTTCCGCTGCGCAGATAGCGGTCCTGCTTGCGGTCGATTTCGAGCTTCACATCGACGTGCTCGCCGTCGGGCGTGAGCTCGACGTCGGAAACGTCGCCGACCTTCACGCCGCGCAGCGTGACGATCGTATCGTCAGCCTTCATTCCGTAGGCATTGTCGAACCTGACGGTCACCGTCTCCCCGCCGTGCGTGAGCGCGCGAATGCCGAGCCATCCCGCGACGCCGAACGCCGCGATCGGGACGGCCCAGATCCAGCCGGGCCAGCTGCTGCGGCGCACGTCGGCCTGCGTGCGTCGCAATCGGGCGTCGCGCGTTTCAGTCATGGCAGCGTTCCCTGCGCCGGCCCGGTGCGGGCCGGCGAGCGTCCCGACTCGCCCGTTCGCCGCCGCTTCGCCGCATGCGCATCCCACATCAGCCGCGGATCGAAGGCGCGCGAAGCCATCATCGTCAGGAAGACGACGAGCGCAAACGCAGTCGCGCCCGGCGCCGGCCGCGCGGATGCCAGATCGCCGAAGCGAATCAGCGGCACGAACGCGGCGATCGTGAAGACGTCGACGTTCGACCAGCGTCCGAGCTCGTCGATCCATCGATAGAGATGCGCTTTCACGCGCAAGTGCCGGCGCGAGCGGCGCATCACCGAGGCGATGAACCAGGCCATGCCGGCGATTTTCGCGACCGGAATCACAATGCTCGTGCAAAAGACCAGCACGCCGAGCGGCCAGAGGCCGACTTTGAACAGATCGCCGACGCCATCGATGATGCGAGCCGCCACGTCTTGCCCCATCTGCGTCGAGATGGTCATCGGGTAGACATTGGCCGGCACCGTGAGCGGGAGCGCGGCAAGCGAGAGCGCAGTGGCGCGCACAACGGCGTCCTTTTTGCGCGTGCGCAACCTCAAGCCGCAACGCGGGCAAGGGTGCCCCTCGAGCGCGATCGGCACGATGAGGTCGCAGGCCGTGCACGAGAGCACCGCCTCGCCCTTGCGCGGCCGGTGCTCGTGCTCGAGCGCTCGCCAGACCGTGCGGCTATCGAGCGTCGCCCGCGTCAGCATCGACATCAGGGCGGCGACGACGAAGCAGTATCCGCCCGGGCCGACCGTACCAGTCAGATTCTGCGTCACGCGCGTATAGCCGATGAAGCAGCCGACGAGAAAGACGTCGGGCATGGCCCATAGATCCAGCCAGAGCGTCCATCGGTAGAGCCGGCCGAGGCCCATGAAACGCCGGCCGAGCATGACCGCGCAGAGCGCGAACGTGAGGCCGCCGAAGCGAACGAAAGGCAGCACGATGCCGAACATGCCGAGCAGCGCGGCGAGCAGCGGATAGCCGTCCCCCCAGATCTGAACAATGCCGGAAGCCAGCACCGCCGAGCGCTCGCCGTTCAACATGTGCACGGTCATGAGCGGCGCGAGGTTCGCGGGGAAGAGCAGCACGAACGTCGTCAACGAGCACGCGAGCGCCGCGCCGATGCTGCGACCCGTCCGGCGCTCGAGCGGAAAATGACAGACGCGGCAGCGCGCCATCATGCGCGGCGAGAGCGGCGGAATGTCCTCGAGCGCGCCGCATTCGGGGCAGCCGATCGTCATGTCACCTCGCTGTCGACGAGCCTACGATTCAACCCTTCCCGCAAGCTTCGTTCCAGAGGCCCGAACCGGATCCCCCTTTGACGTCCTTGTTCCCGCTCAGGTCTTGATGAGCCCCTCGAACGGCTTTGCCGCGCTTTTTTGCAAGAACAGTGTCGCGGCCGTGCGATGCGCATCGAGCCCGAACGTTTCGGCCGCCGCGCCGGCGATCAGAGCATCGAGCGAGGCCGTCGGCTTCAGATCGCGCCCCTCGTACAGGTCGGCGGCGCGCAGGCCGGGCCAGTCGGCCACGATGCGGCCGCCTGCCACGGCCCCCCCGACGAGCATCGCGACCGAGCCCGTGCCGTGATCGGTTCCGCCGGTCCCGTTCACCGCGGCCGTCCGTCCGAACTCCGTCGCGACGAGAACCGTGGTCTCCGCCCAGGCAGGCCCGAGCCCGTCGCGCAGCGCGGCGAGCATCGTATCGAGCGCTTTGAGCTGCGCCGCGAGCCGCCCGTTCTGCGCGCTGTGCGTATCCCATCCGCCCGTCTCGATCATCGCGATGCGCGGACCGTCGTCGCGTGCGAGAAAGCCGGCGGCCAGCTTGCCGATGCCGGCCGGGTCCTGCTTGCCGCCGGCTGCCCCGCCCATGTCGCGGGTCGCCATCGCGGCGTTCCAGAGCGGTCCCAGCTGCGCGTCGCGCTCGTATAGTTGACCGACGCGCAGCAAGAGATCGTCGGATGGGCCTGGCAAGCCCGACGGCGCATAGGAGGTCACTTCGAACTTGCCGCGCAGCGCCGTCGGCACGGTGGGAGCAATGGCGATCGCCGCATCGGCGTGATTCGCCGGCAGCATGCCGACGAGGCGGTTCAGCCAGCCGTCGCGCACCTGATAGGGCGATGCGCCGCCCGTCTCGAGCACGTTCTGGCCGTCGAAATGCGAGCGATCGCGATAAGGCGTCGCCACGGCGTGGACGAAGAGCGCCTGCCCGGCCGCGTAAAGCTCGGCCGTTCGTTGCAGCGACGGATGCAGCGCGAAGGTGCCGTCGAGCTTCCTCGCCGCCGTCACGTCGATCGCGAGTTCGCGGCGCAACGCGGCATAGGCAGGGTCGGCATACGGGACGACGATATGAAGGCCGTCGGCCGCGCCGCGCTGAATGACGAAGACGAACCGCCGCGTCGTCGCGGCGCGCGCGAATGCGATGTGGGGAGCAACGAGCATCGCGCCCGCCCCCGCCGCCGATACGGCCAGAAATTTGCGTCGCGAAAACATGGCTTTATCTCCGTTGGAAGTCGGGCGATACGAGCAGTAGCGCAAGCGCCGTCGGCGCGCTCTCCGCGCGCGAGATTTCGAGCGCGGTGGTCGGCTCGAGCGGTCCGCCCATGAGCCGCGGGCCGAGCTCGCGCGCATCGACGCGGTCGCCCACGCGCGCCGCGAGCCGCTGCGCGAATTCGACACGCCGCATCAGCGCATCGGGCGCGGCCCAACTCGCCGCCACGTCGTCGTAGCCGGCCGGGGAGCCCGGACGCCAGACCGGTTGACCGAGTTGCGTCAGCATGGGCGCCGCGTGTTGCCGATCGTCGAGACGCGGCACGCCGATGCCGCGCAATGCCGAAATCGTCCAATCCCATGGCGTCTTGAACTTCATCGGCAGCGGCGCCCATGCTTCGGGCGACGCGATCAACGCGCGGTAGACGGTCGGCAGATCGCCGCCGCTCGACTCGAATGCACTGGCTAGCCGCTCGACCGTCGCGGGGCGTGGATTGTCCGATACGAAATGACGCGCAAGCTTGAAGGCTATATGGCGCGCCGTGGCTCGCGAGCCGGCGAGATCGTGGAGCACCGCGAGCGCCTGTGCCTCCCCGTCCTGCGCGTAGCGCCGCCCCATGATCGTGCGCTCGCCCGGCTCGTGCAGCTCCGCGCGGAAGATGAAGTTGCCCGGTACCGCCCGAGGCGCGGCCGGCTGAGGCGCCGCGGCTCGAAGCGCCGCCGGCCGCGAAGCCCCGGCCTTCGCCATACCCGCCATCGCCTTGCCCATCTCGCCCACGCGGCCACCTCGCGGACCGACGATGCTCCAACCGGTCAGCGCGCGCGCGAACTCGGTGACGTCGGCCTGCGTGTAGCCCGTGCGCACACCGAGCGTATGCAGTTCCATGATTTCGCGCGCCAGGTTTTCGTTCAGCCCGCGCTTGTGTGCCGGATCGCGCGCGCTCGCGCGCAACGCCGCCACGCTGTCGGGCCCGACCGAGCGCACCTGATCGAGGAAGATCTGCATCGCGGGATGGCGTTCGACGGCGACTAGCAGCTCTTCGAACGTCCCGAGCACATAGGGACGGATCGCTTCGGCCTCGAACGCACCGGCGAGCGCGGCCACTTCCGGCTTCTCGGTCGAGACCGCGAAGTGATTGGCCCAGAAATGCACGAGCCGCTCGACGAACGGGGTGCTCGTCGCGAGCGCGCTGTCGACGCGAGCGTCGACAGCAGACAGATAAGCGTCGCGCACTTCCATGCGCAGGGCCTGCCGCGCCGCTTGCTTCGGAGATCGATCCGGGGGCGGGGTCGCCGCTCCCGCGGAGGCCTGGCTCGCCATCCGGTTCGCGGCCGCTTCGCTCGCGGCTCTCGTCATCGCCTCGCGACGCGCCTCGTCATAGCGCTCGAACGCGACGTTCGCCCCGGGCTCGCCGGCCCACGCGGCGGGCCACGGCTCATAGCCATCGAGTTGCTCGAGCAGCCAGTTTTCCGGATCGGCGGGAACCGCGTCGTCGGGACGCGCGCCGAGGCCGAACCGGTTGAGCGCGATACCGGCGGCGGTCGAATGGGGTCTGTCGGCCATGCTTCCCTCGTCAGGGTGGGGGATACCCGCGTTAAACGGGGATCGTCCGATATTTCCGTCGCGGCTTTCGCAAAACGCGCGAAAAAATCGATCGGACCCGCCGCGGCGCCGCGCCCGCGCCCAAAGCCGCCTATGCTATGAGAACCCCTCCGCCATTCCGGCGCGTTCCGCCAACGGACCGCTTCCGCCTTGCGCAGGGGCTTCCATTCGTCCTATCGAAGGAGGTGTGTCATGTCCATGTCTACCACCCTCGAGGAGTGCCTGCGCAGCGCGGGCGCCCGCTACGACATCGTTCGCCATCCATACAGCCATTCCAGCATCGAAACCGCCGTGGCCGCGCATGTGCCGGGCGATCGCCTCGCCAAGACGGTCGTTCTGGAAGACGAGCACGGCTATGTCGCGGCGGTGCTGCCGTCGACGCATTCCGTGCGGCTATCCGAGCTCTGGGCGAAGACAGGGCGCCATCTGACGCTCGCGAAGGAAACCGACATGCGCGAGCTGTTCAAAGACTGCGATCTGGGCGCATTGCCGCCCGTCGGCACGGCCTACGGCATGCAGACCTACCTCGACGAAGCGCTCACGCGGCAGCCCGACGTCTATTTCGAAGCGGGCGACCACGAGGCATTGGTCCATATGGACGTCGACCAATTCCTCGCGCTCATGGGAAACGCGGAACGCGTGCGGTTCGCGCATCGCAATCAAGGCACGTCGATTTGAACGAGCCGCGGCCGTCGCGCACTAACGGCTCGCCGAGGCCGTTGGCGCCGGGCCCGACGACACGCCCGCGCTTGACGCGGCTCGCTCCGGCTCACGCCATTGCCCGCGTGACCTGAGGCTCTGGGCGAATGCCGCGCGTTCGTCGGGGCTCAGTGTCGCGACGAAATCCGCGACACCCGTCTCGACGCGCGTGCGCACCGCCAGATCGGCATCGCGCGTCCTCGCGAGCGCCGCATCGAGCGCGGCGCGGTCGAACGGCTGCGCACCGATCGCATGCAGCACCTCTCGGCGGCCTTCCCGCGCCGCCTGCGCGAACGGCCGACCTTCACGGCGCGCCTCGCGCAAGGCGTCGACGAATTGCTTGCGCCGCTCGGGCGACAGATCGTTCGCCGCGAAACGTAGCGCATGCGGCTCGGCGCGCGTGGCCGCGGCCGCCGCGAACGCGTGGCGCGTCGTCAACCATTGATAGGCGGCGCCGGCGATGCCGCCGAGCAGGAAGACGTTCAGCGCGAGCGAACCGATGACGGCCACTTTCCAGCCCCGCGCCGTCATTCCGCGCTCCCGTCCGCGATCGTCGTGCCGAACGCCGTCGTCAGGTAGCCGGGTTCTTGCGGACTGGCGGACGGAGGGCTGCCCGTCAGCATCAGCAGCGATACGGCGAGCGCGCCGGCCACGCCGCCCGCGAGACCGACACCCGCCAGCGCAGCGCCGGGCCACCAATGCCCGAGCCAACGACCGAGCCGACGCCCCGATCGACGGTCGGCTTCGCCGCCCGGCCGCCGCGTGCCGGCGTCGGCCTCGGCGAGAATACGGCGCTGCAGCTCACGGTGCGGCTCCGCGATCAGGTCGCGCGCAAGGTATGCGTCGAGCCGCCGAGCCTCGCCGAGCAAGGCGCGTGCGGCATCGCCATGTCGAGCGGCCCAATTTTGCGCCGCGGCGCGTTCTCGCTCGGGCCATCGACGCGGATCGCCGCCGTAAGCCTCCACGATCTCGCCGAAACGTTCGCGTGTCATCGTCATCGTCGATTCACCTTTTCCCTCGGATCGGCGGGCGCGTCCCCCAAGAGCCGCGCCCGCATGTTGCGGCGCGCTCGCGAAAGCAGGCTTTCGAGCGCCTCGACCGTGACGCCCATGAGCCCCGCCGCCTCGGTGTTCGAAAGCTCCTGGTAGTAGCTGAGCACGAGTGCCTCGCGCTGGCGTACCGGCAGGGCCAGCAGCGCGGCCCGCACACGCGCGCCCTCCTCGCGGGCCTCGAACGCGGCGTCGAGCGTCGGCTCGCCGCCTTCTTCGGAAGCGCCGCCAAAGCCGGCCGCGCCGCTTTCGCCGTCGTCGGCCAAAGGCAGCTCCCGGCGCGCGCGCAAGCGGTCGTAGCAGAGGTTGAGCGCGACCCGATGGAGCCAGGTATCGAAGCGCGCTTCGCCCTCGCGCCAATGGGGCGCCTGCTTCCAGGCTCGCACGAACGTCTCCTGCGCCACGTCCTCGGCCTCCATGCGCTCGCCGAGCATTCGCTGGGCGAGCGCGACGAGCCGCGGCAGCTTGCGCGCGACGAGTTCGCGCGCGGCCGCCTGGTCGGCGCGGCCCACGCGCGCAACGAGCTCGGCATCGGGGTCGCGCTCGCTCAACGCGCGCCGCTCCACCTCGAAACGCCGAGCGCCGAGCCCCGAGGCTCCACGCCCCGGCGCGGGGGTGCGGTCTTGTGATCGCGTGTCACTCTTTCCGCTCCTTCCCTTTGATCTTCGTCCTTTCGAAAGCGCCGGCGCCGTGGCTGCCGGCGCCGGCGAACAGCGGCGTCTTCACGGTTAAACGCACGACGAGGAAAAATCCGTCGCCGCCTCAATCGTAAGGAGATTCCCTAACCGCGACGCGCTCGTGGCGGACTGCAAGACGCCTCGGCGCCTTCATTGTCGGCGAATCGGCGGCTTGCGGCCTGTCTGGCCCGGTTTTTGAAATTCTTTACGTCGCGAAGGTATCGGGCATAGAGTCGTGACGCAAGTTCGCTCTCCGTCGTCCAACAGGCCTTCCAGGAGTGAGACCATCATGATCCTTCGGTTGCTCGCCGCGCTGCCGTTCATCGGCGTGCTCGTCGGCGTTCCCTTCGTCAATCGCGTCGAACCGCTCGTGCTGGGCATGCCGCTCGTGCTGGCCTGGATCGTCGCCTGGGTCGTGCTGACGGCCATCATCATGGCTATCGTGTACTGGCTCGATCCCGTCAACCGCGTGTCCGGCACACGCACCGAGGAGGGCCGCTCATGAGCAGCGCGCTTCTGATCATCGCCGCCTTTACGGTGCTCGCGCTCGTGCTCGGGCTGCGCGCCCGTCATGGGCACGACATGAATCTCGAGCAATGGTCCGTCGGCGGGCGCAGCTTCGGCACCGCGTTCGTCTTTTTGCTGATGGCGGGCGAAATCTATACGACCTTCACGTTCCTCGGCGGCAGCGGTTTCGCCTACGGCAAGGGAGCGGCTGTTTTCTATATCCTTCCCTACGCGACGCTGGCCTATGTGATCTCGTATTGGCTGCTGCCTCCGATCTGGCGCTATGCCAAAGCCAACCGGCTCGTCTCGCAGCCGCATTTTCTCTCGAGCAAGTACTCGAGCCGCGGGCTCGGCGTACTCGTCGCGATCGTGGACGTCGTGGCGCTCGTTCCGTATCTCGTGTTGCAGTTCAAGGGGCTCGGGATCATCGTCGAGACGACCTCCTACGGCGCGATCCCGCCGGCCGCCGCGATCTGGATCGGCGCGATCGTCGTGACGGCCTACGTCACGATATCGGGCGTGCGCGGATCCGCCTGGAACTCGGTCATCAAGGACCTGATGATCCTCGGCGTCGTCCTCTTTCTGGGCATCTATCTGCCGATCCACTACTACGGCGGCATCGGCTCGATGTTCCATGCGATCGATGTGGCCAAGCCCGGCTTCCTCTCGTTCCCCGAGAAAGGCTCGAGCGTGGCGTGGTTTCAGTCGACGGTGCTCCTCACAGCGCTCGGCTTCTTCATGTGGCCGCATACTTTCGCTTCCTGCTACACGGCGCGCGATGAACGCGTCTTCCGGCGCAACGCGGCCATCCTGCCCATCTACCAACTGATCCTGCTGTTCGTCTTCATCGTGGGCTTCTCGGCCGTGCTGAAAGTGCCGGGACTCAAGGGCAGCGACATCGACCTGTCGCTCTTCAAGATTTCGCTGCAGACGTTCGATCCGTGGTTCGTCGGCGTCATCGGCGCCGCGGGC
>JBCNPL010000109.1:0-7340 GCA_039593375.1 Paraburkholderia sp. | reverse complement strand
CCCGGCGAACCGGGCCTTCGATATTTCGTTGGTAGGCTCGATTGGACTCGAACCAACGACCCCCACCATGTCAAGGTGGTGCTCTAACCAGCTGAGCTACGAGCCTGAAAGAAGTGAGATTATAGGGAGCCTATCGAATGTTGGCAAGTGCTTTTATGCGTTCGCTTGTATTCCTTCTCAGGCCTTGCGCGCGGCGCGAACGACGCCGCTCACCTCGCCGAGCAACGCGCAGGCGCGCTGCACCTGTGTCGAGTTCGATACTTCGACCGTGAACTGCATGAATGCCGTATCGCGGCGGCTCTGGCTCTTCACGCCTACCACGTTGACCTTCTCGCGCGCGAACACTTCCGAGATATCGCGCAAGAGCCCCTGCCTGTCCTGCGCCTCGATCGCGATGTCGACCGGATAAACCGACGCGCCGCGGCCGCCGAGCACCTCCGCGGACCAGGCGGTCTGCAGTATTCGCTCAGGCGCACGCGCGGCCATCCGCCGGAACATCGGGCAATCGTTGCGATGGATCGATATGCCTTTGCCGCGCGTGACGAACCCGCTGATGTCGTCGGGCGGCGCCGGGCGACAGCAGCGCGCGAGCTGCGTGAGCAGCGCGTCGACACCAACGACGAGCACGCCCGCCGAAGCCCCATGCGCGACGCTGGCGCCACTCCCGCGCTTTTCGAATTGCGCGGGCGCTTCGAGCTGCGGCTCGGGCGGCGGCGCCTCGGAAAGCGCCTGCTCGATGTTGCGCAGGCTATATTCCTCTTTGCCGACGAGGTTGAAGAGATCCTCGGGCGACTTGAAACCGAGCTTGGCCGCGAGCTGATCGAGGCTGACCGAACTCTTGCCTTCGCGCTGCAGAGTCTTTTCGACCATCGCCCGACCGGTCGCGACGGTCTCCTGCTGATCGATCGCGTTGAACCACGCGCGCACCTTCTGCCGCGCCCGCGCGCTCTGCAGATAGCCGAGTTGCGGATTGAGCCAATCGCGCGACGGCCCCCCCTCCTTCACCGCGACGATCTCGACCGTCTGGCCATTCGCAAGCGGCGTGTTGAGCGGCACCATCGCGCCGTCCACACGTGCGCCGCGGCAACGGTGCCCGAGCTCGCTGTGCAGGTGATAGGCGAAATCGACGGGCGTGGCGCCCTGCGGCAAAGCGATCACGCGCGCCTGCGGCGTCAGCACGTAGATGTGGTCGTCGTCGAGCGTCGCCTGACGCAATTGCTCCCACGGCTTGCGCGCATCCTCTCCGCCTTCGGCGACATCGTCCTTCCAGGCAAGCAGTTGCCGCAACCAGGCGATCTTCTCGTCGTACTTCTCGCTCGCACTGAACTGGCCGCCATAGCCACGCGTACCGGCTTCCTTGTAGCGCCAATGAGCGGCCACGCCGTATTCGGCGAACCGATGCATCTCGTGCGTGCGGATCTGCACTTCGAACGCGCGGCCGTCGTCGCCGATCACGACCGTATGCAGCGACTTGTAGCCATTCGGCTTCGGCCGCGAGATATAGTCGTCGAACTCTTTCGGCACCGGTTGCCAGAGGTTGTGCACGATGCCGAGCACCGTATAGCAATCCTTGATGTCGGGGACGATCACGCGAAACGCGCGCACGTCGTAGACATCGGCGAAGTCGAGCGCCTTGCCGCGCATCTTGCGCCAGATGCTGTAGATATGCTTCGGCCGGCCGCTGACTTCGGCCTGGATATGCGCGGCCGCAAGCTCCTCTTCGAGCTGCTCGATGGCCCGCGTCACATACGTCTCGCGCTCGACGCGCTTCTCGTCGAGCAGCTTCGCGATCCGCTTGTACGTCTTGGGATCTTCGAAGCGAAATGCGAGATCCTCCAATTCCCACTTCAGTTGCCAGATGCCGAGTCGATTCGCGAGCGGCGCATAGATATCGAGCGTTTCACGCGCCACTTCGATGCCGGGAGACGATTTGGTTGCCGCGTAATACCGCAGGGACTGCAGCCGCGAGGCGAGACGGATCAGCACGACGCGTATGTCCTGCGCGAACGCGAGCAGCATCTTGCGCAGCGCCTCGATCTGCGCGCGGCGCTCCGCCTCCGCATCGCGGCTCCCGCCGTCGGACTGCACGCTTTGCGCGGCCGCATGCAGGCTGACCGTGCCGAGCCGAAGCAGCTTGCGTACGTTGGCGACGAGTTGCGCGACTTCCTCGCCGAATCGCTCGGCCAGCAGATGCTCCGGATCGTCGAGGCACGGCGTGAGCGTGAACAGCGCCGCCGCCAGCACAGCCGGCGGATCGACGTTGAGCTTGCGCACGATCGAGGCCGTGCCCTCGGCGTGATCGGCGAGCAATTCGCCGGAGGGCAGCCGCGCGTCGCCCGCGTGCTCGCGCACGAAGGCGATCGCGTCCTCGAACGAAGGCAACGTGGCGGCGTCGTTTTCTTCAATCATGACCACTGCACGCTCTAGTTGGCGCTCTGTTTCAGGCAATACCGGCGCGGCGGATCCGACCTGTCGATCAGCTCTTCTGAGCCGCGACGACGACGACTTCGACGAGGCATTCGGGATTGGCGAGCTTCGCCTCGACGGTGGCGCGCGGGGGCGTCGCGCCCTGCGCGACCCATTCGTCCCAGACGGCGTTCATCCCGCCGAAGTTTTCCATGTCGGACAGATAGATCTGCACCGACAGCAGCAGCGACTTGTCGCTATTCGCTTCGCCGAGCAGGCGATCGATATGGCCCAGCACTTCGCGCGTCTGACCGGTGATGTCCTGCGTCGTATCCTCGGCGATCTGCCCCGCCAGGTAGACGGTACCGTTGTGAATCGCGATTTCGGAGAGACGCTTGCCGACGTGATGACGAATGACTGCCATTTGAAGAGATCCTGGTTCGAGGTAAAGGTTGATCGGCTGCCATGCTCGGACCGGTAGCGCCACTTTGCGCATTCCGCGCCGTTCCGCGCTCGCCTCGCGAGCAACCGAGCCTATATTATGACGCCGCGTCGACTTTCCCGACGAAGAACTGCCGCGCGATGGCTATTTGGCCAGGATCGAGAAATGCGGGCGCATGCCCGACACCCTCGATTTCGACGCTCGATACGGACTGCCCGCACTCGACCATCCGTGCGGTCGTCTCCCGCGAAAGGAGGTCGGACATCGCTCCGCGCACGACGAGCACCGGGCACTTTATGCCCTCGAACAGCCGCCAGAGCGTCGCTTCGCCGGCTGCGCCGGCCTCGGGCGTAGTAGCGGAAAACGGCACGGCGATCGCGGGATCGTAGCGAAACTCCCATGCGCCGTCCGCGCGCTCGCGCAGCAGCGGCGTATTGATTTCGCGCCATTCGTCGTTCGTCAGGGGACCGAACGACGCCGCGAGCAGTGCCGCATGCGCGACGCCTTCCTCACACGTCGCGAAGCGCACGGGCTGGCCGACATAGGAGCCGATCCGCTCGAGCGCCGCCGGCTCGATGTGCGGCCCGATATCGTTGACCAGGAGCTTGCGCACAGGCGTGCCCGGCAGGCCGGCCAGCGTCATCCCGATGAGACCGCCCATCGACGTGCCGAACCAGTCGACCGTTTCCACGTCCAGCCGCGCGATCAGCGTAACCAGGTCTGCCACGTACTGCGGAATCGCGTAGCGCATCGGGTCTGGCAGCCAGTCGGACAACCCGCGTCCCGCGACGTCGGGACATACGACGCGGTAGACGTCGGAGAAAGAGGCCGCCAAGCGGTCGAAGTCGCGCCCCGAACGCGTCAAACCGTGCACGCAGACGAGCACACGCGGATTCTCCGGATCGCCCCACTCGGTATAGGCGATCCGGTGCAGGCCAGTCGGATTCGCGCACTGAAGGTAACGTTGACGCGGCGAGGCGTGGACAGCCCCGCCGGACGAAGCGGAGGAAGAGATCGCGGACTCGGCGCTGGACAGTTGGCTCATGAACGATCCTCGTAGCGGAAACGAAAAACGGGCGAAGCCCCGCCTCGCCCGTCTTGCAGTCGACCCGGTACTGCCGGCCGAGCGGTCAATGCACGGCGCTGACGTCGAGCGGCGCGCCCGTCTTCGCCTGAATTTCGTCGACCGTGACACCGGGAGCCAGTTCGACCAACTTCAGGCCTCCGTCGATCACGTCGATGACGCCGAGATCGGTGATGATCCGGTCGACCACGCCGACGCCGGTCAGCGGCAGCGAGCAGCTCTCGAGAATTTTGTGCTGATCGCCCTTCGCCACGTGCTCCATCAGCACGACGACGCGCTTCACGCCCGCCACGAGGTCCATCGCGCCGCCCATGCCCTTGATCATCTTGCCCGGGATCATCCAGTTGGCGAGGTCGCCCTTCTTGCTGACCTGCATCGCGCCGAGGATCGCGAGGTTGATGTGGCCGCCGCGGATCATCGCGAACGAATCGGCCGAAGAAAAGATCGATGAGCCCGGCAGCGTCGTGATCGTCTGCTTGCCCGCGTTGATGAGGTCCGGATCGATTTCCTCTTCGGTGGGCGAAGGCCCGATGCCCAGCAAGCCGTTTTCGGACTGCAGCCAAACTTCGATGCCTGGAGGAACGTAGTTGGCGACGAGCGTCGGCAAGCCGATGCCGAGGTTCACGTAGAAGCCGTCTTGCAGTTCGCGAGCCGCGCGCGCGGCCATTTGTTCACGGGTCCAAGCCATGTCAGTCTCCCTTCGCGCGCACGACGCGTTGTTCGATGCGTTTTTCCGGATGCGCATTGAGCACGATCCGCTGCACGAAGATTCCGGGCGTGTGGATCGCATCGGGGTCGAGTTCACCGACTTCGACGATCTCCTCGACTTCGACAACGGTGATACGCCCCGCCATTGCGCACATCGGGTTGAAGTTGCGCGCCGTGCGGCGGTAGATCAGATTGCCCGACTTGTCGGCTTTCCATGCCTTCACAAGGCCGACATCGGCCGTCAGCGAATGTTCGAGCACGTAGTGGTTCTCGCCGAACTGGCGTGTTTCCTTGCCTTCCGCGATGATCGTGCCGAAGCCCGTGTTCGTATAGAACGCGGGGATGCCGGCGCCGCCCGCTCGCAGTTTCTCGGCGAGCGTGCCTTGCGGCGTGAACTCGAGTTCGAGTTCGCCCGCGAGATACTGGCGCTCGAATTCCTTGTTCTCCCCGACGTATGACGAAATCATCTTCTTGACTTGACGCGTTTGGAGCAAAAGCCCGAGACCGAAGCCGTCGACGCCCGCGTTGTTGCTGATGCAGGTGATGCCCTTCACGCCCGAGTCGCGCAACGCCGCGATCAGCGCTTCGGGGATGCCGCAGAGGCCGAAGCCTCCGACGGCGAACGTCTGCCCGTCCTTCACGATGTCCGCGAGGGCGGCAGACGCGCTGGGATAGACCTTGTTCATATGTTCGTCCCTTGCACGATTTGGATTCCTGAATTCGGAACGCCCGGCTCGTCTCGAGCGAAAGGCGGCGCTCCCTTATTCTAGGGCCTCTGGTCTCGAATAACAGGTTCGCAATAGTCCATTGCGAACGTCTGTCGCGCCCTTTTTATGTTCGGCGTCAGGGTAAGGCGGCCCGCGCTTGCGGCACAATACGCAAAACTACATAAGTGAAAGGCCCGCCCCCGCCGCCCGAATCGAGCGGCCCGGGCGTTTGCCATCGCACCGCAAACCATGCCGCAACTCGACTACCAAACCGCCTTCCATCTCGCCCCCATCGGGCTCGTGCTCTCGCGCGACCGCGTCATCGAAGATTGCAACGACGCCGTCGCGCAAATCTTTCGCTGTACTCGTGATTCGCTGATCGGCCAGTCGTTCCGTGTGCTCTATCCGTCGCCTGACGAGTTCGAGCGTATCGGCGAACGGATCGCCCCGATCATGACGGCGCACGGCAGCTATGCCGACGACCGCATCATGAAGCGCGCCGACGGCGAGCTCTTCTGGTGCCACGTCACGGGGCGCGCGCTGGAACGATATGCGCCGCTCGCGGCCGGGGTCTGGACTTTCGAGGATTTGAGCGCGACGCGCCGCGTCGCCGTCGAGCTGACGCCGCGCGAGCGGGAAGTCGCGGCCCAGCTGGCGACGGGCAAGACGAGCAAGCAGATCGGTCGCGCGCTCGAGATCAGCTCGCGCACGGTCGATATCTATCGCGCCCGGCTCATGCGCAAGTTCGGCACGGGGAACGCCACGGAGCTGCTGCAGCGGCTGCTCGGTCACTAGGCGACCTGCCGCGCCGCGGTGCTCACGCCAGCGCGAATCCGTCGTCCGCCGCGATGACGGCGCCGTTGATGAATTGCGATTCATCGGCCGCGAGCAAGAGCAGCAAGCCTTCCAGGTCCTCCGGCTGCCCCACGCGACGGCGCGGCAACATCGACAGCAATTTCTGCCCCTGCTCCGTGGACCAATGGTGGTGATTGATCTCGGTGTCGATATAGCCAGGACAGATCGCGTTGACGTTGATGCCGTGCCGTCCCCACTCGAGCGCCATCGCCTTGGTCATCTGGACGACGGCGGCCTTGCTCATCGAATAGAGACCGATCTGCGGCAACACGCGCAAGCCCGCCACCGACGCAATGTTGATGATCCGGTAGGCCGGCTTCTGATTGCCGCCGCCCGAACGCATGATCATCCGCTTCGCCACTTCCTGCGCCACGAAAAATGCGCCGCGTGTGTTCGTATCGAATACATACTCGAAATCGGCCGGTGTCACCTCGGTCAGTTTCTGCGTCGTCGACACGCCCGAGTTGTTGACGAGAATGTCGATGGTGCCGGCCTCGGTTTCGGCATGGGCGACGGCCGACTTGATGCTCTGATAATCGGTCACGTCGAGCGAAACGACGTGCGCGGCACCGCCCGATGCCTCGATTTCGGCGCGCAGCTCCTTCAGCAACTCGACACGGCGACTTGCCAGCACGACCTTCGCGCCAGCCTGCGAGAGCACCTGTGCAAAGCGCTTGCCGAGCCCGCTCGATGCGCCCGTGATCAGCGCAACCTTTCCTTCCAGATTGATCGAACGGCCCATTGTGGTTCCTTCGTCTGCCTCAATAATAGAACGATCGTGCTAATGTCGCCCTTGTCGGTTGCAGCCCCATCGGCGTTCGCTGACAATACGAACCCGAAAAAAGCATTCTAACGGCAGAGGAGCCTCAATGACCCCACAAAGCCTCATCGAGCGATACGGTCCGCGCGAGTCGATGGAATATGACGTCGTGATCGTAGGCGGCGGCCCCGCCGGCCTGTCAGCCGCGATCCGGCTCAAGCAGCTGGCGCGGGAAAAAGGCGTCGAGTTCGGCGTATGCGTGCTCGAAAAGGGGTCGGAAATCGGTGCGCATATTTTGTCGGGCGCGGTCATGGATCCGCGCGCGATTACCGAGCTCATCCCCGACTGGAAAGACAAAGGCGCGCCGCTGACCGTGCC
>JBCNPL010000108.1:0-7405 GCA_039593375.1 Paraburkholderia sp. | reverse complement strand
CGGCGCTCAACGCACTTTTTGCGGCACGTGACGTGTTTGCCGCGCGCGATGCTCAGGACTCTTGATCGACGGAGCTGACCGGCGCATCCGGGGTCCGTGTGCCGGCGACAACCGCTTCTTCTCGCGAGTAGCGCGCGCCGATCGAGCGCCAATGCAGAAAGAGGCCGCAGCCGGCGGCGGCGAGACTTGCGGCGCTCGCGGCCCAGAAGCCGCGCGCCCCGGTGAGCCATGCCGGCACGTGGCCGAAAACGTCGAACCCGAGCAGATAGCCGCCGCCGAGGCCAACGCCCCATAGGGCGACCGCATAGATGATCGTCGGCACCACGGCGACGCGGTAGGCGCGCAGCACGAAAGCGGTCACGGTCTGGAACGTATCGAAGAGGTGGTAGACGAGCATGATCGGAATCAGCGGCATCGCCGCGGCGGCGACCGCTGCGTCCGGTGTGTAGGCCGCAATGATGGAGGGCCGCAGCAAGAAGCTGATCGCCGCGTAGCAGCAACCGATCGCGCACGCCATCGCGATGCCGTGACGCGCGAGCGTTCGCGCCTCGTCGTGATGGTGCGCACCGATCGCATGAGCCACGAGCGTCGACGTGGCGACGCCGATCGACATCGGCGTCATATAAAGCACGGCGCCGAAGTTGCCGGTGATTTGATGGCCCGCGAGTGTCGTCGTCCCGAAGCGGGCGATGAAAAGCGCCATGAACGCGTATGACGAGACCTCGATGAGAAACGAAAGGCCCATCGGCAAGCCGAGCTTCAAAAGCCCAGCCTGCCTGCGCCAATCGGGCCAACAGAAACGCTTGAAGATTTCGAACGGCGCGAAGACGTCGAGCCGCATCAGAAGTCCGAGCCCGATGACGGCGAGCACGAAGTTGACGACCGTACTTGCCAGCGCGCAGCCGGGGCCGCCGAGCGCCGGCACGCCGAGACCGCCGAAGATGAACCAGTAGTTGAGGGCGATCTTGGCGACGAGGCCCGCGACCTGCAGCATCATGACGAGCCGCGGCATGCCGATGCCGTTGGCGAGCCCCGAATAGACGCGGAATGCGAGCGCGGCTGGCAGGCCTACGGCCGAAATGCGCAGATAAAGGTCCGTGCGATCGTAGAGCGCGGGCGGCACGTGCGCGATCGCGAGCAGCGGCCCCGGGAAGTACATGACCGCGAACCCGAGAATCGCGAGCGCGACGGCGAGCCAAAGCGCCTGGCGTGCTTCCTCGCCGATTTCGGTATAGCGGCGCGCGCCGAAAAGCTGCCCGGCGATAGGCTGCAGCGCGAGCACGACGCCGGTCAAGCCGAGATAGACGGACACATAGATCGAGTTTCCGAGACCGAGCGCGGCGAGATCGACGGCCGAATAACGGCCGACCATCGCCGTATCGATGACGCCGAACGCGATGATCGCGAGCTGCCCGATCAGCACGGGCCAGGCAAGGGCGGCGATCTTGCGGATGTCGGCGAACATCGAGTCAGCCATCGGAGTCGAGCCCCTTCGTCGAAGATGCAAGCTTACCGGCGCCTGATCAGAGGCTTCCTATGCGGCGGTGCCGCTTTCGGACGATCGACGCGCACATAGAGGCGGAAGCGTTCGTCGCGATCGGCCGCGCGCCGGCCTTCCCAGACGAGTTGCCAGATGTAGCTCGGCATCGGGCTCGGCGCGCTGAAATCTTGCGTATCCTGACGCAGCAGCACGTCGCAGTCGCCGCTGAACGAGAACTGCATGTCGGCGAAGTAGGCGAACGACGCGAGCTGCGCATCGCCGAGGCGCACGGGCGAGATGCACGTGTAATCGTCGGGAAGGTGCTGAGCGATCTGCAACGCGACATCGCGGTAGGTCCGGCTGTAGTTGACGATCGGCAGCCACAGCGTCATCAGCAGCACCCACATCAGCGTCGTACCCGCACTCGAGAGCACGACGCTGCGCCAAAGCACCTTTGGATGCCGCGAAACGCGCCAGCGTACGAGCATGTACCAGCAAACCGTCACCGCAATCGCGCAGACGAACGAGAGTACATCGAAATGCGGCGTATAGCCGGGCACGAGGCGGCTCAGGTTGCGCGCGAGCGGATGCGGAAAACCCGTTTGCGACGCAAGCCAGACGAGCCAGACGAACGTGCTCAGTATCGTGAAGCTGAGCACCGCGAACCAGTCGATCGCGTTGATCGCGCTGCGTTTCAGCGTCGGCAGCGCGAACGCGGCGAGCGTTGCGAGCGCCGGCAGCAACAGGATGTAGAGCCGGTTCGTCTGGTGGCTCTGCAAGATCGACAGAATGAGAACCGGCACGATCACCGCGAGCGGTACCGCGACGTGGGGCTTGTTCCGTAGCCCCCCCCAGCTATACCATGCCCACGCCGCGAGCGGCCAGGCTGGCCAGGTAAAGAGCGGCAGGTTCTTGAACGCGTAGATGACGACGTGGCCGGGCGGCGGTGAGAATCGATTGATGCTGCCGTTCAACCATTGCTCGATGAACCACCGGGCATCGCCGCCGGGATCGAGCACGAGGACGGTGGCGGGCCAAGCGGCCGCCGAGACGAGCGCGAGCGGAACGCCGACAGCGAAGAGCCACGGCGAGCGGGTTTCGCGCACCACCGCGGTCATGACGAGCGTGCCGATCAGCAGCGCGGCGAAGAGGAGCGGATTGCCCGTCAGCCCTACGAGCCCGAGCCCGACGCCCCAACAGACCGCACCTTGCAATGGCTTGTCGAGGCCGCGCACGAGCCCGTATACGACGAGCGCGATGCTCATGAACTGCGCGAGCTGCGGCGTCGTTTCGTGGCCTCGCTCGGCGAGACCGAACGACGCGAGCAGGATCAGCAATGCCCCATCGGCGAGCGTGCGCCCGTAATCGCGCGGCTCCGGCTCACCACCGAAAGCGTATTTGAAAGGCTGCACTTCGGGACGGCGTCCGAGCAGGTAGGCCGCGTGCCAGACGAGCGCGCAGGTCAGGCAAAACAGGATGCCGGTCGAAACACGCGATGCGTCGGCCGCGTCGACCCACGGCGCGAGCAGACGGATCGACATGGCACCGAGCCAATAGCCGCCGGGGCCGCTTTCCGTGATGAATTTCCCGACGAGGTTCGGCAACAGCCAGTCATGCAGATCGCCGTTCGCCATCGTCCACATGACGCCGAAGCCGGCTGCGTCCTCGTTTTTCCAGGGATCGCGGCCGAACAGACCGAAGGCGGCGTAGACGATCGAGATCGCGAGCAGCAGCGAGCGTGGCAGGGCACGGGTCGCGGAGGCGGTGAGACGGACGACGGTTCTCATGCAGATAGGCGGCGGTCGTTGTATTTATCCGGCGCGTTACGAGATGCGGCATTGTAGACGGCGGCAATGCCGGGTGCCAGCGCAGCGGGGCCGGTAGCAGCAGCCGATCGGTCGACCGGCTGAGCGGCGGCGAACGCGCAATTTCGCAGCGACGGGAAGCAATAAAAAAAGGCAGCCGAGGCTGCCCTTTTTTCTCGCCCCACGGCCCCTTCGTTGCCGCTCGACGGGTGGCGTCGCGTTACTTCGCTGCCTTGGCGCCCGCGCGCGCGCCAAACTTCTTGTTGAACTTTTCGACACGGCCTGCCGTATCGACGATCTTTTGCTGGCCCGTATAGAACGGGTGCGATTCCGACGAGACTTCGATCTTGGCGAGCGGGTACGTCTTGCCTTGATAGTCAACGGTCTCGCGCGTCTGGATCGTGGAGCGCGTCACGAACATGAAGCCGTTCGACATGTCTTGGAAAACGACTTCGCGGTAATCGGGGTGAATGCCTTCTTTCATGGTCTTTCCTTCAGTCTGGCGGTAGCCAGCCCGCGCGCAGGGGTTCCGCTACGTTCCACGCCACATGACGCAGCTATGAACGGGAACGGCAAATTCGGCGCGAGCCACTTGCCCTAAGGTCGAAAAACGGTGATTGTGCCACAGAATCAGACGGTTGACGAATTATTTGGACTTTTCGCCGATGCGGCACCGAAGGCCGTGTCGCCCAGCACGCCCGTGCGGGCCGGATCCTGCCGATAGTACCGCGCAAGCAGCCGGTAGAGTTCCGGATACTCCGCCTCGAACGGATGCGGTGTGACGAAGAGCGCTTCGCTGCATACGGCAAAGAATTCCGAAGGGTGATCGGCCGCGTACGGATCGATCAACGATTCGCGCTCGAAGCGCGCCCAGCGGCGCTCGGGAACGGCGTCGACCTTCGCGCAAAACTGGTCGTAAGCGTTGTCGAACACGTCGGCCCACGCCTGCGAGTCGAGCGGCGCGTGCCAGCGACGAAAGAGAGGCGGATGGCCGTCCGCTTCGCCCGTGAGCATATCGATCTTGTGCGCGAACTCGTGAATGACGACGTTGTAGGCTTCCTTGTCGTCGGTCATCCGCGCGTCTTCCCACGAGATCAACACCGGACCGCCTTCCCAGGCCTCGCCGCTTGCATCGTGCTCGACTTCATGCACGACGCCGGCTTCGTCCTCGACCGTCTTGCGGATCACGAACTCGCCGGGATAGACGATCACGCCGACCCAGCCGCGATAAAGATCGAGACTCAGGTTGAGCACCGGCAGCGAGGCCTGCGCGGCGATCGCGACCGTCATTTCATCGGTGAGCTCGAGGTCATGCGCGGGCGAAAACTGCTTTCGCGCGATGAAAAGGCTCGTCAGCTCGCGCAGCCGGGCGAGATCCGCCGGATCGAGATGGGCGAGAAACGGCAGGTGATCGAGCGTTTGTCGCCACAACGGGTCCGGGATCGGGTGATTGCGCAGCGCGCGTTCGCGCCTCCGGGCATCGAGCCAGTGTGTGAGCCTCGAGAACATCTCGGTCGATGGCCGGGTAGGATGTTGCGGAAAAGCGCTATCCGCCGCGACGCATCAATTCGAAGAACTCCGAATTGCCCTTCGTCTGCCGGATCTTGTCGAGCAGGAATTCCATCGCTTCGACTTCGTCCATATCGTGAATGAACTTGCGCAGTACCCAGATCTTTTGCAGGATCTCGGGCTTGATCAGCAGTTCTTCGCGGCGCGTGCCCGACTTGTTGAGGTTGATCGACGGATAGACGCGCTTTTCGGCAAGACGGCGCTCCAAGTGCACTTCCATGTTGCCGGTGCCCTTGAACTCTTCGTAGATCACGTCGTCCATCCGGCTGCCCGTCTCGATCAGCGCCGTGCCGATGATCGTCAGCGATCCGCCTTCCTCGATATTGCGCGCCGCGCCGAAAAAGCGTTTCGGCCGCTGCAGCGCGTTGGCGTCGACACCGCCCGTCAGCACCTTGCCCGAGGCCGGGATCACGGTGTTGTAGGCGCGCGCGAGGCGCGTGATCGAATCGAGCAGAATGACCACGTCGTGCTTCATTTCGACGAGCCGTTTTGCCTTCTCGATCACCATTTCGGCGACTTGCACGTGACGCGTGGCGGGCTCGTCGAACGTCGACGCGATCACTTCGCCGGCCACGGAGCGCTGCATTTCCGTCACTTCCTCGGGCCGCTCGTCGATGAGCAGCACGAACAGCACGACGTCGGGATGGTTCTGCTTGATCGCGTGCGCGATGTGCTGAAGCATGACCGTCTTGCCCGACTTCGGCGAGGCGACGAGAAGGCCGCGCTGGCCTTTGCCGATCGGCGCAATCATGTCGATGATGCGGCCGGTGACGTTTTCCTCGCCGCGCATCTCCCGCTCGAGCAAGAGCGGCTTGTTCGGGTGCAGCGGCGTGAGGTTTTCGAACATGATCTTATGTTTCGAAGCCTCGGGCGGCTGCCCGTTGACCTTGTCGACCTTGACCAGGGCGAAGTAGCGCTCGCCGTCTTTCGGCGTGCGGACTTCGCCTTCGATCGTATCGCCCGTGTGCAGATTGAAGCGACGGATCTGCGAGGGACTGATATAGATGTCGTCGGTGCTCGCGAGGTACGACATTTCCGGCGAACGGAGGAAGCCGAAACCGTCAGGCAGGACTTCGAGCGTACCGTCGCCGAAAATGGTCTCGCCGGTTTTGGCGCGCTTTTTGAGAATGGCGAACATCAGTTCCTGCTTGCGCAGCCGGTTCGCGCTTTCGATCTCGAGGCCGTTCGCCATCTCGATCAATTGAGACACGTGCAGAGACTTGAGCTCGGATAAATGCATACGGAAATCCCGCCGGGGAGAGAAGGTGCGACGAAAAGAAATTTGGAGGGGAATGAGCGGAACCGCTCAGGGGCTTGTACGTCTTCTTGAGTCTTGTGATTCTAGCATAGCACACGCGTTGCCACGGTCGCGTGCGCCAAACGGCGAAGTGCTCAGGGCTTGTTGTGCGGCGACAACAAGCCCGGCCTTGGAATCAGAGGTGGCTGTCGAGGAATGCCGTCAGTTGCGATTTCGACAACGCGCCGACTTTTTGCGCCGCCACCGCGCCGTTCTTGAACAGGATCAGCGTCGGGATGCCGCGCACGCCGAACTTGGCCGGCGTGGCTTGATGCTCGTCGACGTTGATCTTGGCGATTTGAAGGCGATCGGCGTAGTCCTTGGCGATTTCGTCGAGGATCGGGGCGATCATCTTGCAGGGGCCGCACCACTCGGCCCAGAAGTCGAGCAGCACAGGCTTGTCGGATTTCACGACATCCTGCTCGAACGATACGTCGCTGATGTGCTTGATTTGTTCGCTCATTTAAATACCTCTACGGGTTCCTGGCCCGAGACTGAATTGCCCGCCACGATACACCAAAACGAGAAAACGTTCCGAGCGTGCTGGTCCGCTAGGACGGGCGGCAGGACGCACGAGAGGCGGGGCATGCACGCAGGGGGCTTTCGGAAGCGGAGCGAGTGCGTCGTTGCCGCGGCTCGCCGATTACGGGTCATTCGGCTGTCATATTAGCCCAAATCGCTATTTGTCGCGCGAAGCCGATAGCCGGTATCGGGCGCGCTCCGCGGGCGGGTGTCCGCGCGACGACTCGAGCGGATCGAGGAAATTCGCTGCGCGCGCCAAGTGCTCGCCTGCGTCCGAGCGCATATGCTCTTGCGCACGTCTTTGTCGGCCCGCGGGGCGAACGGAGTCGGAAGTAGGAGTCGCGCGCCTCGCCGGTCGATGATAGAATGCGACGTGACGGGCCTCCTCGCATGGAGGGGCGGTCAACCTGGTCAGGTCGGGAACGAAGCAGCCACAGCCGTTTTCCGCCAGTGCCGAGGGTCGGGCTCGTCACCTTCGCTTCATTCTCTTTTCCCTTCTTCCTCAGTGAACGTTTCGGTATCGCGGTTTTTTCGCATCGCGTTCGTTTCGTTTGCCAGATCACATTTCCCAACGCGTGATGAGCGTCTCACCGCGAGCGTCGGGCGATGCGCGTTCGCATGCACCGGCCCCGAGGCAGTCACTGCCTGGGCCTCGCATCGTTGCTGATACAATTCCGCGATGACCTATCAAGTTCTCGCACGCAAATGGCGGCCGAAGGATTTCGCTTCGCT
>JBCNPL010000107.1:0-7406 GCA_039593375.1 Paraburkholderia sp. | reverse complement strand
GCTTCGACTATGTGAAGCTGCCCGTCGCGCACCCGACCGTCGACTATCTGCTCAGTCATGCCTACGGGATGGTGACGCTTTGCGATCTCGACATGGTGGCAGGCGTGGCGGCGGCGGGCGACGACGAGATGGTCGGCACGTGCGAAGCGATGCAGCAGCTCTTTCGCACGATCCGCAAGGTCGCGAATACGGACGCGGCCGTGTTCATCTCAGGCGAGTCCGGCACCGGCAAGGAGCTGACGGCGCTCGCGATCCACGAGCGCTCGCCGCGCCGAAAGGAGCCGTTCATCGCGATCAATTGCGGCGCGATCCCGCATCACCTTCTGCAGTCCGAACTGTTCGGCTACGAGCGAGGCGCGTTCACGGGCGCGCATCAACGCAAGATCGGCCGCGTCGAAGCGGCACACGGCGGCACGCTGTTCCTCGACGAGATCGGCGATCTGCCGCTCGAGAGCCAGGCAAGCCTGCTGCGCTTTCTGCAGGAAGGCAGGATCGAGCGGCTCGGCGGACGCGAATCGATCGCGGTGGACGTACGCGTGATCTCGGCCACGCACGTCGACCTCGAAGGCGCAATGCGCGACGGACGTTTCCGCGCGGACCTCTTTCATCGCCTCTGCGTGCTGCGCATCGACGAGCCGCCGCTGCGCGCGCGCGGCAAGGATATCGAGATTCTCGCGCATCACATCCTGCACAAGTTCAAGACCGACAGCGGACGCAAGATTCGCGGCTTCGCGCCGTCGGCCATCGAGGCCATGTACAGCTATAGCTGGCCCGGCAATGTACGCGAGATGATCAACCGCGTGCGGCGCGCGATCGTGATGGCGGAAAGCAAGCTCATCACCGCCGAGGATCTCGATCTCGGTCAGTTCGCGGCGCAAGAATCGGTGACGCTCGCGCAGGCGCGCGACACCGCCGAGAAGCGCGCGATCGAGTCCGCGCTGCTGCGCCATCGGCATCGCCTGAACGAAGCCGCGACCGACCTCGGGATTTCGCGCGTCACGCTTTACCGGCTGATGGCCGCGCACGGTCTGCGCGAGGCCGGTGCGCCGGAGCACGAGAAACCCGACGGCGCGACGCTGCCCCGCCCGCCGGATCGCCCAGGCAGGCCCACGAACGGCGGCGATGCATGCCACAAGTGAGCGAACGGTGAGGGCGCCGTCTGTCGCGTACAATCGGCGCCAATCCAGCTTCGCTCTCTTTACGATCTTTCGATGACGACGTTGACCTTGATCGTCGCGCGCGCCCGCAACGGCGTAATCGGCCGCGACAATCACCTGCCCTGGCACTTGCCCGAAGACCTCGCCTTTTTCAAGCGCACGACGATGGGTGCGCCGATCATCATGGGCCGCAAGACGCACGAGTCGATCGGCCGGCCCCTGCCCGGGCGCCGCAACATCGTCGTGACGCGCGACGCGTCTCGCCGTTTCGAAGGCTGCGAGACCGCTACCGGCATCCGTGAAGCGCTCGAACTCGCGGCGTCGGGCGGCGCGGCCGAAGCTTTCCTCATCGGCGGCACCGAGCTTTACAAGCAAGGCATCGGCTTTGCCGACAAGCTCATCGTCACGCAAATCGCAGCGGACTTCGAAGGCGACGCGACCTTCCCCGCGCCCGATCCCGCGCAGTGGCGGCGGGTGTCGAGCGAAGCGCATCGCAAAGAGGGGGCGGACGGCTTCGAATACGCGCGCGTCGTCTATCAGCGCATCGCTGCTCCGGAGTGAACGGCACGGCAGCGGGTCGCGCCCGCTTGCGGCAGACTGTCGGTTGACATAGAATGCGAATCATTATCATTCGCATGGAGTCGATTCGTGCCGAGCCGGTTCTCCTTCGCCGCGCGCTTATCCGCGGCCTCGCTCGGACGCCGTAATAACGCCAGCGCAAAGAGCCGCCTCGCATGAGGCCGCTTCTCGTTCACCTGCACCGATGGTTCGGCATTGCGACGGCCGCCTTTCTGTTCATGGCGGGACTGACCGGGGCGGTCATTGCGTGGTATCCGGAACTCGATGCGGCGCTCAATCCCACCTTCTTCCGTTCCGTGACGCCGGGCGCGCCGAAGTCGCCGCTCGCGCTTGCCGACCAGTTGGAAGCCGCCGATCCGCGCCTTGCGATCACTTACCTTCCGCTGCGTCCCCAGACGGGCCATGCGCTTATCGTCAACGTTACTGGTCGCGCGAATCCCGCGACGGGCAAACCGTACGAGCTCGGATTCAACGAGGTGGCGCTCGACCCGGTGACGGGCGCGATCCAGGGCCGGCGCGAGTGGGGCGCGCCTTCGCTCGCACGATTGGATCTCCTGCCGTTCGTCTACAAGCTGCACTACTCGCTTTTCCTGCCGTTCTACCGTGGGGTCGATATCGGCAGATGGCTAATGGGAATCGTCGGAATCGTTTGGACGATCGACTGTCTCGTCGCAATCGTGCTCGCATTCCCGAGCATGAAGGCGTGGCGCAAGTCGTTCGCTTTCCGCGTGAAACGCGGCGGTTACGCGCTCACGTTCGATCTGCATCGCTCGGGGGGCGTTTGGCTCTGGGCCGTATTGTCGATCGTCGCGATCACGTCGGTGTCGATGAATCTCTCCGAACCCATCGTGCGGCCGATCGTCTCGCGGTTCTCGACACTCGAGCCGACACCGTTCACGTCGCGCGCGGGACGCCGACCTGTAACGGAGCGGGAACCGGTGCTGAGCCGCGCGCGAATCGTCGAGATCGCGGCGGCCGCGGCGCGGCGCGAACGCATCGAGCGACCTCCTGGCGCGCTGCTCTACGCGCCGGCGCTCGCGGCATACGGGGTGCGTTACTTCGATGCGAGCAACCATCGAAACGAAGCGGGCCTGGGCGATGCGTGGCTCTATTGGGACGCGCGGACGGGCGCCCCGGCGGGCCGGCAGATTCCCGGCCGCGGCTCGGCCGGCGATCTTTTCGTGCAGGCTCAATTTCCACTGCATTCGGGGCGCTTCGGGGGCTTCGCCGGCCGCATCGTCATCAGCGCGACGGGCTTGGCCGTCGCCGTGCTGAGCGTGACGGGCCTCGCGATCTGGCTGAAGAAGACGCGCGCGCGCCGACTGGCGGCCGCGGCGGCGCGGCGTCCGGCTCGTGAACGCGAGCGGACGCCCGTATAACGCCCAGGCAGCGCTTATTGACCGGCCACGGTCATCCGCTCGATGAGCACCGACCCGGTCTGTTTCGTGCCGCGCACGATGGTATCGGCGCCGATCGCGACGATGTTGCGAAACATTTCCTGCAGCGTGCTCGCGACGGTGATTTCCTCGACGGCATGCTGAATCTTGCCGTTCTCGACCCAGAAACCCGACGCGCCGCGCGAATAATCGCCCGTCACGTAATTGACGCCCTGGCCCATCAGCTCGGTCAGAAGGAGCCCCGTGCCGAGCTTCCTGAGCATGGCTTCGAAGTCGTCGTCCTCGCGCGTTTGCGAGCTCTTGAGCGAAAGATTGTGCGAGCCGCCCGCGTTGCCCGTCGTCTGCATGCCGAGCTTGCGCGCCGAGTACGTCGACAGGAAATAACCCTCGACGACACCGTCCTTCACGACGGCGCGTTGCTTCGTCCGCACGCCCTCCTCGTCGAACGGCGCGCTGCCCATCGCGCGCGGCACGTGCGGGTCTTCCACGATCTGCACGTGCGGCGCGAAGACGGATTTGCCGAGGCTGTCGACGAGGAACGTCGTCTTGCGATAGAGCGCGCCGCCGCTCGTCGCCTGCACGAACGCTCCGAGCAGACCGGCGGCGAGCGGCGCTTCGAACAGCACCGGCACCTTGCGCGTATCGAGACGCCGCGCGCCGAGCCGCGCGAGCGCCCGCTCGGCCGCGTAACGCCCGATCGCCTCGGGAGCAGCCAGCTCGTTCGCGCTGCGCTTCGACGAGTACCAGTCGTCACGCTGCATGTTGCGGCCGCTGCCGGCGATCGGCGCGCACGAGATGTAGTGACGAGAGTAGGGGTAGCCGGCGACAAAATCGCGCGTCGTCGCAAGCACGAACTGCGAGTGCTGCGCCGAGACGCTCGCTCCTTCGGAGTTACGGATCTGAGCGTCGGCCGCAAACGCCGCGTCCTCGGCGCGCCGCGCGATCTCGACCGCATCGTCGGCGCTCAGATGCCACGGATGGTAGAGATCGAGATCGCGTGGCGCCGTCTCGAGCAACTCGGCCTCGGCCAGCCCCGCGCAATTGTCCTCGGCCGTGAAGCGGGCGATGTTGTAGGCGGCCGCGACCGTATCGCGCAGCGCTTCCTTGGAAAAATCGGAGGTGCTCGCATTGCCGCGCTTCGCGCCGATGAATACCGTGACGCCGACCATCTTGTCGCGGTTGTGCTCGATCGTTTCGACCTCGCCACGCCTCACCGTCACCGACAAGCCGTCGCCCTCGGAAATCTCGGTGGCCGCGTCGGTCGCGCCGAGCGATTTCGCGTGGCGAAGGATGTCCGATGCAATCTCCTTCAGTTCGTCTTGCGTATGCGGAAAGAAGCGTTGTGGGGTATCGGTGTCCGCTGCCATCGTGGTTGCCATCCGGTGTAGAGCTTTGGGGAGACGCGCGGCGCCCGGCGACCGTCCCGCCGCCCGGCCTTGGCCGGGGCATCGCGGCACCGTTCGCGCGCCCGTCGTTGCGCATCCCGCGATCATAGCAAGGTCCGCGTCGATGCGAACGCCCACGCTACAATGACGGCATGACACGCAAAACCCGCATTCAACCGATCGAGCCGGCCGCCTCCGGCCTCGACGACGACACCGCTTACACGCGGCCGAGCAAGTCGCAGATGAAGCGCGAGATGCATGCGCTGCAAGCGCTCGGCACCGAGCTCGTCGAGCTGCCGAAGGACGCATTGAAGCGGATGCCGATGCCCGACGATCTCGCCGACGCCGTGCTCGAAGCACGCCGAATCACCGATCACGAGGGCAAGCGCAGGCAGATGCAGTACATCGGCCGCGTGATGCGCTCGCTGACCGAAGAGGAAACCGACGCGCTGCGTACGGCTCTCGAGGCGAACCGCGGCGCCAACAAGGCCGAAACGGCGCGGCTGCACTGGATCGAGCATACGCGCGAGCGCCTGCTCGCCGACGACGACGCCTTCACGGCATTCGTGCGCGAGCACCCGGGAGCCGACGCGCAGACCGGCCGCACGCTGGTCCGCAACGCGCGCAAGGAAGCGCAGCAAGGCAGACCGCCGCGCTACTTCCGCGAGCTGTTCCAGTGGATCAAGACGGCGAGCACGAGCGGTGCCGCGCGGACAGTCGAAGCGGCCGGTCAGGACAATCCGACGACGGAAGACGACGAACATGACAGCGAAGCGTAGCCACCCCGACGAAATCCTGATCGGCCTCGTCTCGATCAGCGATCGCGCGACGAGCGGCGTCTATGAGGACAAGGGTATCCCCTCGCTCGAGGCTTGGTTGCAAAAAGCGCTGGCGTCCCCGTGGCGCACCGAAAAGCGGCTCGTGCCCGACGAGACCGAAACGATTTCGAGAACGCTCGTCGAACTCGTCGACGACGTGGGTTGCGATCTGGTTCTGACGACGGGCGGCACCGGCCCCGCGCGACGCGATGTGACGCCCGAAGCGACGCTCGCGGTAGCGACGAAGACGATGCCGGGCTTCGGCGAGCAGATGCGGCAGATCAGCCTGCACTTCGTGCCCACGGCGATTCTCTCGCGGCAGGTGGCCGTGGTACGCGAAACGCCCACGCATGCGGCGCTGATCGTCAATTTGCCGGGGCAGCCGAAATCGATTCAGGAGACGCTGGAGGGCCTGCGTGACGATTCGGGCGCCGTGACGGTGCCGGGCATCTTCGCGGCGGTGCCGTACTGTATCGATCTCATCGGGGGGCCGTACGTGACGACGAACGACGACGTCGTCACCGCGTTTCGGCCGAAGAGCGCCCAGCGGCCGCCGCGCCCGTGACGCCGCTTTTGCGGGCTACAAGCCCTCGACGGGCGCGCTCGGCGCGACGACGAGAAAATGCTGACGGTAATACTTGAGTTCGTCGATCGACTCGTGAATATCGGCGAGAGCGGTATGCATCGCGCGCTTCTGGAAGCCCTTGTAGACTGTCGGCTGCCAGCGTCGGCAAAGCTCTTTCAGCGTACTCACGTCGAGATTGCGATAGTGAAAGAACCGCTCGAGCTCCGGCATCCAGCGCGCCATGAAGCGGCGGTCCTGGCAAATCGAGTTGCCGCACATCGGCGACTTCCCGGGCGGAACGTAAGCCGAGAGAAACGCGCGGATCTGCTCGGCCGCCACGCTCTCCGTCACCGTCGAGGCCCGCACGCGCTCGGTGAGCCCCGAGCGGCCGTGCGTGTTCTTGTTCCACTCGTCCATCTTGCCGAGCGTTTCATCGCTCTGATGAATGGCGAGCACGGGCCCCTCGACGATGGTATCGAGCGTCGAATTGGTGACGACGACGGCAATTTCGATGATCCGATCGGTATCGGGCTCGAGCCCCGTCATCTCCATATCGAGCCAGACGAGATTCATCTCGCTGCGGGCAAGCGTCGGCTCACCGACGGGTACGAGGGTGTCAGTCATGAAGGCATCCAGGTTACGAATGAGGACTGGCCTGGCGCGGGAACGAAGAACGCGGCGGCGTGCGGCACCCCGCATCGTCCGATCCGCTCGCCCGCCCGGCGAAACCCTATAATTGTCGCATAGATACAACGGACCCCCGCGATGTCATCCCTTTACCTCACCGTCCTCTTTGCAGCCGCCGTGCTCGCCATGGTCGCCACGAAACTCTGGCTTGCCGCACGCCAGATCCGGTTCGTCGCGGCGCATCGCGGCGAGGTGCCGCAACAGTTCGCGGGAACGATCACGCTCCCCGCTCACCAGCGCGCGGCCGATTACACGATCGAGCGCACGCGGCTCGGCATGCTCGAAGTGGTCGTGGGCGCCGCCGTCACAATCGCACTTACGCTGCTGGGCGGCGTGCAGGCGCTCAACGTCGGCGTCTCCGGACTCCTGGGTCACGGCTACGTCGCGCAGATCGCCATCGTCGCGATCGTCGTCGTGATCACGAGCGTCATCGATTTACCGTTCGACTATTACCGGCAGTTCGTCGTGGAGGAGCGTTTCGGCTTCAACCGGATGACAAGAACGATATTCTTCGCCGACCTGGCGAAGGGCGCGGCGCTCGGCGCCGCCTTCGGCTTGCCGCTCCTTTTTGTCGTGCTGTGGCTCATGCACCAGGCGGGCAACCTCTGGTGGCTCTGGGCCTGGGCCGTGCTCGTCGCGTTTCAGTTGCTCGTGCTCGTGCTCTATCCGACGCTCATCGCGCCGCTATTCAACAAGTTCGAGCCGCTCACCGACGAAGCGCTGAAGGAACGGATCGAAGCGCTGATGAAACGCTGCGGCTTCGCCGCGAAGGGCCTCTTCGTGATGGACGGCAGCCGCCGCTCCGCGCACGGCAACGC
>JBCNPL010000106.1:0-7426 GCA_039593375.1 Paraburkholderia sp. | reverse complement strand
GCAGCTTCGCACCCGTTTGCGCGGCGAGTTGCTGCCACGGCACGATGTTCGCGTGATGTTCGAGATGCGACACGATGATCTCGTCGCCTTCACCTACGTTCCTGATGCCCCACGTCTTCGCGATCAAGTTGATCGCCTCCGTCGTGCCCCGCACGAAGACCAGCTCATCCGGGGACGCCGCGCCGATGAAACGCTGCACGATGGCTCGCGCATTCTCATAGGCATCCGTTGCGCGACCCGCGAGCGCATGTGCGGCGCGATGGATGTTCGAGTTCTCATGCGCATAGAAATACGCAAGGCGATCGATCACGGCTTGCGGCTTTTGCGTCGTCGCCGCGTTGTCGAACCATATGAGCGGCTTGCCGTTCACTCGCTCTTGAAGGATCGGGAAATCCCGGCGAATCGCGTGGACGTCGAACGGCGGATGGGCAACAGGCACCGCCGGACCTGCGTCACGTGGATCGCGCGCTGGGCGAACATCGTCGACGAAGTACAGCGCGGTGCCCGGCTCGTGACGATACGGCTCCGCGCTCGTTGAAAAACGGTGAATCGAGAGCAGCGAGCGCAGATCATCTTCACCAGGCAATCCGAACGACTGCGGCGTCACGCCCGCACCTGACGGCACGGCGATGTCCTGAGCGGGACGTTGCCAACCCTGTTCCGGCGTGCCGACAAAATAGTACGGCGACGGTCGCCCGGCAGACGTCTCGCGCGCCGCGATCGGCGATGTCGCCGAGTTCACCCCGTTCGCCGCGGCTGCGGACGAAGGCGCATGCGCCTCCACGGGCGGCACGCCCAGCGCCGCCCCACCGGCACGGGGCGCGAGCGCGGGAGCAATCGTCACCACGTCGTCGGGCAGGCCGTTCTGCGCAGTCGCATGCGGCGCAAGCGCGGGTGCGCGATTGCCGAGTGTCAGCACGTGCGTCGGCGCGGCGGGCAGCAGATTGCCACCTGGTACTCGGCCAACCGGCAGCGATGCGCCTGGCACGCCGGTGCCGGTGCCGCCCGGACCCGCGAGCGGCGAGCCGGCCGGCGCGGCGTTCGCGATCACCGGGGAAACGGGTGCGGCAGCGGGCCACTCCGACGGCAGTCCGCCCACGGCGGAAGGCCCATCATGCGGCGCCGCCGCGCCGGGCAGCGTCGAGAAAAACGCGTTCGCGAGGCGCGCAAGCACATCCGCATCGGGCAGACCCTTCGGCACGGAAGCGGCGGGGACGTCCGGCAGCGCATCGTCCGCGCGTGCGTTACCGGTAGGTGTCGGGGTATTCATGGTACTTGCCGATTTCCACGTCTTCGAGCACCGCGAGCGCGTCGGGCGAATGAACCGCGAGCGAGCAATACAGCGAGATCAGATACGATGCGATCGCCTGGTTGTTGATGCCCATGAAGCGCACCGACAGTCCCGGGCCCTGCTCACCGGCGACGCCCGGCTGATACAGGCCGACCACGCCCTGGCGCTTGTCGCCGACGCGCAGCAGCAGAATCCTCGTCTTGCCGTCCGCGACCGGCACCTTGTCCGATGGGATCAGCGGAACGCCGCGCCAAGTGATGAATTGCGAGCCGAACAGATTGACCGTCGGCGGCGGCACGCCACGGCGCGTGCATTCGCGGCCGAATGCCGCGATCGCGAGCGGATGCGTGAGGAAGAACGCCGGTTCCTTCCAGACCTTCGTCAGCAATTCGTCCAGATCGTCCGGCGTTGGGGCACCCGTCAGCGGAAAAACGCGCTGCTCGTCGGCGACGTTCGCGAGCAAGCCGTAATCGGGATTGTTGATGAGCTGACTTTCCTGCAATTCCTTGATCGTCTCGATCGTGAGGCGCAACTGCTCCTTGATCTGGTCATGCGGACTGCTGTAGAGGTCCGATACGCGCGTATGGACGTCCAGCACCGTGCTGACCGCATTGAGGAAGTACTCGCGCGGGTTTTCTTCGTAGGGCACGAATGTAGTCGGCAGCGTGCCCTCGTCTTCGCGAGCCGTGCAGGCGGCGCGCACAGCCTCGGGGTTCTTCACCTGATTCAGGCGATAGATGCCCGCCTCGACCGGCACCCATTGCAGCAAATGGGTCAACCAGCGCGGCGTGATCGTCGAAAGCTGTGGTACGGTCTTCGTGGCATTGGCGAGTTGCCGTGCTGCGTTATCGCCGAGGGCGGTCGGGCCGCTCACTAACGTCGACATTCGGGAGGCTCCAGGTCGATAGAAGAAAAACGGGAATGCTTATAACGGCAGAGAATTATCAAGAGCCCGAACGTGCCGCTCAACATGCTATAGCCGTCACCTACCGGTTCAACCGGGCAGCGGCGACGGCCCGCGTTGCGTGCCGGACGACGTCGATGCGAAGCGGAGCGCCGCGCGTTACCCGTGGTTTTCAACAGGCAGACGATCGGCGCTCGGCACATGCAGCAGCGTCGCGATTGGCACATCGAATGCGCGGGCGAGCTTGTCGACGGTCACGATGGAGGCAATTGCCGTCCCGCGCTCGATTTCCCCGACGTAGGAGCGATTCAGCCCGGCATGCTCGGCCAACTCTTCCTGCGACCAGGCGTGCGCTTCGCGCAATGCGCGCACAGCCGCGCCGAAATTGCGAACGAGCGTGGTCATCCATGCGCTCCTGATGTCAGTCCCACGACGGCACCCGACGAGCGGGCCGACTCGTTGCGCAGTCCGCCTTGCGTGATATGGTTGCCGGGCGCGACGTCGTGCGTGACCCAGACGTTGCCGCCGATCGTCGCGCCGCGGCCGATCGTCACGCGTCCGAGTATCGTGGCGCCCGCATAGATGACGACGTCGTCTTCGACGATGGGGTGACGCGCGAGCCCCTTTTCGAGGTGACCGTCGGCGTTGCGCGGGAAACGCTTCGCACCCAGCGTCACCGCTTGATAAAGACGCACGCGCTCGCCGATGATCGAGGTCTCGCCGATCACGACGCCTGTGCCGTGATCGATGAAAAACCCCGCGCCAATCCGCGCGCCCGGGTGAATGTCGATACCCGTCTGCGCGTGCGCAAGCTCCGCGACGATTCGCGCGAGCAACGGCAGCCCGAGTCCGTACAGCTCGTGCGCGAGACGGTGATGGATCATCGCCAGCACGCCCGGGTAGCAAAGGAGCACTTCGTCGACGCTGCCCGCAGCCGGATCGCCGTGATAGGCGGCGATAACATCGGTATCGAGCAGCGCACGAATGTCGGGCAGCCGCCGCGCGAACGCACGCACGGCCTGAATGGCGCGAGCGTCGTTGGCCCGGAGGTAATCACCTTGGGGGACGGTTTCTCTGTCCGCGCTCTCACGCCGCGCAACATACTGAAGCTCCAGTTTTGCCTGCGCAAGCAGCGCATGCAGTGCGGCGTCGAGCGCGTGCGCAACATACAAGTTTTCACTGTCCTGACGTAGATCGGGTGGACCGAGTCGCATTGGAAACAACACGCCTTTGAGCGTTCCGATCACTTCCGACAGCGCATCGCGCGACGGCAAATCTCGGCCGCCGGGCTCGATCGCGCGCTTTTGCTCGTCACGCCACCGCTGGCGGACTGTATGCAGTGATCCAAGGATTTCTTCGATATCGAATACGGCCACCGCATTGACTCCTTTTTCATTCATCGCTCGGCAAGCGACCGAGAACGCTCACGCCCGATTTGCATCTGACATACGTCCCCCGCGATGCGCCGGGCGCGGCTCCACGGCAATGAGGCTAGTCCTGCGCCCACGGTAGCCCGTGGAAGCGCCAGCCGTTCAGGCGGCCACGGTGCTGCGCGTCGTCGAGTTCCCCTTCAAATCCTTCGAGCACGTTGAAGACCTGTGTAAAGCCCGCTTTTGCCGCTGCGTCGGCCGCCAGGGCCGAGCGATTGCCGCTGCGGCACAGCAGCAGCACGACCGCGTCCTTGCTCGTTTTTGCTTCGAGCTCGCGCACGAAGCGCGGGTTGCGCGTGAGGCTCGTCCCCGTCGCCCAGGGCACGTGCAGGCCGCCCGGCACGTAGCCGACAAACTTGCGCTCCTCAGCCGTGCGGACATCAACGAGCACAGCACTCCCCTCCGAAAGCAATGCCCACGCGTCGCGCGGCGTCACGCCGCCTGCGTAGGCCAACCCTGCCGCCGCTGCCGACTCGCGTGCCGCCGCGAGCACTGCGTGTGCCGGTCGTTCTTCGAGCACTGCTGCCATTTCGCCTCCTTTTCGGCCCGCAAGCCGTCTATAGCCATCAGGAGGCTTATGATGCGGGGGCGCCCTCCCAAGCAGAACCAATTAAATTTCATTTATAAAGAAGCAATGCTGGGTTGCGTGGCGGCGAATGCTTGCACCGATTCGCGATAACGATAGCGCTCGATATTGTTTGCGCGGCCGCAGGGGCCTCTCTACGATTTCGTGACCTTCACTTCGATGATTTTTCACAGATGAGAACAACGCAAACGCTCAAGGCCGCTTTTCTATCCCTGCTCCTGACTTGCGGCATCATGAGCGCCCAACCGGCAGTGGCGGGCGGGCAAACGGTGCGCGTCGGCATCATGTCGGGTGAAGACGAGGAGGTGTGGCGCGCGGTCGCGGCCAATGCGGCGAAGCACGGCATCACCGTCAAGCTCACGACGTTCTCCGATTACACGCAGCCCAACGAAGCACTCGCGCAGCATGATCTCGATGCCAATTCGTTCCAGCACAAACCTTATCTCGACGCACAGATCGCCGCGCGTCACTATGACATCGTGCCCGTCGGCTTCACCTACGTGCAGCCGATCGGCCTCTACTCAAGGAAGGTGAAATCGATCGCGGCACTGCCGCAAAATGCGACGATCGGCGTGCCGAACGATCCGAGCAACGAAGGCCGCGCGCTGTTGTTGCTGCAAGCCAATGGCGTCATCAAACTGAGGCCCGACGTTGGCCTGCTGCCGACGGCGCGTGATATCGCCGATAACCCCAAGCACGTTCAGATCAAGGAACTCGACGCCGGCATCGTCGGCCGCGCAATCGACGATCTGGATGCCGCCGTCGTCAACACAGACTGGGCGATCAAGGCCGGCATCCGGATTCCGCAGGAGCGCATCGCGCAGGAAAAGGCGCAAGGGAATCCGTATCGCAACTTCATCGCGGTCAACGCGAAAGATGCGAATGCGCCCTGGGTGAAGACACTGGTGGACAGCTATCAGCAGGCCAATGTTGCATCGGCGATCCTCACCGTCTATCACGGCGCGACATTGCCGGCTTGGGAAGGCGCGCCGCAGCAGTGATACCGCGCCTGACATATGCGGCGGCACGCTTCCGCTCAAGGACGGCCGCCGTTGAATCGTACGCGACGGCTTCGCCCTCGTCATGCGCCGAGCGCGGTACGAATGGCCTCGTAGGACCCTGCCGCTATGCTGTAGCCGAAGCGCGCAACCGATGGACGATCTGGTTGTCCCGTCCTTGGACCAGCGGCGTCAGCGTAACGTTGAACTCGATGTCTTTATAGACGTCGTTTTTGAGGCCCAACGCTGCGCCGCCAGTCTTTTCGACGACGGGCGGAATCAGTTCCTCGCGGGTCGCGTACGCGAAGTCGTCCCAAATGAGCGGATCGCCCTCGATATTGAACTGCGTGGTCAACTTACGGCAGTTGTCGGCGGTAATGAAGAAATGCACATGTGCGGGACGGTTGCCGTGACGACCCAGCACATCGAGCAGTCGCTGGGTGGGGCCCTGCGGAGGACAACCATAGCCCACCGGCATCAGCGTCCGGAATTCGTATTTGCCGTCGGCACCGGTCTTTACCGCGCCGCGCAAATTGAACGCGCTCTGTGCGCCCGTAGGATCGAAGTGCGAATAAAAGCCCTTCGAGTTGGCATGCCAGCATTCGACCACGGCACCCGCGACCGGCTTGCCGTCCGGCCCGGTGACCGTACCATGGATGATCAGCGGGCCGGCATCCGCATCGGGATCGACGTCGATCCGCGACATGCGATCGCGTAACGGCGCACCAGCCACGTAAAGCGGGCCTTCGATGGTGCGCGGCGTGCCGCCGTCGATACCCGCCTGCGCGTCCGCCGCATCCATTCTGATGTCGAGATACTTCTCCAACCCGAGGCCGGCGGCAAGCAGCGCGGCTTCGCCGTTCTGGCCGAGGTTGTTCAGATAGTTCACGCCGGCCCAGACTTCGTCGGGCGTGATGTCGAGATCGTCGATCGCCTTGAACAAATCGCTCAGCAGCCGCTGAAGAATTTGCTTGAAGCGGGCGTCTCCGTTTTTGCCCTCGAGATTGACGGCAGCCTTCAGCAAATCCTGCACTTCTTTCGTATCGAACACTTTCGCGCTCATGATGATTGTCTCCGCTACTTATGGGGCAAAAACCGGTCAGGACGCGCTCGCCCTCTAAAGAGCGCCCATTGCTCGGATCAGGCGTCGTCGCTACGAATCGACGACGGGTGGCGGCACAACGGCGTGACCGAAATCTTCAGGTACGGGAAGAGCGGCAGGCCGATCAGGATGTCGTGCAGTTCGGCGTTGCTCTCGACGTCGAAGACGCTGTAGTTCGCGTACTCCCCAGCCAGCCGCCAGAGATGGCGCCACTTGCCGCGTCGCTGCAGATCCTGCGAATACGCCTTCTCGCGAGCCTTGATTTCGTCGGCGACATCGCGAGGCATGTCGGTCGGAATGTTTACATCCATTCGTACATGGAAAAGCATCGTTGAAGTCCTCCTGCCAAGTCTTGGAATTACTTGGTGATCCTCATCAGTCCATCGCGAGTGAAACGCCTGATCCTCGCTTCGTCCAGTTCGATGCCGAGCCCCGGCCCGTTGGGCACGGTCAGCTCGAAGTCGCTGTAATCCAGCGGCGTCGCGAGGATCTCCTCGGTGATCAGCAACGGCCCGAACAATTCGGTGCCCCATTGAATGTCCGCGAAGCTGGCAAAGAGATGAGCGGATGCGATCGTGCTGATCGCACCTTCGAGCATCGTGCCGCCGTACAGCTCGATACCGGCCGCGTCGGCGATCGCGGCAACGCGTTGTGCCGCAAAGAGCCCCCCGCTTTGCTCGATCTTGATCGCGAACACGTCGGCACCATGGTTCTTTGCGATCTCGAATGCGCTCTGCGGCCCTTGCAGGATTTCATCGGCCATCAGTGCAACGGGAAAACGACCCTGCAAGCGCGCCAGCGCCGCCGCGGAGGCGACCGGCTGCTCGACGAGTTCGCAGCCCGCGTCGGCCAATGCCGGAATGGCCGACGCGGCCTGAATCTCACTCCACGCCATATTCACGTCGACGCGTACCGCGGCGCGGTCGCCCACGGCCCTCTTGACCTCGTTGACATGTTTGATGTCGGCCTTCAGTTCCTTCGCGCCGATCTTCAGCTTGAACACCTTGTGCCGCCGCAACTCGATCATCTTCTCGGCTTCGGCGATATCGGTGGCCGTATCGCCCGAAGCCAGCGTCCAGGCGACCGGCAAGCGTTCACGCCGGCGCCCGCCAAGC
>JBCNPL010000105.1:0-7441 GCA_039593375.1 Paraburkholderia sp. | reverse complement strand
CACATCAAAGCGAACTGCGCCCGCTTTGATTACGGTGAAATGAAGCATCGTTTCGGAGGCAGCCATGCGATCGCTCGTGCCTCGCAACGCCATCCAGGTCATTCTCAACGAGCATGCCCAATTGTCGGCCGTGATCGGTGGAATGCTGCGCTTCGTCGAGCGGATCGAGGGCCGAGAACGGGTCCCCGGCATCATGGTGCTACGCGCTATGCTTTACTACATTCGCGAGTACCCCGAGCAGGTCCATCATCCGAAGGAAGACTATTATCTTTTCGCGCCGCTTAGCGGCCGTTCGTCCGAGCTCGATGCAGTGCTCGGGACACTCAAGTCCCAACATGCCGAGGACGAAAAGCTCGTGCGCGCGCTCGAGGACGCGCTGACTCGCTACGAGCTCAAAGGCGAGCCGGCGTTTCCCGAGCTACGCGATCGCGTCCGTGCGTTCGCCGACTTCTATTTCGGGCATATGCGCCTCGAGGAAGAAGTCGTCCTGCCGGCCGCTCAGCGGCTGCTGTCGAAAGCGGATTGGGAAAAGATCGATGCCGGTTTCGGCGCAAATCGCGACCCTTTCGAAGGGAGCGAACTCGAAGACGATCTCGAGTGTCTGTTCGAGATGATTGTGGAAATCCTTCCGTGAGGGCGGGGCTGTCGCGCCGACGGACGGTCATCTGATACTAATAGAGCCCGCCTCGCCGCCTCGGATTGAGAGGAACGGCAACACGGGGGCTCTCCGACGTCCCGCCGACGCGGACGCTCCTTGATCTCGATCAGGCTCTGGAACCGCGACGGCCGCTATCGTTAGGACATCGTAGCGGCAAACGGAGAACGAGCGTGATGGCCGGCACCGCCGAGGGAGCGAACAACACGCAAGGCCGCGTGATCGCCGTGCGCGGCGCGGTCGTGGACATTGAATTCGGTGCCGTGCCGCCGCCCGTCAACGACTCGGTGGAAATCGAATGCCCGGAATCGGCGCCGATCGTCGCGGAGGTGCAAGCACACCTCGGTCAACATGCAGTGCGCGCACTTGCGCTGCGATCGACTTCGGGGCTGGCACGCGGAGCCGTGGCAAGGCCGCTCGGCGGCCCGGTTGCGGTCCCCGTGGGCGACGCGGTGCTGGGCCGCCTGGTCGACGTCACCGGCGCCACGTGCGACGGCGGCACGCCGCTGCCTTATGACGCCGAGCGGCGCCCGATCCACCGCATCCCCCCAACGCTGGCGACGGAGCAAGTCGGCACACAGCTCCTTGCAACAGGCATCAAGGCCATCGACCTACTGACACCCATCGCACACGGCGGCAAGGCCGCCATGTTCGGTGGAGCGGGTGTGGGCAAGACCGTGCTCGTGATGGAATTGATCCATGCAATGGTCGAGCGCTACCAGGGAATCTCCGTTTTCGCCGGCGTCGGCGAGCGCTCGCGCGAAGGGCAGGAAATGCTTTCCGACATGCGGGCGTCAGGCGTGCTCAGCCACGCGGTGCTCGTGTACGGGCAGATGAACGAGCCGCCAGGCGCACGGTGGCGGGTGCCCCTGACGGCACTCACGATCGCGGAGTACTTTCGCGACGAACGGCAGCGAAACGTGCTCTTGCTCATGGACAACGTGTTCCGCTTCGTACAGGCGGGTGCCGAAGTCTCCGGCTCCCTCGGACGCATGCCGTCGCGCGTCGGCTATCAACCGACGCTTGCAAGCGAAGTCGCCGCGCTGCAAGAGCGGATCGTATCGGTCGGCGATGCCTCGGTGACCGCGATCGAGGCAGTCTACGTGCCCGCCGACGATTTCACTGACCCGGCCGTCACCGCCATCGCCGCGCACATGGACAGCATGGTGGTGCTCTCACGCGGTATGGCGGCCGAAGGCATGTATCCCGCGATCGATCCGATCGCGTCGTCGTCGGTGCTCCTCGATCCGCTCGTCGTCGGAGAAACGCACGCACACATCGCCACCGAAGTGCGACGGCTCATCGAGCATCACCGGGAACTCCAGGATGTCATCGCCCTCCTCGGCATCGACGAACTCGGCGCGAACGATCGGTTGCTCGTGCAACGCGCGCGGCGGCTCGAGCGGTTCCTGACTCAACCGTTTTCGGTGACGGAGGCGTTTTCCGGGCAGCCCGGTCGCTCAGTAGCCATCGAAGATACGCTCGCGGGCTGCGGCGCGATCCTCGCGGGCGAGTGCGACGACTGGCAGGAAAGCTCGCTGTATATGATCGGCACGCTCGACGACGCACGAGCCAAAGAAGCCGCCGGCGCAGGCACGGCACATATAGAGGTGCCGCGATGACGCAATCTCTCCTGAGGCTGCGCATCGCTACACCGTCGAGCGTGCCCGTCGACGATCTGCCGATCTTGTCGCTGCGTGCCGAGGACGAAAGCGGCGCGTTCGGCGTGAGGCAGGGGCATGCGGATCTGGTCACGCTGTTGACGCCGACGGTCGTGCGCTGGGTCCCGCTCGACGGCACGCCCGGGTTCTGCGCCGTCGACGGCGGCGTGCTGATCGTCGCGTCCGGCACTCGCATCGACATTGCCTGCCGCGATGCGATTGTCGGCGACGATCTCGGGCAGCTCGAGCAAACGGTCTACGAGGCCCGCGCGGCACGCCTCGATGCGACGCGTCGCGCGCGCGTGGATGCGGTACGCCTACATGCACGCACCGTGCGGCAGATCGTGCGCTATCTGAGCGCGAACGCGACCTCTCATAACGGGTATGACCCGGATGCAGCGGGGGTGACGCGATGACGAAGGATCCACCCGACGACCAACCCAAAGCGAATCACATCGCGCAAGCGGCGCGCCGCGCGGCCGCCGGTGCCCGGCGCGCGAGTGAAGATCCCGAGCCCTCGCTCGGACGGCGCCTCGGGCAGATCGGCGTGCTCGGCTGGACGATCGTACTGCCGACCTTGCTCGGCGTCCTCGTCGGGCGACTACTCGATCGGCTTTTCGGCATGCACATCTTCTTCAGCGCACCACTGCTGATGATGGGCGCCGCGTGTGGCCTATGGTTCGCATGGAAGTGGATGCACAGACAGCAACGGAGCCCTCATGATTGACTTCGATCGCCTCCATTTCGCAATGACGATCGTCACAGGCGTTGCCGCCGGACTCGGAATCGGCGCGGCGCTATCGGCGATGCAATATCGCAACGCCCTCTTCTTCGCGCGCGGGCGCATGGTCGCGAGCGTCGCTACGCAGGCGCTACGGCTCGCGCTGACGGCACTCTCCTTAGTCGCAGTGGCACGCGCAGGCGCAGCCCCGCTGATCGCGGCGGCGGCCGGCATCTCCGTCGCGCGCGCATGGTCCGTGTGCCGCGTGCTGAGGGCGCTGCAATGAGCCGCTCTCCCCTCCTGTCGGAGCCGCTCTGGCACGTTGGTCCGCTCACGATTACGGCAGCCGTGGTCACGACGTGGGCGCTGATGGCGCTGCTCACCGCAATCTCGGTCATGGCGACGCGCCGCCTCGCACTGCGTCCGTCGAAATCGCAGGCGGCCCTCGAGTTGCTCGTCGAGACAATCGATGCGCAGATCCGTGCCACGATGCAGACGGAACCAGCCCGATACCGAGCGCCGCTAGGGACGCTCTTCCTCTTCATCCTTACGGCTAATTGGTCTTCGCTCGTGCCGGGCGTCGACCCACCGACGGCCAAGCTTGAGACCGATGCGGCCCTTGCCCTGCTAGTACTCGCTGCAACCATTTACTACGGCATTGGCACCCGCGGGGTACGCGGTTATCTCGCCACCTTCGCCGAACCGTCATGGATCATGGCTCCGCTCAACCTGGTCGAGCAGCTTACGCGGACGTTTTCGCTCGTGGTTCGGCTATTCGGAAATGTCATGAGCGGCGTGTTCGTCGTCAGCATCGTGCTGTCGCTCGCGGGGCTGCTGGTGCCGATCCCGCTGATGGCGCTCGATCTATTGACGGGCGCGGTGCAGGCCTACATTTTCGCCGTCCTCGCGATGGTTTTCATCGGCGCCGCGGTCGCCCAACCGTCGATACCGACCCGCCCCACTCACCAGAAAACACTATGAACGTCATCGAAATCGTCAGTCTCGCAGCGGCAGCGCTCGCTGTCTCGTTCGGCGCCATCGGTCCGGCACTTGCTGAAGGGCGCGCCGTCGCGGCGGCCATGGACGCGATCGCGCGGCAGCCGGATAGCGCCGGCACATTATCGCGCACGCTGTTCGTCGGCCTCGCCATGATCGAGACGATGGCAATCTACTGCCTCGTCGTCGCGCTGTTGCTCCTGTTCGCCAATCCATTCGTGAAGTAGGTGTCACGATGCGGATCGATTGGTCCACGCTGGCGCTGCAAGCGATCAACGTCGCCGTACTTGTCTGGCTCCTCGCCCGCTTTTTGTTCAAGCCGGTTGCGAATATCATCGCGGCGCGGCAGGAGGCCGCGCGAACGCTGCTCGCGGATGCCGAGACCGCCAAGCTCACCGCCGAGCACGATCGGGAAGCGGTGCGGGAGGAGCGCAAAGCGCTCGATCTTGCGCACGCGCAGGCGATCCGCACGATCGACGCGCAGGCTGCCGCCGAAAAGGCGGCGCTTCTCGAGGCCGCGCGTGCAGAGGTTGCGCAGACGCGCGCGGATGCACAGGCGCACTTCGAGCACGAGGCAGCCGAACGACGGCGCGAGGTGGAGGCGGGTGCGGTCCGGCTCGCAGCCGACATTGCGGCGAAGGTGCTCGCGCGTCTGCCGCGCGAGTCGAAGATCGCGAGCTTTGTCGATGGCCTCGCCGGCGCCATCGCCGCGCTGCCCGCCGCATCGCGCGACGGACTGGCGAGCGCCGACGTCCCGCTGACGGTTTCAGTGCCCACCGAGCCGACCGACGCGGAACGAACGGTGGTCACCGAGGCCCTCTCTCGCGCAGCCGGACATCCGCTGCGCGTCGAGTTCGCCGTCGTCCCCTCCCTCATCGCGGGTCTGGAGCTGCGCGGCTCGCATGTCGTCGTTTCGAACCACCTTCGCTGCGATCTCGACGAGATCCGCGCGTCGCTTGCCGACCCCGATGCCAAATCAACTCGCCTTCGATCCTGACGCTTGGCTCACGGCGACGCGCGCCGCGCTCGACGGGCTGTCACCCGGCGTTCGCGCCGCGAGCCTCGGCCGCGTCGAGTCCATCGCCGACGGCGTTGCGCAAGTGTCGGGCTTGGCGGATATCGCGGTCAACGAACTGGTGGATTTCGATGGCGGCGCGAGGGGCTTCGTCCACGCGCTCGATCGTGACCGCGTGAGCGTGGTGCTGCTCGATGACGATGTCGCGATCGCTGCGGGCGAAGCTGTCAGGCGCGGGCGCGCGGTCGTCCGGGTGCCCGTCGGCGAAGGGCTCCTTGGGCGCGTGATCGACCCGCTCGGGCGGCCGCTCGATCGCGGCGAACCACTCGTCCACGACGGCTGGATGCCGGTCGAACGGCCCGCGCCTGCCATCCTCGATCGCGAGGCGGTCTGTGAGCCCCTCGAAACCGGGGTGCTGGCGGTCGACGCCCTGTTCGCAATCGGCCGCGGGCAACGTGAGCTCATCATCGGTGATCGAGCGACGGGCAAGACATCCCTTGCGCTCGATGCGATCGTGAGCCAGAGGAACTCCGATGTCATTTGCGTCTATGTCGCGGTCGGTCAGCGCTCGACCGCGATCGAGCGTGCGATCGACGTCGTCCGCCGCTATGGCGATCCGTCACGCTGCATCTTCGTGGTCGCCGCGGCAGGCACTGCGCCGGGCCTACAGTGGATCGCCCCGTTCGCCGGGTTTTCGGTCGCGGAATATTTTCGCGATCGGCGCCGCCATGCGTTGATCGTAATCGACGATCTCTCGAAGCATGCGGCCACGCACCGCGAACTCGCGCTTCTGACGCGCGAGCCGCCAGGCAGGGAAGCCTATCCCGGCGACATCTTCTACCTGCACGCGAGGCTGCTCGAGCGCGCGGCAAAACTCGCGCCGGCGCTCGGCGGCGGCTCGCTGACCGCGCTGCCGATCGCCGAGACAGACGCGGGCAACCTGTCTGCCTACATCCCGACGAACCTCATCTCGATCACGGACGGGCAGATCGTGATGGACGCGCGGCTCTTCGCCGCGAACCAACGCCCCGCCATCGACATCGGATTGAGCGTGAGCCGAGTCGGCGGCAAAGCCCAGCACCGCACGTTGCGCGATGTGGCGGGACGGCTGCGCTTCGAATACGCGCAGTTTCTCGAGCTCGAGATGTTCGCGCGCTTCGGCGGCGTCACCGACGCGCGGCTCGCCGCGCAGATCGCGCGCGGCACCCGGATTCGTGCGCTGCTTGCGCAGCCGCGGCTCTCCGGGCTCCGTACGATCGAGCAGATCGCGCTTCTTACCGCGCTCACGGAAGGCCGCTTCGACGAATGCCCTGAGTCTGCCATTTCCACCGTTCGCGAGCGACTGCTCGCACGCCGCGACGCACTGCTGCCGGGGAATCTCTCCGGCGAATCGGACGAGAAGGTACTGCGTGCATGTGTCGATGCCATCCGACAGATCGTTGCGCAGATTGCGATCGACGATGGCGCGTCCCGCGGCGGAGCCAAACCATGAGCGGCCGTCTTTCCGACATCCAGAATCGCATTGCAACGACACGACAACTCGATACGGTAATCGGCGCCATGCGCGGTATCGCAGCGACCCGCGCAAATGACGCCCAAGCGCGCCTTGCCGGCATACGAGCATGCGCGGCGACCGTGGGCCGCGCAATAGGGGCGGTCTTGCCGCTAGCCCCGCAAGGCGCCGACGAACTCGGCCGACGCACGCAGCAGCCGCCACGCATCGCCATCGTCCTTTGCACCGAGCAAGGCTTCGTCGGCTCTTTCAATGCGCAGACCGTGGCGCGAGCGTCGGCCTGCTCAGACCACGCCCGGTGCGAATACTTGATCGTCGGATCGCGCGGTCTGCCTATCGCGCGCGAACTAGGGCTTCCCGTGGTCTGGTGGTCGCCTGCCGCCTCGCACGTAGGCGACGTCGATGGCCTTTCGGGTTCGCTGACCGATGCCCTGTACGCACGCCTCGCCCTGCACGCCGATTCGACCGTACATGTCATTCACGCGCTGCCGGACACAGCGCAGACCGTCGAGATCGTCGAGCGCTGTTTGTTGCCATTCGACTTCGCACGCTTCACACGCGACCAGGAGCGCGCTTCGCCGATCCTCCATCTGCCCACGCGTCAACTCCTTACAGGACTCGCCGAGACATACATCTATACGGAACTATGCGAGGCGATGATGCTCTCGTTCGCCGCCGAAAACGAGGCGCGCGTGCAGGCGATGCTCGCCGCCCGATCGAACGTTCAGGACCAGCTCGAACACCTCGTCGGCGAATACAGGCAATTGCGTCAGGAGGAAATCACGTCCGAGATCGTCGAGCTGACCGCGGGCAACGCGGCGATCGGCTGTACCCCAGCTAACCGCCGCGCATGAGGTCACTCAGTCTCGAGATCGTCGAC
>JBCNPL010000104.1:0-7487 GCA_039593375.1 Paraburkholderia sp. | reverse complement strand
AGCCACTGACCGCGATGCCGATCACCCAGGTGACGGAAACCGTCCGTATCGAGCCGAACCATGTCTACGTGATCGCGCCGGCGTGTGCGCTGACCATGTCGGAAGACGAACTGAACGTCGAGAAAAAGGCCGCGACGGACACCTACACCGCATCCATCGATCTCTTCTTCCGTTCGCTCGCGGCGGCACATCGTGATCGCGCGGTGGGCATCGTGCTCTCGGGGGCCGGCTCAGACGGGTCCGTCGGCATCACGCGTATCAAGGAGCTTGGGGGCATAACGGTCGCGCAAGCCCCGGCCGAGGCCGAACACAGCAGCATGCCGCGTGCCGCCATCGCGACCGGCATGATCGACTTCACGTTGCCGGCCAGCGACATGCCGCGGCGCCTGCTCGACTTCTGACATAACGCGAAGGCCATTCGACTTCCTGACGAACCGGATGAGGTCGATGCAGGGACGGAGCCCGACGCTGCATTCTCGGAAAGCAACGAACGAGCGCTGCGCGAGATCATGATCATCTTGCGTACGCGTACCGCTCACGACTTCCGGCATTACAAGCGCGCCACTGTACTGCGCCGCATCGAGCGGCGCCTGCAGGTCAACAGCTTCTCCGATTTGCAACAGTACCGCGAGTACCTTCACGTGCATCCAGAAGAAACAGCCGCGTTGCTCCAGGACATGCTGATCAGCGCGACTAACTTCTTCCGTGACAAAGAAGCCTACGAGGCACTTCGCAACGAAGTGCTGCCGATCGTCTTTCGAAATCGCACGGCCGAGGAACCGGTACGCGTCTGGGCAGCCGGATGCGCGACGGGCGAGGAAGCCTACTCGATCACGATGTTGCTGCAGGAGGCGTCGGCGCAGACATCCGAACATGTGCCGTTCCAGGTATTCGCCACCGACATCGCCGAGCGCGCGATCAATATTGCACGCGAAGGCGTCTATCTCGAATCGATCGCCGCCGACGTGGACGCGGTGCGCATGAAGCAATTCTTCAGCAAGGAAGGCGGCCAGTACCGGATCAAAAAGGAATTGCGCGAACGCGTGCTCTTCGCGCTGCACAACGTACTCAGTGATCCACCGTTCTCCCGGCTCGATCTGATCTGTTGCCGCAACCTTCTGATCTACCTCGACCGCGAAGCGCAGGTCGACATTCTGCGCACGTTCCATTTCGCGTTGCGACCGGGCGGCCATCTCTTTTTGGGCACGTCGGAAGCGGCCGATACGGTTGGCGGTCTTTTTTCCGTCGTCGACAAAAAAGCCCGAATCTTCCGCGCGAACGTCGCGGTTCGAACCGACACGCCGTTGCCGATTGCGGCGTCGGGCAGCCACGGCATGCGTCCGACGTTGTCGGTGCTGCAGCCGCCAGGCAAGCGCAAGTTCTCGTTCGGCGATCTGCATCAACGGCTCGTCGAACAATATGCGCCGCCGAGCGTGCTCGTCAACCGCGAGTCGGAGATCGTGCATCTGTCCGACCGCGCGGGCCGGTTTCTTCACTATGCCGGCGGCGAGCCTTCGCACAACATTCTCGCGGCGGTGAGGCCCGAGCTCCGGCTGGAACTCAGAACGGCCATCTATCAGGCATTGCATACGCAGCGCAGCGTCGAAGCGCGGCGTGTGCGCATGGATCGCGAGGGCCGCTCTTTCTTCGTCAACATGATCGCGCGCCTGGTTCACGACGAAGAAGCCAATGCCGACTTCATTCTCGTACTCTTCGACGAAGTCGAAGACAGCATGTCCGGCACGAGCGGCGGACAGACGGACGACCAGCGCGATCCGATCATCGCGCAACTCGAACGAGAGCTCTCCGTCACTGATGACGGCATCGGCATCGATTCGACTATGTTGCCGCATATCTTCAACATGTTCCAGCAAGGGCGTCTGAACACGGCGGCCAAGCGAGGCGGGCTCGGCATCGGCCTGTCTCTCGTGAAAGAGCTCGTCGCCGTGCATGGCGGGCGCGTGGAGGCGCACTCCGACGGTCTCGGCCACGGCGCCGCATTCACGGTCGAATTGCCGCGCATCATCGGCGCGACGAGCGATGCCGGGGGAGTCGCCTACCCCTCCACGTTCCTCAACGGTGCGGCAATTCTGCTCGTCGATGACGACACTGAAACGGTCGAGACATTCAAGCTGCTGCTCGAAATGGAAGGCGCGAACGTCACCGTCGCGACAAACGGCGAGCAAGCGCTCCAGATGCTCGACGGCACACCGCCCTCATTGATCCTGTCCGATCTCGGCATGCCCGGGATCAGCGGTTTCGAGTTCATCGAGGCCGTGAGGCGGCGTCCCGAGCTGGGTCATGTCAAGGCCATCGCGTTGAGCGGCTTCGGCAGGCAAGGCGATGTGGAAGACGCGCTCCATGCGGGCTTCGACGCGCATCTTACGAAGCCCGTCATGCTCGATGCGCTGTTGAGCACGATCGCGCGGCTGCGCGCGCAGTAACGAGAACCGCGGCCGCGCAACGAGACTGCGCGGCAGTTTGTAGGACAACCCTGACATAGGTACCCCCTGGCCTACGGATGGTTCAGTGGCGTCTGATTGGCAAAATAATACGGGCCGCCGATACTGCCGATGTGGAGACCTGATTATCCGTTGGTTCGGCGACACGGCAGCAACGGATGACAGCACGATGCCGCCGCGCCAAGGAGAACCGCCATGAGCCACGATCCGAATATCGATCACGCGACCGACGCCGACCACGTTCTGGCGCTCGCACGCAGCGCCGGACTGCTGATTACGCTCGACGGTCAAATCGGACGAGAGAAATATCAAAGCATCGCCGGCTCGTTGACCGCGTTCATGCGCTTCGTCGATGCCTTGCGCGCGAATTCGATCGACCGCGCCGCTGCATGACCCTCGTTCTGGATAGCAGGCCGATACGGCCCTGGCTCGCACGGGCCATCGATGTCAGAAATCGGTCGTCACCGACAGCCAGGCCGTCCGCGGCGCGCCGGCCGTCAGGTAGCCGCCGAGCGCCGAAGACCAGTACGCGCGGTCCGCAACGTTCGTCACCATCAAGCGAAATGCGGTGTCATGGTTGAAAACGCGCGCTTTGTAACGCGCGCCGAGGTCGAAACGCGTCCATGAAGGAATGGCGAGCGTATTCGCTTCATCGAGATACTGCTTGCCCGTGTAAATCGCGCGTGCCATCAGTGTCAGACCGCGCAACTGGGGCACGTCGTATTCGGCGCCGATATTGGCGATCCATGCGGGAACGCCGATCGGCCGGTTGCCATCGTTGGTGCCGCCATTCGTTCCCAAGAGCGTCGCGTCGATGTATGACACGCCACCCAAGAGCCGCACGCCTTTGAGGGGTTCCCCATACGCGGAGAACTCGATGCCGCGATGGCGCTGCGCGCCATCGACCGCGTAGATATCCGTCGCGCTGTCGGTATAGGCGACGGGTTGCTTGATTTGATAGACCGCTAACGCGGCCCCGTAGCGCGCCGCATCGTACTTCACGCCAGCTTCGATCTGCTTCGCGCGATACGGCGCGAGCACCTGGCCGACGTTCTTCGTCCCGCTCGGCGCCGTCCCGCCCTCGGTCAGGCTCTCGCTGCGGTTCGCATAGACGGACAAATTCGGCAGGACTTTGTAGACCACGCCGAAGATGGGCGTCGTCGCCGATTGGTCGTAGGCGGCGTCCAGAACGCCCGTGCCATACGCGTAGCCGTCCACACTGATGTTCTGCCGGCGCAAGCCGGCAGTCACCAGCAAGCGATCGTCGAAGAAGCCGAGCGTGTCGGAAAACGCGATGCTTCGCATCAGCGTCCGGCTCGTCACACCCGGATCGGCGAAATCGCCGGAGCTGAAGAGCGCGGATGGACGTGGTATGGCCGGCGTGTCGTAGAGGTTCGTCGATACGGTACCGCTGAGGTCGTAAGCCGAGCGTCCCTCGACGCGATTGATCAACGCGCCCAGATTGAGCGCATGACTGACGGGGCCCGTCCACAATCGGCCGCGCACGCCTACCTCCGCCGATTGCGCGTCTTCCTTGTGCGGCACGCCGAGACGATAGGCTGTCGTCACGCCGTTCGCGCCGTAAGTCGGCGACCAATAGTCCCCATGCTCGTCGGTGTGACGCACGCCGCCGGCCGCATAAGCGGTCCAGTTCGGCGCGAAGTCGTATTCCGCGCGCAGCATGCCGACGGTATCTTCGAGGTCGCTGAACGACCAGGATTGACCGTAGTTGTAGCTCGGCGACGGCACCGACGGAATCGTCGTGCCTGTCACATAGACGACGGGGCGCCCGTCCGAGATGTTTTGCTTCTGATAGATGAAATCGCCATAGACGCGAAGCTTGCTGCCGCGGTAGTCGAGCGAGACCGCGGTTTGCTGCGTGCGCCGGTTTTCGTCCTGCACGCTAGTATTCCCGCCCTCGACCGTCTGGTTCACGCGTATGCCGAACTGGTCCGCGTCGCCGAAGCGGCGGCCGATATCGACGTGCGTGCCGAATTGACCCGACGCACTGCCTTCCACCGTGACGCGCGTGAGCGGCTTATCGTCGGCGCGCTTCGTCTCCAGGTTGACGTTTCCACCCACGCCTGAGCCGCCCGGCGCGGCGCCGTTCACGAATGCATTGGCGCCCTTGAAGATGTCGACGCGCTCGAGCGCCTCGACGGCGACGAATTGACGCGGCGTCACGCCATAAAGACCGTTCAGCGACACGTCGTCGCTTAGCACCTCGAAACCGCGAATGATGTAGTTCTCGGAGAAGTTTCCGTAACCGTAGGCGCTCCGGACGGCCGGGTCGTTGGCGACGACGTCGGCGAGCGTATGCGCCTGCTGATCCTCGATGAGCTTCGACGTGTAGCTCGTGACCGAAAACGGCACATCGATCAGCTTCTGCTGGCCGAGCACGCCCACCTGAGCACCCGTCGCGAGCTGCCCGCCCGGGTAGGCCGGCGGCAAATCGCCGGGCAGCGAGAACCGCCGCGCTCTCACGTCGATCGAAGGTAAAGACGTGGCGGCATCTCGTGCATCGAGGCCGGCCGACGCTTTGTGCGCAGCCGAATCGATGACCGTGTCGGTCGCGGCGGCAATCGAAGCCTCAGCCGCGAAGGCGCTCATCGAAATTCCCGCCAACGGCACCGCAAGCCAATGAATCACGCGCGCGACCGCAATAGACGGCCGAGAACGCCCGCGTCCCCGACAGCGGGCATGACAATAGCCAATCATCAGTAGTCCTAAGTATTGTCGAAAGGCGGAGCGATGCGGGCGAGGCAATGGACCTTCGCGAGACCCGCGGCCCGCCCTGTCCGTCCATCGCTATCCGGGGACGGATTCTATCTCAAAATGAGAATCATTTGCAAATGAGAATAATTGTTATCTTCGAGTAAGGCCACCGCAAGCGAATCATTGCCGATCGCTGGGCAAGACGGAACGGAAGCGTTCCGGACCGCCTCGTACCCGACACGCAGCAATGCGCGATACACGCTACGCGGCGGCGAGGAATTCACCGAAGAAAACATTCAATCGCTTGAAGTCGCCGAGCGATTCATGCGATGGTGCCGCTATCGAAAACCCATCGCGCACTTCGATCGAAGCCTAGTCGACAATGAAAACGCTGACCGACCAGCTCTCGCACTACGCGGCCTACCATCGCGATCGGCGCAATATCGCCACGCATTTCATCGGCATTCCGATGATCGTGCTTGCCGTGGCGATCCTCCTGAGCCGCCCCGCATCCACGTTCGGCATACTGCCGTTCGCCGTTTCGCCGGCCTGGGCGCTTTTCATCGGTGCGACGCTTTATTACCTGCGGCTCGATTTTTCGCTAGGACTTGCCATGGCGGCATTCTCGGCCATCTGCGTGGCCATCGGCCAATGGTCCGCGCGGGCCTCGTCTGCCGTCTGGCTCGCGGCAGGCATTACGCTTTTCGTCGTCGGCTGGATTTTTCAGTTCGTCGGCCACGCTGCCTATGAGCACAGGAAACCCGCTTTCGCCGACGATCTCATCGGCCTCGTGATCGGACCGCTCTTCGTGCTCGCCGAAGCATTGTTCGGACTCGGCTGGCGGCCCGGCCTGCGCGCCGCAATCGAAAGGAATTGCGGTGCTGCCGTGGCGAATTCGAAGCATACCGAGGCCGGCTGAGCTCGTCGAACGGACCGACTCGCCGCGCGGCTAACACGATGCGGAACTTCAAGGTTCGCCGGCCGCCCGTCATCGTTTTGACATACTGCCGGGTCGGGCCGCTCAATGTTGCTCGAAGCGCGCAAAGCGTTTTTCCACTGCCCGCTCTTCGCTTGCGAAGTCCGTGACGCGCGCCGAGGGCGGGCCCCGGCGTAGCCATTCGAGCATCCTGTCGACTTGATTGGCGGAGCCCTGCACCATCGCCTCCACCGATCCGTCGGAAAGATTCGCCACCCAGCCCGTGATGCCCAGCTCATGGGCGCGCCGCACGGTGGCGTGCCGGAAGCCGACGCCTTGCACCATACCGCGCAGATGAACGTAGTACGTTTCGATTCTCGTATTCAAATCGGGTGCTGTCATACCCGTCTCTCCAATGCATTCTCCACAAGCGGGCATTTTAGTCGGCGTTGGCATCGGGCGCCCCGACGCCCCCATTTGATGTACGAGCGACACATCATTCGACGTCCGCCAAAACGTCTAAAGAAAGTCGGCGCAGGAGCCGTTAATGCACTGATTGCGTAAGCGCGATCACTCATTAACGCGACAGGAGACCCTAAGGTGAGTCAGCGACGCCGCGCAGCAAAACTAAACATCAGTCGCTGCAGAGTGGTGGGCCGCCGCTTCGCAGCGCGAGTGCGCGCGCGCTTCGCAAGCGAGCAAGGAAACGCGCTGTTTCGCCGGTACTTTGAAGGCCATCCGCTTCCGATGATGGTCTACGACGTCGAGACCCGTACCGTCGCCGCCGCCAACGAGGCGGCGGTACGGCTATACGGCTACGCGCGCGAAGAGTTCGTGGGCTTGCCGATCGCCAATCTGCGCCCGCCCGAAGAGCGCGCCGCGTTTCTCGCAAACTTCGACCAACTCGTCTCTCGACGGCCGATCAGCGGCACAACGGGCGTACGCGTGCATGTCCGCAAAGACGGCACCCGTTTCAGCGTCGAACCCAGCTATCACATGACGACCTATGCAGGCCGCCGGGCCTGTTTCGTCGTCGTCATCGACGTGACCGAGAAAGAGCAGTCGCGCGAATTGCTGAGCCTGCAGGCCGACGTCGACTCGCTAACGTCGTTGCCCAACCGCAAACGTTTCAACGAGCGGCTCGAGCATGCGATCGACGAAGCACGGCGCGGCAATACGCGCCTCGCGCTCATCTTCATGGACGTCGATCACTTCAAGGACGTGAACGACAGTCTCGGGCATGGAGTCGGAGACCGTCTGCTGCGAGAGATCGCCTCGCGGCTGTCCTCGTGCGTCGGCCCGTCCGATATCGTCGCGCGCTACGGCGGCGACGAGTTCGTCATGGTCGTGGTCGAAGACGGCGACAGCGAGATTCAGGACAGTTGTGGGTGCGA
>JBCNPL010000103.1:0-7493 GCA_039593375.1 Paraburkholderia sp. | reverse complement strand
CCGCAAGCGGCGCTGACCGCGCCAGCCAACGATACGACGCCCGACACCGTGGACGGCGTCGCTTTCGCGCGTCTGTACGGTGAACCGCTCTTCAAGCTGCCGCAGGATCTCTATATCCCGCCGGACGCGCTCGAGATCTTCCTCGAAACGTTCGAAGGCCCGCTCGACCTTCTTCTCTACCTGATCCGCAAGCAGAACTTCAACGTTCTCGACATTCCGATGGCCGACGTGACGGCGCAGTACCTCGGCTACGTCGAACAACTGCGAAAGTCGAACCTCGAACTCGCGGCCGAGTACCTGCTGATGGCCGCGATGCTGATCGAGATCAAGTCGCGCATGCTGCTGCCGGTCAAGAAGGCGGACACGGGCGACGAGCCCGAGGATCCGCGCGCCGAACTCGTGCGGCGTTTGCTCGAGTATGAGCGGATGAAGCTCGCGGCGCAGCAGCTCGATCGCCTGCCGCAGCTCGGGCGCGATTTTCTGCGCGCTCAGGTCTATATCGAGCAGAGCATCGCGCCGCGCTTTCCAGACGTGTCGACGGACGATCTGCGCGCCGCCTGGGCCGATGTGCTCAAGCGCGCGAAGCTCGTGCAGCACCACAAGATCTCGCGCGAGGAGCTTTCGGTACGCGAGCACATGAGTCTCATCCTGCGACGGCTGCAAAACGCGCGCTTCATGGAGTTCTCCGAGCTCTTCGAGGTGTCGCGCGGCGTGCCCGTCGTGGTCGTCAATTTCATCGCGATGCTGGAGCTCTCACGCGAATCGCTGATCGAGATCACGCAGGCCGAGGCGTTCGCCCCGATCTACGTGCGGCTCGCGTATCTGCCCGCCTGAGCGGGAACGCGGCGGGACTCGTTGCGGCAGCGGCGCTTTCGAGTGCCACCCACGAGCAAATCCACTACAATCGGCGCGCTTTGAACCGCTCGCGCCAGCGCGACAAGAACCCGGCCCATCATGAAAGTCATCAGCTCGATCCAGGAACTGCGCGACCAGTTGCGCGGCCAGAACCGCACGGCGTTCGTGCCGACGATGGGCAATCTGCACGAGGGACACCTCTCGCTGATGCGGCTCGCTCGCCAGCATGGCGACCCGGTCGTCGCGAGCATCTTCGTCAATCGTCTGCAGTTTGGCCCGAACGAGGACTTCGACAAGTATCCGCGCACACTCCAGGCCGATATCGAAAAGCTCGAGAAGGAGAACGTCTACGTTCTGTTCGCACCGACCGAGCGCGACATGTACCCTGAGCCGCAGGAGTACCGCGTGCACCCGCCGCACGACCTCGGCGACATTCTCGAAGGCGAGTTCCGCCCCGGTTTCTTCACGGGCGTTTGCACGGTCGTGATGAAGCTGATGGCTTGCGTCCAGCCGCGCGTGGCGGTCTTCGGCAAGAAGGATTACCAGCAGTTGATGATCGTGCGAAGGATGTGCCACCAGTTCGCGCTGCAGACGGACATCATCGCGGCCGAGACGGTGCGCGACGCCGACGGCCTCGCACTGAGCTCACGCAACCGCTATCTGAGCGAAACCGAGCGCGCGGAAGCGCCGATGCTGGCCGCCACGCTCGCGCGCCTGCGCGAGGCCGTGCTCGCCGGCGAGCGCGATTTCGGCAAGCTCGAGCGCGAGGCGATGACGAGTCTCGCCGCGCGCGGCTGGGTTCCCGACTACGTCGCTGTCCGCAAGCGCTCGAACCTCGTCGCGCCGGCGGCGCACGAAACGGATGAGAAGCTCGTCGTGCTCGCCGCCGCGAAGCTCGGCGCGACGCGCCTCATCGACAATCTCGAGATCTGAGGAAACGATCATGCAGCGCCATATGCTCAAATCGAAGATCCACCGCGCCACCGTCACGCACTGCGAGCTGCACTACGAGGGCTCCTGCGCGATCGACGAAGACTTGCTCGAAGCGGCGAACATCGTCGAAAACGAGCGGATCGACGTCTGGAACATCAACAACGGCGAACGGTTCTCGACCTATGCGATCCGCGGCGAGCGCGGCAGCGGGATGATTTCGCTGAACGGCTCCGCCGCGCGGCGCGCGCAGCTCGGCGATCTCGTCATCATCGCCACGTTCGCGATGGTCGACGAGGCCGAGCTCGAAGCGGGCTGGGAGCCCAAGCTCGTGTTCGTCGACGAGCACAACAAGCCGAAGGGCAGCCGCGGCCGCGTGCCGGTGCAAAACTGGACCTGAAGACTGCGTCGGGCCAACCGACGGCAGGTCCACCCTATTTGGCCTTGGACGTCCATTCCACGATCGGCGCCCACTGCTCGAGGTCCCGCTCGACGCGGCTTTTCGCGACGTCCCACAACGTGAGGCCGTGCGCCGCGAGTTGCACGTAGTTCTGCGTATCACGCAAGTAGCCGAGCACGGGTAGATCGAGGCCCTCCACGAAGCGATGCAGCTGATCGGCCGAGCGCGTGCGGGCGTCGACCCGCATGCCTACCACTCCCACCTCGATCGTGCCTTTGCGCACGGCCTTCTCCTCGGCAAGGCGCTCGAGAAAATGCTGCGTTGCGAGAATATCGAACAGGGACGGCTGGAGCGGCACGATGACCTTGTCCGCAAGCCCGATGGCGGCGGCGAGACGGTTTCCGCGCAGGCCGGCCGGCGTATCGATGACGGCTCGCTCGAGCCCCCTCGGCGGTCTGGCCGGCTGATCCGGGTCGACCTCCCACGCTTCGATCGCAGGCAGCCCCTGCGGCCTCAGCGCAAGCCAGTCGTGCGCGGACTGCTGGCGATCGAGATCGGCGAGCGCCACCCATTCGCCGTTCGCCGCGAAATAACCCGCCAGGTTGGTCGATAGCGTGCTCTTGCCGACCCCGCCCTTGGGGTTGGCCACTACGATTACCGTCATGGAGTCTCCCGGTAGAAGGCCGCGTCGCGCGGCCGATTTGCCCAATTCGCTCACAGCTGATCAGAGGCATCGCGCTGACGATAATATCGGCAAATCGCCCCGCTGCCCAAACCGGCGGCCGGGCTAGCAACCTTGCGAGCCTCGAACGATACAATCGCGCGATGAAGACCATTCCCAATGCCACCTTCGTGCTCGGCGGCGCGCGCTCGGGCAAGAGCCTCTTTGCCGAGCAACTCGCGATGGCGAGCGCGAGACCGGTCACCTACGTCGCGACCGCATGCGGCGCCGACGACGAATTCGCCGCCCGCATCGCTCATCACCGTGCGCGGCGGCCCGCGCATTGGGGGCTCGTCGAAGCCGGGACCGATCTGGGCGCCGCCCTGCGCGAAGCGGACGGCGAAGGTCGTTGCGTGCTCATCGACTGCCTGACGCTCTGGCTCGCGAACCTGCTCTGCCCCATCGACTCGGGTGAACCTGGCGCGTCGGCGAATTCGCCCGTCTCCTCTGGCGCGGCGCTTTCCGAAGAAGCGCTCCGCGCTCGCCTCGACGCATTCGAAGCCGCGCTCGGCGGCGCCCGGGGCGAGGTCATCGTCGTGAGCAACGAGATCGGCCTGGGGGTCGTGCCGCTCGGCTCCGTTACGCGCCGATACGTGGACGAACTCGGCCGGTTGAACCAGCGCGTTGCGGCCCTCGCGAAAAGCGTGACGTTGATGGTGGCGGGGCTGCCCGTCGCCGTAAAAGGGGCAAGCGCGCGATGACGGGTCACCGACGGCCGGCGTGGCCGATCCGCGCGCGCGTTTCGGCGCCTCTCTTCGCGCGGCTGGCCGTTGCGCTCGCGCTCTGGGCCTCGATCGCCGCCCATGCGGGCGTGTCGGTCACCGACGACGCGGGCAGCCCAGTGACGCTCGCGGCGCCCGCGCAGCGCGTCATCGCGCTTGCGCCTCACACAGTCGAGCTCGTCTACGCGGCCGGCGGCGGCGCGAAGCTCGTCGGCGCCGTCTCGTACAGCGACTATCCGGCCGCCGCGAAAGCGCTGCCGCGCGTCGGCAGCAACACGGCGCTCGATCTCGAGCGCATCGTCGCGTTGAAGCCGGATCTGATCGTCGTATGGCGGCACGGCAACGACGAGCGGCAGCTCGACAAGCTGCGCACGCTCGGCATCGCGGTCTTTCGCAGCGAGCCCCACAAGCTCGACGACGTCGCCACGGATCTCGAGAAGCTCGGCGTGCTGCTGGGCAGCGAGGCGACCGCGGCGGCGGCCGCGCGCGAGTATCGCGAGAAGATCGCAAGCCTGCGCGCGCAGTACGCCGGCCGCCCGCCCGTGAGCGTCTTCTACCAGGTCTGGAGCCGGCCGCTCATGACGCTGAACGGCACGCATATCGTCAGCGACGCGATCGCGCTCTGCGGCGGCCGCAACGTCTTCGCGGGCCTCGCGCCGCTCGTGCCGACCGTGTCGACGGAAGCCGTCATCGCCGCGAACCCCGAGGCGATTGTCACGGCCGACCCGATCGCGGCAACAGCGCAAAAAGACGCGCCCGGCGGGGCCGCTTCCGGGAGTCGCTCGAGCTTTCCCGCTCAGGATGCGAGCCTGGGAGCGAGCGCTCCCGAGTTCGCGATGTGGCGTGCCTGGCCCCGGCTCGAAGCCGTCGCGCGCGGCAACCTCTTCGTCCTCGACGCCGACCTCATCGACCGGCCGGGGCCGCGCCTCGCGCTCGGCGTCGCGGCTCTGTGCCGCGATCTGGACGTCGCGCGCTCACACCGCCCGTAGGGGCACCCTTCGCGCGCAGCCGGATCCCGGAAGCGTCCGTTTGGCCAAGTCGGCGCTCGGTTACGCGTTCCAGCGAACGAGATGCCAGCCGCCCCCCGCGGCGTCGCGGCGTAGCCAGACGATCGCGGCCAGGTCGAGCGGCCATTCCTGCAGCTCTTTGATGGAGATGTCGAGCGTAAGCGAGGCGAGCACGCGAATCACGCCGGCATGCGTGACGACGTAAGCGGTCGACGCGTCCGCGCCGGTGGCGCTCTGGGTCGATGATGAAGGGCCGGCGGAAGTCGAGGCGGCACCGAGAGCCAGCCGAGTCTCCGAGGCCGACGACCCGGGCGAGACCGACGTGCGGCCACCGGCGGAACCCACGGACCCCGCGGACCCAGCGGACCCAGCGGACCCGGCCGAGCCTGGCAAGGCCTGTGCGGCCGACGACCGCGCAAGCGCGGGCCGAGCCGATGCGCCGGCTACCCCACCAGCTTCCGAAGCGCCGGATGGCGCCATCCGCGTTTCGAACCAGGCGGCAACGCGCGCGGCGAACTGCGCGACGCTCTCACCGCCGTGCACGCGCGCATGAACGAAATCGGCCGCCCACGCGTCGAGCGCCGCCCGATCGATCGCATCCCAGCGCATGCGCTCCCACGCGCCGAAGTCGATTTCCCGCAGTCGCGGATCGGCCCGCGCGGCGCAGCCGCAATCGCGCGCGAGCCACGCCGCGACGCTCGCGCAGCGGCGCAACGGGCTCGTCCAAAGCGTTTGCGGCAGCGGCGCTCCGAGTCCGGTCAAGCGCTCGAAGAGCGCATCCGACGCCGCGCGCGGGTCGCCGGCGAGCGGCACGTCGCTGCGGCCGTAACATGTGCCCGCATCGATCGCCGTCGCGGGATGACGAATCAGGATGAGATCCATGCAAGCACGCTCAAATAGATCGCCAGCTCGAAGATTTGCTGTGCAAAGCCGAGACAATCGCCCGTGTAGCCCCCCAAGCGCCTGACGAAGTACCGGGCGATCGCGACGCGGAGCGCGAGCGCGACCGCAAGCGCGAGCAATCCGGCGCGCCAGTCCGGCCATAGGAGCCAAGGCAGCCCGAGCGCCACCGAGAGGCCATAGGCGCGCGGCGACATCCGCTGCGCGACGGGCTGGGCCTTGCCTTCCGGGCGCGCATAGTCGAGCGTCACGAGATAGCTTGCCGCCATGGCTCGGCTCGCCGCATGTGCGGCAATCATGAGCCAGGCGGCGACGAGCGGCGGCAGCGCCGCGAGCGCCTGCCACTTGAGGGCGAACGCGACGATCAATCCGATTGCGCCGAACGCGCCGATCCGCGAATCGCGCATGATCCGCAGCACGTCCTCGCGCGTCGCACCTCCGCCGAACGCGTCGCAGCAATCGGCGAGCCCGTCCTCGTGAAAGGCGCCCGTCGCCGCGAGCGTCGCGGCCATCGAAAGCAGTACGGCGATCGACGGAGGGAAGACACGCAGCGCGACGAGATAGGCCACGGCGCCGATGGCCCCGACCAACGCGCCGACGAGCGGGAAATACCGGATCGCTCCGGCGAGGTCGGTCGCTTCGCCGGCGAGGCGGCGCGGCACCGGTATGCGGGTGAAGTATCCGAGCGCCGCGCACAGATAACGGAGCTCCATGCGCGGATCGGCGATACGCGCGTCCGCATGCCGCGGCGGGTCACCCACGTCTTTCATCGCCGAGGACCTCGCCGCCCGCTTCGCTGGTCGAGCCGGATCGCTCGGAGTCCGAGCCCCCGCACTCGTCGAACTCGTCACGCGTCGACACGCCAGCCGATTCGAAACTCGCCATCTCCGTGAGAAACGCGACGGCCGCGCGGAGGATCGGCAGCGCGAGCGCGGCGCCAGTGCCCTCGCCGAGTCGCATGCCGAGCATGAGCAACGGCTTCGCGTCGAAATACTCGAGCATGCGGCGGTGGCCGGCTTCGTCCGAGAGATGGGCGAATACGCAATAGTCGATGACCGCCGGCTCGAGCGCGTGCGCGACGACGAGCGCGGCCGAGGCGATGAAGCCGTCGACGAGTATCGTCATTTTCGCGCGCGCGGCCGCGAGATAGGCGCCCGTCATCATCGCGATCTCGAAGCCGCCGAATGCGGCGAGCACGTCGAGCGGCTCGGTCGCGTCGCGGTGACGCGCGAGCGCTCCGGCGAGGACATCGCGCTTGCGCGCGAGTCCCGCGTCGTCGAGCCCCGTGCCGCGCCCGACACACTCGTCGATCGGCACGCCGACGAGCCGGCTCATGAGACAGGCCGCCGAAGACGTATTGGCGATTCCCATTTCCCCGAAGCCGATCACGTTCGTGCCGAGCGAGGCATGGTAATCGACGCGCGCGGCGCCCGCGAAGAGCGCGGCCCGCGCCTCGTCGCGCGTCATCGCGGGCTCGCGAGCAAAATTGCGCGTGCCGGGACCGATCGGAATGTCGACTAATCCCGGCAGTGCGCCGAGCGGCGTCGCCACGCCCGCGTTGACGACTTCGAGCGTGCATCCCGTGACGCCGCTGATTGCGTTGATGGCCGCGCCCCCCGCCAGAAAATTCGCGACCATTTGCACCGTGACCGCCTGCGGATAGGGGCTCACGCCCTCGCCGGCGATCCCGTGATCGCCGGCGAAGACGATCATCGCGGGCCGACGGATCGACGGCCGCACGGTCCGCTGGATCATGCCGATGCGGCGCGCGAGCCACTCGAGCGTGCCGAGGCTGCCCGGCGGTTTCGTCTTCGTATCGATGATCCGCGAGAGCGTGTCTTCCAGCGAGCGATCGACCGGCTCGACGTTGGGCAGAGGGAGTGGACTGTTCATAGGCGATAGCGGTGGGTCACAAATCACGCGAGAGCGCCGGCACGAGCGCTTCGTAGCCGTTCTGC
>JBCNPL010000102.1:0-7511 GCA_039593375.1 Paraburkholderia sp. | reverse complement strand
TTGTGAATCGGCATGAGGCTGATCGAGTTGCCGTCGAGCACGATTTCGCCGGCGTCGAGCGGCACGAGCCCGACGATCATGTAGAACGACGTCGTCTTACCCGCGCCGTTCGGGCCGAGCAGACCGACGACCTCGCCGCTCTTCACGTCGAGCGAGACGTCCTTTACGACGGTGCGCGAGCCATAGCGTTTCCTCAGATTGCGCACGACGAGTGAGCTCGTCGCCTTGGGAGGCTCGTTCCGAGGAGGGGCGACAGCCTGCGCGGTGCTGGATAGGGTGTTCACTGCTGAGGTGTTCCTTGAATACCGGCGGCCGGCGCGAGCGTCGCCGATGCGCCGCCGAGCGGTGGCGGCGCGCCGTTGCGCGGCGCGAGCACCGCGCGCACGCGACCGGTCGGGTTGCCGGGGCCGGCCACGTCCTTGCCGGCCTTCGCCGTATAGAAGTCGGTTTGCCCGTCGTAGGTGATGACGCTGCCGTGGACCGTGTCCATCACCGTCGAGAGGCCCTGCAATCGACGCACGGTCGCATTCGTCGTGAGCGTCGTCAAGTCCTTCTTGCCGTCGTAATCGATCCTTTCCGCGGTGCCTTCGATATTTTCGTCGACGCCGTCGCGCTTTTGCCGGAAGTAGGCAAGGTCACTGCTGCCTTTGTTCATGGTGCCCGTCGCGTACTGATAGCCTTCGGGATCCTGGTGGACCTCGACGCGATCGGCTCTGATGACGATCGTGCCCTTCGTCGCGACGACATGCCCCGTAAAGATCGTGACCTGCTTCAGGTCGTCGTAAGTCATGTTGTCCGCGTCGATGTTCATCGGCTTGTCGCGGTCCGCCCGCTCGGCGTAAGCGTTCGGGGCCAGCGCCGCGCATGCGAGCGCGGCAAGCATCGCCGCGAGAAGGATTCTCGTGCGACGTGGCCCATGGAAAAAGGACGTTTCGTTCATGCGGTCCATACGTAAGCAGACCCTAAGGTCGACTGGGTCACTTCGCGTTGCCGCCCGAAACGTCCGACGCGGCGATGTTTCCGCGGACGTTCCCGAACAGCTGCATGACCCGGGTGACATTGTTGTAGTTCATTGCGTTGGCCGTCGTGACCGACTGGCCGCGCCGCAGTTTAACCGGCTTTTCGGTCTCGATGACGTCATCGTTCACGAGCACGCGGAAGTGCGAGGAATCGGCCTGCATCTCGGGATCGCCGTCGCCCGGCGCGCGCAGGATGCGCGCGTGGTCGTAGAGATCGACGATCGACGCATCCGAATTGACGGTGCCGCGCTCGCCAGTGGCGGTCACGATCGGCTTGCCGGGTTGAAATGCGCGGATGGCCGGGTGCGTGAGATCGCTGTTCTCGTCGTCCTCGTAATGGATCATCTTCGTCGCCGTCAGCCGGTATTGCGTCGTCCCCGATTGATCGAGTTCGGAAACCGAAAAGTTTTCGGCGAAATAATCGGGCGAATGCGTTTTCGGGCGCTCGACGCCCTCGCTCGCGGGCGGCCGCGTGGCCTGGAGCAGCCAATAGGTTCCACCCGCCAGCGCGGCCATCGCGAGCAGCGAAATCAGCGTGGTGAGCCGCGTCGCGTTCATGCTCCGTGCGCCCCCAGCGCGGCCGCGAGCATCTCGTCGTAACGGTGCTGGGCACGCAGGATCGCGTCGCAGACTTCGCGCGCGGCGCCATGGCCGCCGCGCGCTTGCGATACCCAGTGCGCGCGTGCGATGACTTCGGGATGGGAATTGGCCGGCGCGGCCGCGAAGCCGCATTGGACCATGACACCGAGGTCGGGCCAGTCGTCGCCCATGTAGCCGCATACGTCGGGCGTGTAGCCCGTCGCGCGCAGCAGTTCGGCGAAGACGGCGGCCTTGTTCGCGGCGCCTTGATGGACATGCGCGAACTTCAGATCCTCGGCGCGCCGCGCGACGATCTCCGAGCGTCGGCCCGTGATGATCGCCGTTTCGATGCCGGCTTTGCGCAACATATTCAGACCGTAGCCGTCCATCGAATTGAACGCCTTCATGTGGTCGCCTTCTGCCGTGAACATGAGGCTCCCGTCGGTCAGCACGCCGTCGACGTCGAAAATCATCAATTTGACTCGGCTCGCGCGTTCGGCGGCCGTGAGGGGCGCAGCGGCCATCAGATCACCTTCTTCGAAAACAGGTCGTGCATGTTGAGCGCGCCGATCAGCTTGCCCGCGTCGTCGACGACGAGCAGCTGATTGATGCGGTAGCGCTCCATCAACTCGACGGCCTCCACCGCGAGATGATCGGCCACGATCGTGCGCGGCGCGCGCGTCATCACTTCGACGATCGGCAGCGCGCGGAAATCGCCCGTGCGCTCGAGCACGCGGCGCAGATCGCCGTCGGTGAAGATGCCCGCGACGCGATCGCCGTCGTCGACGATCGCGGTCATTCCCATGCGCTTCGCCGTCAGTTGAAAGAGGGCGTCGCTGACCGTCGCCGCGGTCGGCACCTTCGGGAGCTGGTCGCCCGTGCGCATGACGTCGCGCACGTAGGTGAGAAGCCGCCGCCCCAGCGCGCCGCCCGGATGCGAGCGTGCGAAATCGTCGGGGCCGAAGCCGCGCGCGTCGAGCACCGCGACGGCCAGCGCGTCGCCGAGCGCGAGCGCGGCCGTCGTGCTCGCCGTCGGCGCCAGATTCATCGGACAAGCCTCCTTTTCGACGCCCGAGTTCAGATGGACGTCCGCGAGCTTCGCGAGCGTCGATTCGGGGCGGCCGCTCATCGCGATCAGCTTCGCGCCGATGCGCTTGACGAGCGGCAGAATCTCGATGAGCTCTTCCGATTCGCCTGAATTCGAGAGCGCGACGAAGACATCGTCGGCCGTGACCATGCCGAGATCGCCGTGACTGGCTTCGGCGGGGTGGACGAAGAAAGCCGGAGTGCCCGTGCTTGCAAACGTCGCGGCGAGCTTGCGCGCGACGTGGCCCGACTTGCCGATGCCCGAAACGACGACACGCCCCCTGCAGCCAAGCAATAAATCGACGGCCGCGACGAAGCCGCCGTCGATGCGCTCGGCGAGGGCGCGCACCGCATCGGCTTCGATGTCGAGCACGTTCCGGGCGAGCGCTACCGCCCGATCGCCATTGATTTTCGCTATCATTCGGCGAGTATAACAAAGGCGTTTGCCGCGCCGGACGCCGCCGGGGCCGAGAGGGGCTTGGCGGCCGGCATGGGCGGCGCTTTCCTTCCAACGCGCGGCGCGGCTGTCGCAGACGAGACGAACGAGGACGCTTCGCACGTGATATCCCCGCTCGAGATGACCCTGCTGCTGCTGCTCGCTTCGGTGGCGGGTGTCGTGCTGTTTCGGATTCTCAACTTGCCGCCGATGCTCGGTTATCTGTCGGTTGGCATCATCGTCGGGCCCCATGCGCTCGGCATCGCACCCGATACCGAGCGTGCGCAGCATCTGGCCGAATTCGGCGTCGTCTTCCTGATGTTCTCGATCGGCCTGGAGTTCTCGCTGGCCAAGCTGCGGGCGATGCGCAGGCTCGTCTTCGGCCTGGGCCTGCTGCAAGTGATCGGCACCGTCGCGGTGGCGGTGCTCGCGGGCGCGCTCTTCGAGCGATGGGTGCACGTGACGTGGCAGGGATCGGTCGCGCTGGGCGGCGCGCTCGCGATGTCGTCGACGGCCATCGTCAGCAAGATGCTCGCCGAACGGCTCGAGATCGAGACCGAGCACGGCCGAAACATCTTCGGCGTGCTGTTGTTCCAGGATCTCGCCGTCGTGCCGCTTCTGATCGTCATCGCGGCATTGGGCGGCGAGACGCACGATCTCCCGGCCACGCTCTCGATCGCGGCGCTGAAGATCGTCGTCGCGCTCGCGCTGTTGCTCATCGTCGGTCAGCGTTTCATGACGCGCTGGTTCAACGTCGTCGCGCGGCGGCGCTCGCAGGAGCTCTTCGTGCTGAACGTGCTGCTCGTGACGCTCGGCGCGGCTTTCATCACCGACAAGTTCGGACTTTCGCTCGCGCTCGGCGCCTTCATTGCCGGCATGCTCATCTCCGAGACGCCGTATCGGCATCAGGTCGAAGAAGACATCAAGCCGTTTCGCGACGTGCTGCTCGGGCTTTTCTTCATCACCACGGGCATGCTGCTCGACCCGCGCGTGCTGGTCGCGCATCCGTTCATGGTGCTCGCGTTCCTGATCGGACCGCTGTTGCTGAAGGTCGTCATGATCACGAGCCTCGCGCGGCTCTTCGGCGCGATGCCCGGCGTCGCGATGCGCACGGGGCTCGGGCTCGCGCAGGCCGGCGAGTTCGGCTTCGTGCTGTTGAACCTCATCCAGGACAAGCATCTCGTCGACGCCACGCTGCTGCAGGCGATTCTCGCCTCGATGCTGCTCTCGATGCTCGCGGCGCCGCTCATCATCCAGAACGCCGATCGAATCGTGTTGCGCCTTTCGTCGACGGAGTGGATGCAGCAATCGCTGCAAATGACGCGGATCGCGACACAGAGCCTGCGCCAGCAGGCCCACGTGATCATCTGCGGCTATGGCCGCGCGGGTCAAAACCTCGCCCGCATGCTCGAGCACGAGGGGCTCCCGTATGTCGCGCTCGATCTCGATCCCGATCGCGTCGCGGCCGCGGCCGCGGCGGGCGAATCGGTGGTGTTCGGCGACGCCGCACGGCGCGAATCGCTCGTCGCGGCGGGTATTCATCGCGCGGCGGCCGTGGCGATCACCTATGCGAACACGCCGTCCGCGCTGCACGTGCTCCACAATGTGCACGAGCTGGAACCCGCCCTGCCTGTCATTGTCCGCACGGTCGACGACGCCGACCTCGAACGGTTGCTCGCCGCCGGCGCGACCGAGGTGATCCCCGAGATCGTCGAAGGCAGCCTGATGCTCGCATCGCACACGCTCGTGCTGATGGGCGTGCCGATGCGGCGCGTCGTGCGCCGCGTCGAGGAAATGCGCGACGAGCGCTACAGCCTGTTGCGCGGCTACTTCCGTGGCGCCGACGATCTCGGCGACGACGACGGGCACGAGCAGGTCCGGCTACAATCGGTGCCGGTCGACGACAACGCCGAAGCCGTCGGACGCACGCTCGAGGAGCTCGGGCTCGGCGGGCTCGGCGTCGAGGTCACCGCGATCCGGCGCCACGGCATTCGCGGCGTGGAGCCGGGCCCCGAGACGAAGCTGCGCGCGGCCGACATCGTCGTGCTGCGCGGGCCGCCAGAAGCGCTCGCGCTGGCCGAGGAACGCTTGACGAGGAGCCGCCGCGCGGGTGCCACCGCCGTCTGAGCCGCGCCGGAGCCGCGAAGCCGACCCTGCGATTGCGCCCGTCGCGCATTCACCGTTTTTGACCGATCAGGCCCGCAATCGAGGGCGGGCCGCCTTTCTTCGGAGAAGTCCCATGTCTCACGCGCCCGCGGACACGCCGCACGACGCCGCCGCGTTCATCAAAAGCCAGGTTCGCACGATCCCCGACTGGCCGATGGCCGGCGTCCAATTCCGCGACATCACGCCGCTGCTGCAGCGGCCGAAGACGCTGCGAATTCTCATCGACCTTTTCATCGAGCGCTATGTCGAAGCGAAGCTCGACTACGTGGCGGGGCTCGACGCACGTGGCTTCATCATCGCGCCGATCGTCGCCTATGAACTCAACATCGGCTTCATTCCGATCCGCAAGATCGGCAAATTGCCGTACAAGACCGTGTCCGAATCGTATGCGCTCGAGTACGGCACGTCGACCGTCGAGATCCACGAGGACGCATGCGGCGCCGGCGATCGCGTGGTCATTCTCGACGATCTGATCGCAACGGGCGGCACGATGATGGCCGGCAAAAAGCTGCTCGAGCGGCTCGGCGCCGTCGTCGTCGAAGGCGCCGCGATCATCGATCTGCCCGATCTCGGCGGCTCGAAGCTGCTGCGCGGGAACGGACTGCCGCTTTACACCGTCACCGAGTTCGCGGGACATTGAAAAAGGAACGCTGTTCATGGCTAACGTCGCGCTCTTCCTCGCCACTTCGGTCGCCATCACCGTCGCGCCCGGTCCCGACAACCTGCAAGTCATCGCCCGCGGCATTTCGCAAGGGCGGGCGGCCGGTTTCGTCGCGGCGCTCGGGTTTGCCGCGGGCTTGGTGTTTCATACTTCGCTTGCCGCCTTCGGCATCGCCGCGCTGTTGCGTTCCTCGCCGCTTGCCTTCGAGATCGTGAAGCTCGCCGGTGCCGCCTATCTCGTCTGGATCGGGATCAAGGCGCTCCGAAGCCGTGGCCTGTCGAGCGCGCACGCGAGGCCGCCTCAGCCGCTGCGCACGGTCTTCGGCCAAAGCGTGATCGGCAATATGCTCAATCCGAAAGTGACACTCTTTTTCATCGTCTTTCTGCCGCAGTTCGTCGACCCGGTTTCGGCCGGCAGCGTCGCGGCGCAGATGCTCGGCCTCGGCTTGCTGTTCATGCTGCAGACGGTCGTCGTATTTTCGCTTTTCGGTTTTTGCGCCGGTGCGATCGGCTCGTGGCTGAAGCGCAGGCCGCGCGCCGGCGTCTGGCTCGACCGCCTCGCCGGCACGACGTTCATCGCGCTCGGCCTTCGTGTCGCGCTGCAGGACTGAGGGGCGCCGATGACCCTGCCATGCATCGTCGCCGCGCGTCGTTTCGATCCGGCCGCGCATCGGCCGTTCTGGCTCGCCGGGCGTCAGGTCGGCTGGATCCGCGAGAGCGATCTGCCGCGCCTCTCGGGCTGGCCCGATGTGTTTGAAATCGAGCCGGCGCGCGTCGCGCTCGCGTCGCGCTTCGATGGGACGGCCGACAGCCGGTCCTCGGCACTCGGCGCCGTGATCGGCGCGCTGGCCGCTACGGGCGGTATCGTGGGCTGGCGCGACGAAATGTATGCGATCCGCAATGCGTTCGACGACGAGCCGCTCGCCTACATCGAACGCGCGGCAGCGCGCTTTTTCGGCACGATGACGTATGCGGTCCACTTGAACGGCATCGTAAAATACGCGGATCGCGCACCGCGGCTCTGGATTGCCCGCCGCAGCGAGACGAAGGCGACCGATCCGGGCATGCTCGATAACGTCGTGGCGGGCGGTATCGCGTGGGGCCTCGGAATCGAGGCGACGATCGCCAAGGAATGCTGGGAAGAGGCGGGCATCGGCTCGCATCTGGCCGAGCGTGCCGCGCGCGGCCGAACCGTTCATGTGCTGCAGTCGATTCCCGAAGGCACGCAGGCGGAACAGGTTTTTGTCTACGACCTCCCGCTGCCCGAGGATTTCACGCCGCACAACCAGGACGGCGAGGTGAGCGAGCACCGGCTCGCGCGGATCGACGAAGTGGCGCGCTGGATCGAGGAAGGCGCGCTGACGGTCGACGCGAGCCTCGCGACGCTCGATTGCCTGCTGCGGCACCGCTGGATCGACGAAGAGGCTTGCGCGGGCATCGACGCGCTGTTCGTGCCGCCTGTGCCGGGCGGGCCGCCGTCTAGCTGATCTCGACGGCGGCTGGTCGAGAGGAATCCCAAAAACGAAAGGAGTTTTCGCTGGTCATGTCGACCGAACACAGCTTCA
>JBCNPL010000101.1:0-7546 GCA_039593375.1 Paraburkholderia sp. | reverse complement strand
AGAAAGGCCGGTGGAACGACGATGCCGGCGAACCCGGCGACCGCGCCGCGCCAGCCGCATAGGCGATAGCCGATCCAGATCGCGAGGTTCTTCACGTTGACGCCCGGGAGCGCTTGAGACAGCGCGAGGCCGTTGAGAAATTCGTCTTCGTCGATCCAGTGCCGTTCGTCGACGAACTCGCGCATCATTCGCCCGCTCAGGCCGCCGCCAAAGCTGGTCAGCCCGATCTGCGAAAAAACCAGAAACAGCATGGACACCCCGGGACGAGGCGTGCCGTTCGTCGGCAGCTCACACGGAGCTGTTGGTTTCGGGTCGAGCATCAATCATCGCTGGCTATGACGGAGGGAGCGATGGTACCGCCGATGCCTGACGATTTCCTTCCGGTTGCTTCGCGAGCCACTATCGATCGTCGAAGCGGTGTGTCGACAGCGCGCTACTGCGCGGCGAGGCGGTCGAGATTGATGACGGCGGCCTCGGCAGCTTCACGGCGGGCGGCAGCTTCAGCTCGACAGACCTTATGCTTTCAGCTCTGCCGACTTGCACTACGCCTCGTTGCAAAGGAAGCGGCAGCGGATAAGGGGGAATCGGATCGAGGCCGATTTCGCTGTCGTCCGACGTCTCCGACGACAGCGCTTGTCCGACACTGATGCCCAACGTAAAGCCTTCGCTTTCGAAGTAGTCGGTGAACGATAGGAACTCGAGGAACCAGACTACGCTGAGAACCCCGATCGTCACCATCACCATGAGCGAAGCCCCGAGAAACGTCCTGTTCAATGGTTTGCTCCGATATTGTCCGATATCTGCATCGTCGAGGCGTAATGGTGCCGGCATTCCGCAGGGCCGCAACGGAAAAATACGGCGGCGTTTGGCTCACTGATTACGAAATCTTGCTCGCGCCCCTTATGTGGGCACCGCTCGAAAGGTGCGAGCAGGGGAGTGGGGCCGGGGACGCTCGTCGCTCTGGCGCGGGATCAAGGGCGCAGCGGGCTTGCGCGCAAAATGGCGAGACAACCGACGAATCTGGGATAATGTCGCGCTATCGATTATCGATCGAAGCAATCGTTTCTTCCGGATAAGCTAAACACTCATGGCTGCCTCGCCAGCTGCACTCGACCTTTCATTTCTCCATCAACAGACTGAACACGTATTGATCGGGCAGGCCGGCCGCGGAAAACGCGGCAGCGCTCGTGTGATCGCAACGACACCCGGAGGCGGCAATGGAGGGAGGTGAAGGACTCTCCGCGCCGGCTCGCGCCGCAGCGCCGGTCCGCTCGTTCCGCGAATTGTTGCTCGCGATGCTCGGCATCGGGCTCGTGAACATGCTCGTCGCGCTCGATCAGACGGTCGTCAGTACGGCGTTGCCTTCGATCGTCGCCGATCTGAAGGGCGCCGAATACTACGCGTGGATCGCGAGCGTCTACTTGCTCGCTTCGGTCGTCTCGGTTCCGATCTTCGGCCGGCTCGGCGATTACTTCGGCCGCAAGGGTTTCGTGATCGCCTCGATCACCACGTTCACGCTGGCCTCCGCGCTCTGCGGTCTCGCTCCCAACATCGAAACGCTCGTGTTTGCGAGAGCATTGCAGGGTATCGGCGGCGGGATGATGGTCGGCACCGCATTCGCTTCGATCCCCGACCTTTTCCCCGATCCGCATGCACGTGTGCGCTGGCAGGTCGTCATGGCCGGCTCGTATGGGATCGCCACGGCGGCGGGCCCGTTTCTCGGCGGATTCCTTAGTTCTACTTACGGCTGGCGCTCGACGTTTCTCGTCAATCTGCCGGTAGGCCTCGCCGGTCTCTACTGTGTGATTCGCTACTTGCCGCGTATCGCACATGGAGGCAGAGCGCGCGCCAGGATCGATTGGCTCGGCGCGGTCTTTCTCTCGGTGCTGCTCGCATCGCTGCAGATGGGCATCGAGCGATTGCCGACGAACGGGTTCGGCTTGTCGACGCTGACCTTTTGCGCGATCGCGATCGGTTCGTGCATCGCGCTCTACGCCTGGGAAAAACGACACGCGCAACCGATTTTGCCGATCGACTTGTTCGCGGACCGTAACCTCGTGATGTTGTTTCTGCTTTCGTTCGCCGCCGGCTTCGCGATGTTTTCGATGCTGTTCTTCATGCCGCTGCTGCTGCAAACCGGTTTCGGCATGACACCCCAGGCGGCGGGCCTCGCGGTGACGCCGCTACCGGTTTGTCTCGCGCTCGGCAGCGTGGCGAACACACGGATCGTCACCCATCTGCGCGTGCCGATGTCGATCGTCACGCTCGGCTATGCGCTGATCGGCGCAGGCTGCTTCGGGGCGACGCTGCTCACGGGGGCGAGCCCCCATCTGCTGGGTGCGGTGTCCATGGCGGCGGCAGGCGTCGGGCTCGGCTTCATTCTCAACAACCTGAACGTCTTCGCGCAGGAGCTGAGCGGGCGTACGCGCTTTGGCATCATCACCGGCCTCATCCAGTCGACCCGCATGGTAGGCGGCATGCTCGGTACCGCCACGATCGGCACGCTCGTCGCGCGCAGCCTCGCCCGGGTTGTTGCCGGTGCCGATCATGCCTCGCTCGAGAAAGGGCAGAGCGCCGTCGTGCACGCGATCCATACGGGTTTCGCGATCGACGTGCTCGTCATGTGCGGCGCGGTTTATTGCACGCGGCGTCTCGTTGGGGTGCGGTTGCGACGGGCACCTGTACCGAGCCAAGTGGCGGAGTGACCGTTCGCCGCACCGCGGCGCCGGCGCACGTCTGGCCGCGAGCCCGGCCTTTCGCGGGGCATGCTCGATGCAATAATTGAAGTCGGTCTTTTTTCTTCGCCAAGGAACGCTCCGATGTCATCCCCCACCTCGAAACTGCCCCGCGTACTGCTCACCAACGACGATGGCATCGATGCCCCCGGTCTTGCCGTATTGGAGGCCGTTGCCGCCGAGCTCGCGGACGAGGTTTGGGTCGTGGCGCCCGAGCACGACCAGAGCGGCACATCGCATTCGGTGAGCCTGCATTCCCCGTTGCGAGTCAGCCGACAAGGCGAGCGGCGATTCGGCGTGGCGGGCACGCCAGGCGATTGCGTCGTGATGGCGGTACGTCATCTGATGGCGGATCGACTGCCGGCGATCGTCCTTTCCGGCATCAACCGCGGCGGCAACCTTGGCGTCGAGACGATGTTTTCCGGAACGGTCGGCGCCGCCATGACCGGTCTCTTGCTCGGCCTTCCATCGATTGCGCTGAGCCAGACTTTTACCGATAGCAAGAAAGTGCGGTGGGATACGGCGCGCGCGCTTGCGCCTGGCGTCATTCGCCGGTTGCTCGACGTATCGCATGCGGAGCCGGTTTGTCTCAACGTCAATTTCCCCGACGTCGACGCGGCTGCCGCGGGGCCGTTATCGGTCACGCGCCAAGGCCCGGGGCTCGTGCGCGGAATCGATGTGCTGCCGAATGTCGATCCTCGCGGCATCGATTATTACTGGATGCGCTTTCAGCGGGGCCCGCGCGAGAATGGGCCCGATACGGAGACGGCAGTGGTGGCCGCAGGCGGTATCGCTGTCACGCCGATCGCATTCGAACGGACCGACGAACAAACTTTCGCGGTGCTGGCCGATGCGTTGCGGCCATAGCAGCGGCAAACGATAAGACGCGCCCGGCCGTCTGGCTGATCAGCCAGACGGCTCGCCGAGCTGGCTGATGGCGAGCTGTTGGGCGGCGGGCACACCTTAGAACGGCATAAGGGTAAATAACTAGGTGTAAACCCTAGTTAATGGTATGATTGGCGCATTGGTTCCAGGAAAGCCACGTGCCATTCGCCCGATGAAAACCTTTGAAAAAATCGCCTTTTCGCTTGTCACGATGTTCGGATTGATGTGCTTTGCCGTCGTGGTCTACGGTAGCAGCCCCGATGCGCGCGACGCCGTTCACGAAGTGATCCGCGCCGGCAAAACCTGGCCGGCGGCGGGATGCTCGATGAGCCCGAGCGATCCGTGCACGATGTATTGGCTCAACTAAGCGAACTCTCTCTTCCTCCCGCCGCGGGCAATCGTCTCGCGGCGAATGTTCCAACGCTCGCGCACTCGCTTTCCCCCGGTCGCGCAAGCGTTGCACCGCACGCGGTGCCGCTCTATCGCTACCGCGTGCCTTTCCAATACCGCCCGCTGTCCCGCAGCTCTCGTCTTCAAGGCGCATGCCGTCGGTCGTCGTCTCGGCCTGATGATGCTCGACGATCCCGACCGCTCGACGCGAGGCGCCAATGACTTTCCGAGAACGAAGCGTTCGGAAATTGTCACTTGTTCGCGCCTTTATGGCTTCTTAGGATCGGTTCGACCAGTCGCGATGTGGCGCGCCGCCGATCACTGAGTTCGCCAGCATCGATTTCCCTCGGACTTTTTCGGGTCTTGTCGACATGATCGATGCAAACACGAGTCGTCGCGCGCGTCTTTGGGTCTTCGCACTGCTCTATGCCGGCTTCTGTATTTCCTATATCGACAGGGCGGCAATCTCGATTTCGCTCGTTCATGTCGGGAAGGACTTTCATCTGAATCCCGCGGCGCTCGGCGCCGTCCTGAGCGCGTTTTACCTGAGCTACGCCGCGATGCAGATTCCCGGCGGGTGGATCGCCGATCGGTGGGGCAGCAAGAGTGTCGTGGTGGCGTCGATCGCGTTCTGGTCGATCTTTACGTTGTTGACGGGATTCGCCTGGTCGCTCGCCTCGCTGATCGCCATCCGCTTCGTGTTTGGCCTGGGAGAGGGCGGCTATCCGTCCGCATCGATCAAGGGCATCGCCGAGGCCTATCCGCGCGCGGACAGGCCCAAGATGTCGGCGCTGCTCGTCTCTTCCAACTACGTCGGCAGCTTCATCGCGCCGCTCGTCGTGGCACCGCTGATTCTCACGTTGGGCTGGCGGCATACGTTCGCCGCGATCGGCATCGTGGGGATCGTCTTCGCGCTCGTCTATCTCCTCTTCGTGAAGGGCGCGCAACGGCCCGGCGATCGCGCCGGCGCGGGCTATCGGGCGGCTTCTCCGACTACCACGGGCTCCGCGCGCCGGGATGCCGCGACGACGCGCACATTGCTCAAGATGCCGCTGATGTGGAAAATCCTGACGGTCTGGTTCGGCATGGGGATCGTCAACAAGGGGCTCGACGCCTGGATGCCGGCCTATCTGTTGACCGTGCGCCATCTGGACTTGAAGGCCGTCGGCATGCTCACGCCATTGCCGTTCGTCGCGGCAAGCATTTCCACGGCGCTCGGCGGATGGGTGATGACGCGCTTCTTCGACGGCAAGGAAAAGCTCTTGATGATGGGCTGCTGCGCGGTGACCGGCTTCTTTCTGTACAAGATGTATACGGCTCAGTCGGTAGCGGGAGTCATTGCATTCCAGTCGATCGTCTACTTCTTCAAATCGGTCGTGCTGGCGATCGCGATGGCGCTGCCGACGAAGATTCTGCCGCAGCGGCTCGTCGGAACAGGAATCGGGATGGTCAATTTCGGCGGGCAACTGGCCGGATTCGTCGCGCCGCTCGTGATGGGTTTTCTCGTCGCGTACTACCACAGCTTCGACGCGGCATTCGCATTCCTGATCGTCTCGACGGTCGTGGCCACGCTGATCAGTTTTTCGATTCAGACGGGGAAGATTCGCGACATTCATGCGGCGACCGCGCAGGAGGTTTGACGATCGCCGCCAAGCGCGAGCCTCGCGTTGCATCGTGCCGCGCACGATGGCGCTATGATGTCCGCACCGCCACCATCGCGATGATCGCCCAATGAGCGCCCGAATCCTGCAGGAGACCGCGGTTCGCTATTTCCTCGAAGTGGTCAACACAGGGTCGATCAGCGATGCGGCCAACCGTCTGCATGTCGTGCCATCGGCCGTCAGCCGCCAGATCAGCCGTCTCGAAAGCGAGTTGAACGTGACGCTGTTCGAGCGGCAATCGCGCGGCATGGTACCGAGCAAGGCGGGCGAACTGCTGGCCGCCTACGCACGCCGTTCGTTGCTCGATGCCGAGCAAGTGACGACCGAAATAGCTGCGCTCGGCGACGACGCCGAGCATACGATTCGCGTCGCTTGCACTGAAGGATTCGTGATCGGCTTTTTGCCGCGCGTGATGAGCGATCTTCGGCGCATCGAGCCGGCCGCGAGCTTCGAGCTCGTTGTCGATTCAGCGAGCGGCGTCACGCGGCGCGTGCGCGAGGCCGATGTCGACGTCGGCCTGACGTTCAGCTTCGGCCCGACCGCCGATGTTCACGTCGCTCATGCTCTGCCATCCCCGATACTCGCGGTCGTGGCCGCGGGGCATCCGCTCGCATCGGCTCAGTCGGTGTCGTTTCGCGAACTGCTCACCTATCCGCTCGCCATTCCGGGGCCGAACTCGACGTTGCGAAAGCTCGTCGATATCTATTGCAGCCGGGAAGGGACGACATACAAAAGTGTGCTCAGCAGCGAAACACTGGAGGCGCTGCTTGGGTTCACGCTCGCGAGCGATGCGATCACATTCTGCGGCGAGCTCGTCATCCGCGACCGGCTAGCGTCCGGACGACTGATTGCATTGCGCGTCCCGGAGCTTGCCGTCAGCGATAGAACCATCGAGGTGCAGACGCTGGCACGACGTCAAGTGCCCCCCTTGTTGCAGACATTCATCGACTTGCTCGGTCGTGCAATGACTCCGGCTCATGCCGCTGCCGTTGTCCAAAAGTAACGGCTGCCTTCGCTAATCGTCACTGGCTTCACCGAAGCCGTTCCGATACATTCGAAGCGATTGTCTTCGCTGCCACGAATGTATACCAACATGTCCGATACCAATGAATTGCTCGGCGCGAGCGCGGTGGCGCTCAGCGCCATGCTCGATACGCGCCGCATTTCCGCTGTCGAACTGCTCGAGGCCTGCATCGAGCGTATCGAAGCGCTGAACCCCAAGATCAACGCTTTCACGGCAACCTGCTATGCGCGCGCGCGTCGCGAAGCCGCGGCCGCCGAGGCCGCCTTCGCCAGGGGGGAGCGCAACGGTCCGCTGCAAGGCTTGCCGATCGGCATCAAAGACCTCGAAGAAACCGAAGGGCTCCTGACGACCTACGGTTCGCCGCTTTTTCGCGACAACGTACCTTCGGCCGACAACGTATTTGTCAAGCGTCTGCGCGAAGCGGGGGCGATCGTGGTCGGCAAGACCAACGTGCCGGAGATGGGCGCAGGCGCGAACACCTTCAATCCAGTCTGGGGCGCCACGGGCAATCCCTTCGATCCGTGTCTCAATGCGGGCGGTTCGTCGGGCGGCTCGGCGGCCGCGTTGGCGGTCGACATGGTGCCGATCGCGAGCGGGTCCGATACGGGCGGATCGCTGCGCATTCCGGCAGCCAAGTGCGGCGTGGTCGGGCTGAGGACATCGCCGGGCCTGGTGCCGAGCGAGCGAAAGCCGCTCGGCTGGACCCCGCTTGCCGTGGTGGGACCGATGGCCCGCAACGTCGACGACGCGTGGCTGCAGTTGGCCGCCACCGCGGGGGTGTCCGGCACCGATCCATTGAGTTATGCGCTGCCGATGCCGAGCTTCGCGAATGATGGCGCCTCGCGGTGCGC
>JBCNPL010000100.1:0-7595 GCA_039593375.1 Paraburkholderia sp. | reverse complement strand
GGGGCGTCGTGGTGATGGGCTCGGCCGTTCTTTCACTGTGCTTCCTGCCGTGGCTCGACCATAGTCCCGTCAAGTCGATCCGGTACCGGCCGCTCTTTCACAAGGTGTTCTACGCGATTTTCGTTCTGGCGTTCCTGATCCTCGCGTTCCTCGGGACACGGCCGCCGTCGCCGGCTGCGACAGTCATCGCGCAGGTTTGCGCACTGATCTACTTCGCATTCTTCCTCGGCATGCCGTTCTGGACACCGCGCGGCAAGTTCAAGACGCCGCCGGAGCGCGTTCGGTACAAGCCTCATTGAATCGGGAGCGAGGAACAACGACATGAAAACATGGCTTTCGAAGCTTGCGCGAATCGGTGCTGTGGCCGCGGTGCTCGCGTCCGGCATCGCGGCGGTTCCGGCATCGGCTCAGGAGGAGGGTTTCCGGCTCGATCGTGCGCCCGACAACACGTCGAATCTCGTCTCGTTGCAGCACGGTGCCCAATTGTTTGTAAACTATTGCCTGAACTGCCACAGTGCGAACCTCGTACGTTACAGTTCGCTTACGCAGCTCGGCATTTCGCAGAAGGAGATCGAGCAGAATCTGCTGTTCACGACCGATAAGGTCGGCAACACGATGAGCGTGGCGATGCGGCCGACCGACGCGAAGGCGTGGTTCGGGGTGACACCGCCCGATTTGTCGGTGGAGGCGCGAGCGCGCGGCAGCGATTGGCTCTATACGTATCTGCGCAGCTTCTATCTCGACGATACGCGGCCCACGGGATGGAACAACATGGTGTTCCCGAACGTTGGGATGCCGAACGTTTTGTGGCAGCTGCAGGGCGAGCGGACGGTGAAGTACGAGGACGTGACCGATGCCGAGACGGGGGAGAAATCGCATCGATTCCTTGGCTTCGAACAGGTGAAACCGGGGACGATGTCGCGGGTAGATTATGATTCTGCCGTGGCCGACCTCGTCGCCTACCTGACTTGGATGTCGGAGCCGACGCAACACGTGCGCAAGCAGCTTGGCGTATGGGTTCTGCTGTTTCTGGGCGTGCTGACCTTCTTTGCCTGGCGGCTGAACGCGGCGTACTGGAAGGACGTCAAGTAATTCACGCCGTGATACCGGTGTGGGGCCGGCGCACGGAAGAGCACGCTTCGGCGGCTTTTCGGCGCGCTGGCCCTTCAGTTTTTTGAGGAAATTTTAGACATGATGGTTTTGTATTCCGGCACTACTTGCCCGTTTTCCCAGCGTTGCCGGCTGGTTCTTTTCGAAAAGGGCATGGACTTCGAGATTCGCGACGTCGACCTCTTCAACAAGCCGGAAGACATTGCGGTGATGAATCCGTACGGGCAGGTGCCGATTCTCGTCGAGCGCGACCTGATCCTTTACGAATCGAATATCATCAACGAGTACATCGACGAGCGCTTTCCGCATCCGCAACTGATGCCGGCCGACCCGGTGCAGCGCGCGCGCGCGCGGCTATTCCTGCTCAATTTCGAGAAGGAACTGTTCGTGCACGTCGGCACGCTCGAGAACGAGAAGGGCAAGGCGGCCGAGAAGAGTCACGAGAAGGCGCGCCTTGCGATCCGCGATCGCCTGACGCAGCTGGCGCCGATCTTCCTCAAGAACAAGTACATGCTCGGCGAGGAATTTTCGATGCTCGACGTGGCGATCGCGCCGCTCTTGTGGCGTCTCGATCACTATGGCATCGAGCTCTCGAAGAACGCCGCGCCGCTCATGAAGTATGCCGAGCGTATTTTCAGCCGCCCGGCTTACATCGAAGCGCTGACGCCTTCCGAGAAGGTGATGCGCCGCTAAGCGCCGCGGGCGATGAGCGGCTTGGGGGCGGTTGCCGCGCGGTTTGACGGTTCGATAGCGGTTGTTTCGCTTTCGCTGCGGGCTGATGGGACGGCGCGGTGCTGTTTCCGAACGAGGATTGTTGATGCAAGAGATTCCGACGAAGCCTTACCTGCTGCGCGCGCTCTACGAGTGGTGCACGGATAACGGGTATACGCCGCACATCGCTGTGCGGGTCGATAACCAGACGCGCGTGCCGCGTCAGTTCGTGCACAACGACGAGATCGTGCTCAACATCAGCTTCGAGGCGACGAGCCAGTTGCAGATGGGCAATGAGTGGATCGAGTTCAGCGCGAGGTTTTCGGGCAAGGCGCACAAGATCGAAGTGCAGGTAGCGAACGTGCTCGCGATCTATGCGCGCGAGAACGGGCAGGGCATGGCGTTTCCTGTCGAGCCCGCGGTGGGGCCGGCTGCGACGGCGCCTGTCGAGTCCGAGACGGCGGAGGAAGCGCCGGCGAGTACCGCGCCGGGCTCGGAGGCCAAGGAGCCGGACAGCCGTTCGCCGTCCCCTTCGTCGGATGACGATGGCTCGAAAGGCGGCGGCAAGGGGCACCTCAAGATCGTGAAATGAAGTAGAATCACGGGCTCACGCCGGCTTAGCTCATCTGGTAGAGCAGTTGATTTGTAATCATCAGGTGGCGGGTTCGAGTCCTGCAGCCGGCACCAAATAAAACAAGGGCTTAGCTTCGGCTAGGCCCTTGTTGTTTCTGCAGACTGTCAACGAAGTGTCAACCGCGGGTTGGGCGCCGCTGGCCTTCGTGCGACATCGTGCCTCCTGAAGGTGCTCCGGGGCCAGCTGTGACTAGCGCATCGTCATTTGCAGGCTCGAGTGTCCGAGGATGCGCCGCAGTGCTCGGAGCGCGCTGCGGCTTTTGCCAGCGCATCGCAAAGCACGCTTGCATCGGCGGGGCACGAAGAGGTCGAAAGCTGCTCGATCTTTTCCAGATCGCCTGTATCGAGCGTCGAATTGACGTGCCGCACGACGAAATCCTTCAGCCGTGCGTTACGTTGAATAAGCGCGTTGAGTTGCGGTAGCGATTGCCAATGATCGACCAGCAGCCGTGCGATCGCTTCCGCATTCCCGTCCGCGATCTCGCCATCGTCGCAGTGCCCATAGCGCGTGTACGCTTCATCCACCTTGGACCAACTGTCCAAGCGGTCTACCATCGCGTCGGCAGCTACCGCGTCGTGCTCGGTACACACTTTCGCCTGAGCCGGGGGCATGCCGACCGCCAACACGAGAGCAGTCACGACAGCCGCGTGGATGAGCTTACGCACGGACACATCCCTCCAACGATTGATTGAGCGGCGGCACGGAGTGGCAAGCGCGTGCTTCGACGACTCAGAATCCGAACTGCTTGACGAAACGATCGACAGGGACGGACCACATCTTCCCGCCATAGCTGAGCAGGAAGTGCCCATCGTGGCCAGCCAATTCGCCCGGGTTGACGAATTCCGCCGGACTGCCTCCCGACGCGAAAGCATCGAACCACCGACGAGGAGCTTCCGGCCCCCAGTAATGATCGTTCTCGGCATATAGCCAGATACCCGGAATGGTGGTCGTCTTGCCGAACTCGGCCATGACGTCCTTCATTTGTTCCGGGTCGCAACTGTGGTTCGGCGAGCGATCCGGCGAGCCGCCGGCTCCACCCGCGAAATTGATGTAGGCGATCACGCCCGGTGGATGCGACGCGGCGGTCGCGACGGTCGCAAATCCTCCAACCGAGCGGCCTTCGAGCACGATGCGCTTGTTATCGACCCAACTCTGCTCCCGAGCCCAGTTTAGGACGGCCGTCGTTTGCAGCACCGTCACTTTTCCCAATTTCCGAAAGTCGGGCCTGCTTCTGCAAATGCCGAGGGAATCGAAAGAGCTTCCGGAATTCTCGATATCAGGGCCGCCCGTCTTGCCGTAGCCCACGCGGATCGGCGCGATGATGGCAAATCCCTTCCCCAGCCAATATCTGACGTGCCCGTTGCCGATCGGATGGTCGAGCTTGGCTCGGTCCAGGCCGTCGGCCGCGCGCCCGTGCGAAAAGATCAGCGTTGGAAACGGCCCGTTGCCCGCGGGTTTGTAGACTTCGGCCCGCATGGCCACATCCCCTCCGAACATGCCTACGTTGGGAACGGTGATAGAGACGATCTCAGGCTCGATAGCGGCCCGAGAAATGCTCGTTGCTGATGCCGAGACAGGTGCTGACGCTTCGTCAGCGAACGCATGTTCCGCACTCAAACTCACCGTCAAAACGGCGAGGACGGCTGCGCGCACGAAGTTCGCCCCGAGTGACCCGGTGCGCCAGCTATGGCCAGCTATGTGAGACTGAAAAGATTGCTTTCTCATTTTCCCCGTATCGGCTTTATTGTTTCGTTGTTTGCAATATGAGCTTATAACGACTTCGTGACGATATCATTCGTCGACATCGGCGCCCGAATAACCCGACATGGCAATCGACGATCCTCGAGACGATACGGAGCAGTCCACGCTCGAGCGTGCGCTCGCGGCCAATCCGCGCGATGCCGCGCTGCATCGCGCGATGGCGGCGGTGCTGCGCACGCAAGGTGATGAGCTCGGGGCCGTCGCCCATCTGATCGCGGGAGAGACGCTAGATCGATACGCCAGCGGATCGCAAGATGCGACGACTGATGCGCTTCTCAGTGTCGCGACCGGCTACCTCATGAAGGGCGACGAAGCGAACGCCGCGCGTTGGTATGAGCTCGTGCTCGCACTCGATCAGCGGGTCGCCGCTGCGCATCTGAATCTGGCGGCGATTCATGCGCATGCGGGCCGCGTCGAGGAGGCACGCGTGTCGAGGGCGAGGGCGTTCGCGCTGCAACGCGTTTTTGTCGAGCGATCGGGCACTCCCGCTCGCAACGTATTGGTGCTTTGCACGGGCAGTGGCACGGGCAATGTGCCGATCGATGTGCTGCTCCCCACGGCCACGTGCGGACGAATCAAATATGCGATCGATTGTGCATCCGACGACGAGGACGTCGGGCTGCCCGCTTACGACATCGTCTTCAATGCGATCGGCGATGCCGATGTCGCCGCGCCGATCGCGAAGCGGCTCGAGCGGTTCGTCGAGCGCTGTAACCGGCCGATCTTGAATCCACCGTCGAGCGTTGCGCGCACGCCTCGCGACCGACTGAGCGCGTTGTTGGATGGCCTCGATGGTGTAGCGCCGGCAGCCTGCGTGCTTGCGCAAACATCGCCGGCATCGATCGAAGAACTCGTCGAGCGACTCGCAACCGGCGGGCTCTCGTGGCCGATACTGGTGCGCCCGCCAGCTACGCACGGCGGAGAGGGGCTCACCCGATGCGAGTCAGTCGAAGCGCTCGTTGCCGCGATCGAGTCAATTGGCAGTCCTCACTATCTGACTTCGTTCGCCGACTATCGCTCACCCGATGGCCACTACCGCAAGTACCGCGCGATTTTCGTCGACAGACGGCCGTTCCCCTACCATCTCGCGATCTCGCCGCACTGGCTCGTGCATTACTTCTCGGCCGACATGGCCCCCCACGAATGGAAGCTCGACGAAGAACGGCGTTTTCTCGAGGATCCACGCGTGGCGCTCGGAGAACGGACGTGGCAGGCGGTCGAGGCGATCGGGCAAAGGCTCGATCTCGACTACGGCGGAGTCGACTTCACGCTGCTGCCCGACGGCCGTGTGTTCGTCTTCGAGGCGAATGCCACGATGCTCGTTCATTACGAACGCGAAGGAGGACCGCTCGCCTACAAGAATCGGTCCGTGCAGCGTATTGTCGACGCGTTCGAACGGCGGCAGGCGGACGCCGTTGCCCGCGCTTGACGCGGCAGCGACCGCGGTGCGGCCGTTATCGCGTCTCTGGCCCGTTCTCGTACAACGCTGTCCGCTTTGCTCGTCCACCGGCAATCTACGTAGTTCTACGTAATTCGCGTCCGTAGTGCTGCGGTTGTGAGCAACCCGGCGATCGGGAATACTTAGCGCCGGTCGGACACCATCCAGCCATGCAAAAGTCGAGCGGCTCGCGGCGAACGGACTCGCGTCCTCGCCGACAAGAACGATAACCACAGGAGACCCGTCCGAATCCCCATGCAGCATCGGGGTTTCGGCCGCCCCCCGCGTTTTGGCCGTACGCGGTCTCTCTCGTGAATCGATGCCGCCCTGGCCGTCCGCCGTGCCTCAACCCGATTCCACGAGCTTTGGAGGAGAAACAAGTGACGACGCAAGCGCGTTCAGCCGGCCGTTCATGGCTTTGGCTCATTTTGCTCATACCGTACGCGGCATTGCTCTGGCTGCCGTTTTATAACGAGCGCATGCCCGCATTCGCCGGATTCCCATTCTTCTACTGGTATCAGTTCCTCTGGGTTCCGCTGACGTCGCTGCTGATCTATGTGGTCTACCGGGGGCTCAAATGAATGCGTCGATAGCGATCAACCCCGTCGCGATGGGGGTATTCATCGCCTTTTTTGCGCTCGTCACGGTGCTCGGCTTCGTCGCCGCGCGCTGGAAGCGTGGCGACCTGACCCAACTGCACGAGTGGGGGCTCGGCGGCCGCCAGTTCGGCACGATCATCTCGTGGTTTCTCGTCGGTGGCGATTTCTATACGGCGTATACGGTCATTGCCGTGCCTGCGCTCGTCTATGCCGTCGGCGCGTATGGCTTTTTCGCGCTGCCTTATACGATCATCGTCTATCCGTTCGTGTTCGCGGTGATGCCCAAGCTCTGGCAGGTCGCGCATGCGAAAGGCCATATCACGGCCGCCGATTTCGTTCATGGCGAGTACGGCGGCAAATGGCTGCCGGCCGCGGTCGCGCTCACGGGCATCATCGCAACGATGCCTTACATCGCGCTGCAACTTGTCGGGATGGAAGTCGTCATCAAGGGCCTCGGCGTGTCGGGCGAACTGCCGCTCATCGTCGCCTTCGTGATCCTCGCGCTCTATACCTACACGAGCGGATTGCGGGCGCCTGCGATGATCGCCTTCGTCAAGGACATCATGATCTATATCGTCGTGATCGCCGCGGTCTGCCTGATTCCGGCGAAGCTCGGCGGTTATGGTCATGTGTTCGAATTGGCCGATGCGCATTTCAAGGCCAAGGGTGGCGCAACCGGGATCGTGCTGGCGCCCTCGCAGTTCACGGCCTTCGCGTCGCTTGCCCTCGGCTCCGCGCTCGCGGCATTCATGTACCCGCATACGATGACCGGTGTGCTCTCGTCGGCATCGGCCAATACCGTCCGCAAGAATGCCATCTTCCTGCCCGCTTACACGGTGCTGCTCGGCCTCATCGCGTTGCTCGGCTATATGGCGATCGCGGCCGGCGTGCAGGTCAAGTCGGCAAGCGATGTCGTGCCCGCGCTGTTCAATATGCTGTTCCCATCGTGGTTCATCGGCTTCGCCGCCGCCGCGATCGCGATCAGTGCACTCGTGCCTGCCGCGATCATGTCGATCGGAGCATCGAACCTCTTCACGCGTAACCTGTGGCGTCCGCTCGTTTCTCCGAACATGTCGCCCGCAAGCGAGGCGTCGACGGCGAAATTCGTGTCGCTCGTCGTGAAGTTCGGCGCGCTCGTTTGCATCGTCGCTTTGCCGACGAAGTTCGCGATCGACTTGCAACTGCTCGGCGGCGTCTGGATTCTGCAGATCTTCCCGGCGATCGTCTTCACGCTCTATTGCCGCCGCCTGAGCTCGGGGGGCCTGTTCCTCGGCTGGATCGTCGGCATCGTGATCGGCACGGGGCTCGCCGCCGCGCAGGGGCTCAAGCCGGTGTTTCCGCT
>JBCNPL010000010.1:0-28891 GCA_039593375.1 Paraburkholderia sp. | reverse complement strand
GGCAAGATCGCTTGCGATCTGCTGCGTCGATAGCTTGGCGGCCGGCCCGTCGTTCCATTTGATGTCGAGGGCCGCCGCGCCTTGCTTGCCGGCCCATGTGTGCGCACCCACGACGGCGACGGCATTGTCGATCTTCACGACGTCGTGGACACCCGGCACCTGCCTCGCGCGCGTGTCGTCGACGCTTTCGAGCGTACCGCCGAGCACCGGGCTGTTGACGATCACCGCGTATCGCATGCCCGGCAAGCGCGTGTCGAAGCCGAAATGCGCGACACCGTCCACCTTCTCGGCTGAATCGAGCCGGTCGGTCGGCTTACCGACGAGCGTAAATTCCTCGGGCTTCTTGAGCGGCACGTCGTGCGGCGGCGGCAGCTTCGCCGCGGCGTCCACGAGCTTGCCGTAGCCGATGCGGCGTCCCGTCGCCGTATGCACGACCTCGCCGGCCTGCGCATGGCACGAGGCGGGATCGACGCGCCAACGCTCGGCGGCGGCCGCGACCAACAAGACGCGCGCTGTCGCGCCGGCCTGCCTCATCGGCTGCCATGCGTAGCGGATCGACGTCGAGCCACCTGTAATCTGTCCACCGCCGAGCAGCGGGTCGCCATAGAGCTTGTCGTCGGGCGGCGCGTGGTCCAGCGTCACGTTCGCGAGCGGCACCTCGAGCTCTTCGGCGAGCAGCATCGGGATCGATGTGTAGACGCCTTGCCCCATGTCGACCTTCGGCATGACGAGCGTCACCATCCCGTTGCGATCGATGCGGATGAACGCATTGGGCGCGAAGACGCCGCCGTTCGGCTCGTCGGACGCGTCGCCGCCTATCACCGACTTGCGAGCCCAGGCCGCGTTCGGTTCGGCCGCGACCGCGGGAAGGCTGAAACCGAGCAGCATTCCACCGCCCGCGGCTGCGCTTATCGACATGCCGAACTTCAGAAAGGCACGGCGAGAGACGCCCGTCTGTCGATGCGATGAGGATCCCTCGCCTTCGCGATCTTCTTGCGAACTCTCCAAGGCGGGACCGAACGCTTCGAACAATCCTCGGGACATGTCAGACCTCCTGCGCGGCATGCTTGATGGCGGCACGAATCCGGGGGTACGTGCCGCAGCGGCAGATGTTGCCTGACATGGCCGTGTCGATATCGGCATCGCTCGGCTTCGGATTTTGCGTGAGCAGTGATGCGGCCGACATCACCTGCCCCGACTGACAATAACCGCATTGGACGACATCGAGTTCACGCCAGGCCGCCTGGATCTTTCGCCCCGCGGGCGTCGCGCCGACTGCTTCGATCGTCGTGATCTTCTTGCCCGCGACGGCCGATACCGGCAGCACGCACGAGCGAACCGCGGTGCCGTCGAGGTGAACGGTGCACGCGCCGCACTGGGCAATGCCGCAACCGAACTTCGTGCCCGTGAGCCCGACGACGTCTCGAAGCACCCAGAGGAGCGGCATGTCGCCCGGCACCTCGAGCTTGTGGACCTGGCCGTTGATGTTCAATGTCGCCATGCGATTTTCCGCCTTATTGCCGTAAAGAATCGATGTCGATCACGAAGCGATACTTGACGTCGCTCTTCAGCATGCGGCCGTAAGCCTCGTTGATCTTATGCATTGGAATCGTTTCGATGTCCGAAGCAATTCCATGCTCGCCGCAAAAGTCGAGCATTTCCTGCGTTTCGGCGATGCCACCGATCAACGAGCCCGCGATCCGCCGGCGCTTCATGATGAGGCCGAACACCTGCGGCGAGGGATGATCGTGCTCCGGCACACCGACGAGCGTCATGGTGCCGTCGCGTTTCAGCAGCTCGATGAACGGGTTGAGATCGTGTTGCGCAGAAACCGTATCGAGCAGGAAATCGAAGCTGTTCAGGTGCGCGCGCATTTGCTCGGGATCCTTCGAGATCACCACTTCATGCGCGCCCAGACGCTTGGCATCCTCGGTCTTCGACGGCGACGTCGTGAACAGTACCACGTGCGCGCCCATCGCGCTGGCGATCTTCACGCCCATATGACCGAGCCCGCCAAGGCCGATCACGCCCACTTTCTTGCCGGGCCCGACGCCCCACGTGCGCAGCGGTGAGTAGGTGGTGATGCCCGCGCACAGGAGTGGTGCGGCAGCCGCGGGGTCGAGGTTGTCGGGGATGCGCAGCACGAAAGCTTCATCGACGACGATCTTCGTGGAATAGCCGCCGTACGTGATTTCACCCGTAACGCGGTCGGCGCCGTTGTAAGTGCCCACCCAACCGTTCTCGCAATACTGCTCCAATCCTTCGGCACAGCTCGCGCAGGTGCGGCACGAATCGACGAGACAGCCTACGCCGACGAGGTCGCCGACCTTGTAGCGCGTGACGCCGGGGCCGACCTCCTTGACGCGGCCGACGATCTCGTGGCCCGGCACGACGGGATAGATGGAATTGCTCCATTCGTTGCGTGCCTGATGAAGGTCGGAATGGCAAACGCCGCAATACATGACGTCGATCTGAACGTCGTACTCGCGCAGCGCGCGGCGCTCGAACTCGAACGGAGCGAGCGGCGAGCGGGCGTCGCTGGCGGCATATCCGTAGGTCTTGTACATGGTCACTCCTCGGGACGAAGGGGTTCGCTGAAAGGCTCCCATGCTAGGCAAGTCGGCCCCGGTGCGGGAATACCTGAACCTATCGAAGGCTTGCCTGTTTCTCCGCGTGCGCTGCAGGCGCGCGCGTTTAGTGCTAGATTTCGAGCCTGATCCTCTTATAAGGCAGGCTGCCGGACATGGACTCCCCCATCTCTCAAACGGCTGTCGTCAATATGGCTCAACCGCGCGTGATCGAGCTGCTCGGCAAGCTCGCACCGGCCGAGGGCTTCACGCAATCGGACCTCGGCGGCGTCAGGTTCATGCGTGTGAATCATCCGCTCCCGCGCAATCCCGTCATGTACGATCCGTGCATCGTGATCATCTGCCAGGGTCGAAAACGCGGATTCGTCGGCGACCAGACGTTCGTGTACGACCCACGGCACTACCTCGTCATGGCGGTGCCGCTGCCGTTCGAATGCGAAACGGAGGCGAGCGAAGCGGAACCGCTGCTCGGAATCTCGATCAAGATCGATCTGACCGTCGTCGCCGAATTGCTGATCGCGCTCAACGATATGCGCGGTCCGCTGCACGGCGAGCCGCGCGCGTTCTATGCCACGCCGATCGACGAGCCGCTAGGGGATGCCGTCTTGCGCCTGCTCGAAGCGCTCGCTTCGCCGTCCGATGGGCGCATTCTCGGCCCATCGATCCTGCGCGAGATTTGCTATCGCGTGCTGACCGGCCCGCAAGGCGACGTGATCCGGATCGCACTCACGCAGCAAAACCATTTCGGCCGCATCGCCAAGGCGTTACGGCGCATTCATTCGGATTATCGAAACGATCTCGACGTCGAGACGCTGGCGCGCGAAGCGGGGATGAGCCTTGCCGTCTTTCATGCGCAGTTCAAGGCGGTGACGGCGAGCTCGCCGATGCAGTACGTGAAGACGACACGGCTCCATCACGCGCGGCTCCTGATGGCGCAGGACGGCCTCAACGTCAGTACCGCGGCGGCGCACGTGGGATATGAAAGCGCTTCGCAATTCAGCCGCGAATTCAAGCGGCTGTTCGGATTGAGCCCGATCGACGAAGCACGGCGCATGCGGGCGGTCGCGGCTGAGACGCCGCCGCCCGATTCGACCGCACGCAGACAGCAGTATGTCACCGCGGAGTGAGCGAACGACCGCGGCGCGCGCCGCACTCGGCCGCGGAGCGAAAGAGCGCACGGCATCCGCGCCGCGTCGCTCACCCATCGGTAGTCGATGCGTTCAGCGCAATGCGTCGCCGAACCGATACTCGTGTGATAGCTCGTCGAGCTTCTCCTTGAACGCCGGATCGAGTTCATGGTCGGCCGCCGCGAGCGAATCGCCCAATTGTTCGGGCCGGCTCGCCCCGATGATGGCCGACGTGATCGCAGGGTTCGCAAGTACCCACGACACGGCGGCCGTCACGGGCGAAACGTTCGCCTCGTGTGCCGCGTGTTGAAAAGCCTCGACCGTCGCGAACTCGCGCTCGTGCCAATAGCGCTCCTGATACAGCTTGCCGGCGGTGCCGAGCGTGAACCGACCTTCGGGGGGCGCGCCGTCGCGCTTGTGCTTGCCCGTCAGCAAGCCACCCGCGAGAGGATTGTAGGGAATGACGCCGAGACCCTCCTCTTCCGCAAGCGGCAACAGTTCGCGCTCGATCTGGCGGAACAGCAGGTTGTAGCGCGGCTGCACCGAAACGAAGCGCGCGAGCCGCAGCGTGTCGGCGCGTCCGAGCGCGCGAGCGAGCCGATATGCCAGAAAGTTGGATACGCCGATATAGCGGGCGCGGCCCGAGCGCACGATCGTGTCGAGCGCCTCGAGCGTCTCGTCGAGCGGCGTTTCCCGATCGTCGGAATGCAGTTGATAAAGATCGACGTAGTCCGTGCCGAGTCTCTGCAACGACGCGTCGATCGCATCGAGCAGATGCTTGCGGGACGCGCCTTTATCCCAAGGAGACGGCCCCATGGCGCCGACCGCTTTCGTTGCCAAGACGAAGCGATGACGTTTGCCTTTCAGCCAGCGCCCGACGATCTCTTCGGTTGCGCCGACGCGCGACTCTCCGCCACCGAGCGGATAGACATCGGCCGTATCGAAGAACGTCACGCCGGCGTCGGCGGCCGCTCCCATGATGCGGCCGGCCATCTCCTCGTCGATCTGAAAACCGAACGTCATCGTTCCGAGGCACAGGCGCGAAACGGTCAGGCCGGTGCGGCCGAGCTTGCGATATTCCATGACGACTCCTCCGAGGTCCAGCCGTATCCGGCCGAAACCTCAAAGGATAATCGCCATCGCGCGCGCGTGCTCGGGAGTGCGCAAGGACGTCACGATCCGCACTCTTACGATTGCAGAAGCGGCTGCGCGGCGTCGAGCATGATGCGGCAGAAGTAGTCGGCGAAGCTGCGGCGCACGACGATCTCGAACGTGTCCTCCGCCGTGGGCACGAGGACGATCGACGCCTTGAAATAATGGCTCTGCGCGCATTGGCCGCGCGCCAGCACACGCGGGTGCAGATCGAGCGGACATCCGCGCGAGATGACGTCGCGCACTCGCTCGCCGCTCGCTTCGAGCACCGTATAGCCACTGCCGACATCGACTGCCGTGGCGAATATGCCCGTAAAAGCCGCGTCGAGCCTGGCCTCGAGTTCGGACCCGCGCGGCTCGCTCGAGCGCAGGAGCCATTCGTCGGGGCCAAGCCAGAGCGCGTCATAGTCGCTTGCCTGCGCGACGGTGTTCGGCTTCGCTGGCAAGCGCGTGCCGAGCACCTTCTCGACGGCATTCATGAACGCCGCATCGCCCGCATTGCCGCGCACGTTCACGAGTTCGAGAAACGACCGTTCGCGCAGGCGAAACGCCTTCGATTTCAGCGCCTGATGCGCGGCAAGCAGGTCCTGTGCGCCGACGAGCGGCGACTCGAGCCGCGTGCGCCCCTCGAGCGCGACCGCACCGTTCCGGTTCTCATTCCACATGCTGACGCACTCCTTCGGTGTCGTAAAAGACGGGGCTCGAGATCGTCGCCTCGACGGTCTTGCCGTCGAGGTCGATCGCCACCTTCTGCCCCATTTTGCCCAGCCCACCCTTCACGACCGCGAGCGCGATCGAACGCTTCAGGATCGGGCTGTGGTAACTGGACGTGACGTGACCGAGCATCGGCACCGGCTCATGCGCCACCTCTCCGGCCGGCGGCGTCTTTGCGCCCACCGCCACGATCTGACCGCCTTCGGGCAACACACACGAAGCGTCATCGGTCAGGAGTCCTACGAGTTGCTTGCGATCGTCGCGGACGGTATCGGAACGCGTGAGCGAGCGCTTGCCGAGACAGTCCTTCGACTTCGCGACGAGCCCGCCCATGCCGAGATCGAACGGCGTGATCGAGCCGTCCGTATCCTGGCCGACGATGATGTACCCCTTCTCGGCGCGCAGCACGTGCATCGTCTCCGTGCCATACGGCGTAATGCCGAACTCGTCTCCCGCGCTCATCAGCGCTTCCCACACGCCGCGGCCCGCGTTGGCCGGCACGTTGACTTCGTAGGCGAGCTCGCCCGAAAAGCTGATTCGCATGACACGCGCCTTCACGCCCGCAACCGTGCCGTCGCGGTAGCTCATGAACGGAAACGCCTCGTTCGCGAAGTCGATGTCCTGGCAGACCTTCTTCAGCACCTTGCGACTCTTGGGTCCGACGACGGCGAAGGTCGCCCAATGGTCGGTCACCGATGCGAGCCGCACTTTCATGTCGGGCCATTCCGTCTGCAACCAGCGCTCGAGCCAGGTGAGCACGCGCGCGGCGCCGCCCGTCGTCGTCGTCATCATGTAATGCTGGTCGCCGAGGCGCACCGTCACGCCGTCGTCGAACACCATGCCGTTCTCGTCGAGCATCAGGCCATAGCGGCACTTGCCCACTTCGAGCTTCGACCACGGATTCGTGTAGACCCAGTTCAGCAGCTTCGCCGCGTCGGGCCCCTGGATATCGATCTTGCCGAGCGTCGACGCGTCGAGAATGCCGACGCCGTTACGCACCGCGAGGCATTCGCGCGCCACGGCCGCATGGAGGTCTTCGCCGGCCTTCGGGTAGTACCAAGGCCGCTTCCAGTTACCGACGTCCTCGAACTCCGCTCCGTGCTCGACGTGCCACTCATGAATGCAGGTCTTGCGGATCGGATCGATGAAGTCGCCGATCTCGCGGCCCGCGATCGCGCCGAACGTGACCGGTGTGTAGTTCGGGCGAAACGTCGTCGTGCCCGTCTCCGGAATCGTCTTTCCGAGCGCACTCGCGAGAATGGCCATGCCGTTGATGTTGCCGAGCTTGCCCTGGTCGGTGCCGAAGCCCATCGCCGTGTAGCGCTTCACGTGCTCGACCGATTCGAAGCCTTCGCGCGCGGCGAGCAGAATGTCGGCCGCCGATACGTCGTTCTGGTAATCGACGAACTGCTTCGGCCCGCGCGTGGCTTGCTCGCGATTGCCCACGAGCCAGAGCGGCAATATCGGCGTCTCCTTGATCTCGGCGATCTGTGGCGTCGCGGGACGCGTGGTCTTGAATCCGAGCGACTGCACCGCCTCGACACCCGCATCCACGGCAAACCGCAGACCGCGCGCGAGGCTGAACTCGCCCGCCGCTGCTCCGACGCTCACTTGAGCCTGAACGCCGCGCCCCGGCACGAAGCAGGCCTTCTCGTCGTTCCAATGCGCCTTGCCGCCCGACTGCGCGAACAAATGGAGCACCGGGCTCCATCCGCCCGACATGGCGACGAGATCGCACGAAAGCGTCGCCGTGTGCGAGCCGATCGCGCCGTTTGCGAACGATGCGACGTCCACCGACGCCACACGGCGATTTCCGTGCGCGGCAACGATCACGGCGCCACTCATGATTTTCACGCCGTGGCGCCGAGCCGTCGCCGGCAGCAAGCCGTCGGTTCGGGAGCGAGGATCGACGACCGTTACTTTCGCGCCGCTGGCCGCCAGATCGAGCGCGCTTTGATAGCCATCGTCGTTGTTCGTAAATACGACCGCTTCGCGCCCCGGCAACACGCCATATCGATGGATATACGTCGACACGGCCGACGCAAGCATGATCCCAGGCAAGTCGTTGTTGCCGAACACGAGAGGCCGCTCGTGGGCGCCCGTGGCGAGAATCACGCGCTTCGCGCGAATTTTCCAGACGAGTTCGCGCGTGCCCTTGCGCATCGATACGGGCAGATGGTCGGTCAAGCGCTGCACGACCGTAACGAGGTTATGGTCCTGGTAGCCGAAAGCCGTGGCGCGCGATAGCACCTTCACGTCGGGCATCTGTCCGAGCGCCGCTTCGATCTTCTCGACCCATTGCGTCGCGGGCTTGCCGTCGATTTGCGCAGGGCAGGAGAGCAAGCTCGCGCCGAGTTCGCGCTGGTCGTCGACGAGGATGACGCGTGCGCCGGAAAGACCCGCCGCGTGCGCCGCCGCGAGGCCCGTCGGCCCGCCGCCCACGACGAGCACGTCGCAATGCGCGAAGCATTTGTCGTAGCGATCGGCGTCGAGCGTATCGGGCGCCTTGCCGAGGCCTGCCGCGGCGCGAATCTTTTCCTCGTACTTCGGCCACCAGGTGCGCGGCCACATGAATGTTTTGTAGTAGAACCCCGCGGGGATGAACCGCGCGAACTTCTGGTTGATCGCCATGCGGTCGTTCTCGAGCGAGGGCTCCGCGTTGACCGTCGTCGCCACGAGCCCCTGATAGAGCTCGACCTCTGTCGCCCGCGCATTCGGCACCGTGTAAGCGCCGCGCTCGAGTTGCACGATGGCGTTCGGCTCCTCGACGCCGGCCGTCACGATTCCGCGCGGCCGGTGATACTTCCAGCTCCGCGCCACGAAGTGCAAGCCGTTCGCGAGCAGCGCCGAAGCGAGCGTATCGCCCTGATAGCCCTGGTAAGTCCGACCGTTGAACGTGAACGTCAGCGGAATGGCGCGATTGATCCGGCCGCCGGCGCCGAGGCGGTCTTTCTGACTGCTCATGATTGCTTGCCCTCTTCTTCGGCGTGTCCGGCGCTCGCGCCGCCGAACGTTTCATATCCCTGGAACGCGTAGGTAACGGTATCGCGCGTGGCCATGAACCAGCGGCGGCATCCTTGCGTGTGCATCCACTGTTCGCGGTGCACGCCGCGCGGGTTCTTGCGCATGAAGAGGTAATCGCCCCATTCGCGGTCGGAGAGCTTATCGGGTTCGGCCGGACGCACGATGTCGGCTTCGCCGCCGCACGAGAACTCGGATTCGGCACGAGGACCGCACCACGGACATTCGATCAGTAACATTTCGGTCTCCTAGTGCATCAGTGAGCGACGGCTGCCGCGCCGTGCTCGTCGATCAGGTGGCCCGTGTAGAACCGGTCCAGCGAAAACGGCGCATTGAGCGGGTGCGGCGCATCGTTCGCGATCGTGTGGGCGAAGGCCCAGCCCGAGCCCGGGGTCGCCTTGAATCCGCCCGTTCCCCAGCCGCAATTGAAGTAGAGCCCCTTCACATCCGTCTTGCTGATGATCGGGCAAGCATCGGGCGAGACGTCGACGATGCCGCCCCACTGCCGGTTCATCCGTACGCGCGAAAAAACGGGGAACATCTCGACGATGGCCTGCAACGTGCCTTCGATGATGTGGAAGCTGCCACGCTGGCCGAACCCTGTGTATTGGTCGATGCCAGCGCCGATGACGAGGTCGCCCTTGTCGGATTGGCTGATGTAAGCGTGCACCGCGTTCGACATCACGACCGTGTTGACGACGGGTTTGATCGGCTCCGAGACGAGCGCCTGCAGCGGATGACTTTCGATCGGCAGGCGAATGCCGGCCATGTCGGCGAGCGTCGTCGTGTTGCCGGCCGCCACGACGGCCACCTTCTTCGCTTTGATGAAGCCTTTGACCGTCTCCACGCCGGTCACCGCGCCGCCTTCGCGCCGAATGCCCGTGACCTGGCAGTTCTGGATGATGTCGACGCCGCGCGCGTCGGCGCCGCGCGCAAAACCCCATGCGACCGCATCGTGACGCGCCACGCCGCCGCGCCGCTGGAACGATGCCCCGAGCACGGGGTAGCGGCTCTCGAGATTGATCGTCGGCTCGATTTCCTTGATCTGCGCAGGCGTGAGCCATTCAGCGTCGACGCCGTTGAGCCGGTTAGCGTTGATGCGCCGTTGCGTGTCCCGCACGTCCTGCAGCGTATGCGCGAGGTTCATCACGCCGCGCTGGCTGAACATCACGTTGTAGTTGATATCTTGAGAAAGGCCTTCCCAGAGCTTCATCGCCTTTTCGTAGAGCGCGGCCGATTCGTCCCACAGATAGTTCGAGCGAATGATCGTCGTGTTGCGGGCCGTATTGCCGCCGCCGAGCCACCCCTTCTCGAGGACGGCGATGTTGCGCAGACCGTGCTCCTTGGCGAGGTAATAAGCGGTGGCGAGCCCATGCCCGCCGCCGCCGACGATCACCACGTCGTATTCGCGCTTCGGCTCGGGGCTGCGCCATTGGCGGTCCCAATTCTCGTGGTATGACAAGCCGTTGCGCACCAGGCTGAATATCGAAAAGCGGCTCATGGCGATGGTTCCGTTCGTCCTTGTGTCGATACAGCGACGTTTCGTCGTTGCGTGTGTGATTCGTGTCTCTCAGGTCCTACGCACTGCTTAACATTCGATGACGTTGACGGCGAGCCCGCCGCGCGACGTCTCTTTGTATTTGGTTTTCATATCGGCGCCCGTCTCGCGCATCGTCTTGATGACGGAATCGAGCGAGACGTAGTGATGGCCGTCGCCCTTCAACGCCATCCGGGATGCGTTGAGCGCCTTGATCGCGCCCATTGCGTTGCGCTCGATGCAGGGAATCTGCACGAGACCGCCGACAGGATCGCAGGTCATGCCGAGGTTGTGCTCCATGCCGATTTCAGCGGCATTCTCGACTTGGCGCGGCGTGCCGCCCATGACGGCCGCCAGCGCCGCCGCGGCCATCGAGCAGGCCACGCCGACCTCGCCCTGGCAGCCCACTTCCGCGCCCGAGATGGAGGCCGTCTCCTTGTAGATGATCCCGATCGCGGCCGCCGTCAGCAGGAAGTCGACGATGCCGTCCTCGTTGGCGCCCGGAACGAACTTCACGTAGTAGTGCAGGACAGCCGGAATGACGCCCGCGGCACCGTTGGTCGGCGCCGTGACGATGCGCCCGCCCGCCGCGTTTTCCTCGTTGACCGCCATTGCGTAGAGGTTGACCCAGTCGAGCATGGAAAGCGGGTCGCGCAACGATTCCTCGGAGCGCGCGCGCAGATTCTTCGCGAGCTCGGCCGCGCGGCGCTTCACGCGCATCGGCCCGGGCAAGTCGCCCTCGATCTGGCAACCGCGCTCGACGCAGCGCGCCATCGTGCGCCAGATCGTGAGCAAGCCTTCGCGAACTTCATCGGGCGTGCGTGTCGCGCATTCGTTGCGCAGGGTGACCTGCGCGATCGACAGTCCGCTTTCACGGCAGGCGCGCAGCAAGTCGTCGCCCGTGCGGAACGGATACGGCACCTCGGCTCCGGCGCGCGCTCCGTTGACGCGATCGCCGTCCCGGTTGACGACGAAGCCGCCTCCGATCGAGAAATACTCTTTCTCGACGAGCAGTTGGCCGTGTTCGTCGAACGCCTGAAAGCGCATGCCGTTCGAATGAACGACGTTCGTGCCGCCCATGAGGCGCCGATAGAACGCCACGTCCTCTTTCTCGTCGAAGCGGATTTCGACGCGGTCGAGCAGGCGAAGCGACTTCGCCCGCCGGATTTCGGCGAGGCGCGGCTCGATCAGGTCCGGATCGATCGCATCGGGCAGATGGCCTTCGAGGCCGAGCAGGACGGCCTTGTCCGTGCCGTGGCCTTTGCCGGTGGCGCCGAGCGATCCGTAGAGCTCGACCTTGACGCGCCGCACATAACCGAGCAGATTCGCATCCTCGACGTGGGAAACGAAACGGCAGGCGGCGATCATCGGCCCGACCGTATGCGAGCTCGACGGCCCTACGCCGATCTTGAAGAGGTCGAAAACGCTGACGTTCATGGGAGACTGCCTCTCTTGACGTGCTATCCGTGACGGGGTGACCGACGGCGACCGCCGCTTCGAACGGTCGAATGGAGCCTTGTGGCGCCACCGGCCGCCATCGCTATCACCAATGGACGCCAGTACACCAAAGCGTAGAATTGGCCGATAGAACAAAAACGGCATCGCTGTGGGATGCCGTCGCCAAAAGCATTGGCGATGGCTGTCGGCTAGCGCATTGCCGATGATTCTCGGCGAAAATCCGCAAATCCCCGGGGGTGCGATCGGCGACGCTCGACCAACGGCACGCCCACCGCTCGATTGTTTTAGCACCGCATGAACGCTGTCGATCCGTCACTGACGATTTCCACCACCGTGCCGAAGGCGCGCATTCGCTTCGGCATCGTTTTGCTGCCGAACTTCACGTTGACGGCGTTTTCGGGTTTCGTCGACATGCTGCGTCTCTCCGCCGACGACAGCGACTTCAGCAAGCCCGTTCGCTGCGCCTGGAGCGTGGTCGGCAAGACGCTTGCGCCCGTGCGCGCGAGCTGCGGTATTCAGGTGACTCCGTGGGAAACGTATGACGAAGCCGAGCCGTTCGATTACGTCGTCGTAGTGGGCGGCCTCCTGCATTCGGGGCCGCAGGCCGACGACGAAACGCTCGAGTTCATCCGCCGCGCCGCGCGCGGCAACACGACGATCGTCGGCATCTGCACCGGCGTCTTCGCACTGATGCGGGCGGGCGTGCTCCACGGTCACCGGATCTGCGTGAGCTGGTTCCACTACTGGGATTTCATCGAGCGCTATCCGGCCGCCGATCCCGATGCGCTCGTCGCCGATCGGCTTTTCGTGATCGATCGGCGACGGATCACCTGCTCGGGTGGACGCGCATCGATCGACGTCGCGGCCGCGATTCTGCTGCGTCATCTCGATCACGCCACGGTGCAAAAGGCGCTGCGCATCCTGCTCGTCGGCGAGATGCAAAAGGGCAACGCACCGCAGCCGCACCCGCCCGGCATCGAGCCCGCCACGCACCCCAAGGTCAAGCGGGCCGTCCTGCTGATGGAGCAATATGTCGGTCGAGCGCTGCCGCTCGAAGAGCTCGCCTCCAAGCTCGATCTTTCGGCACGGCAGCTCGAGCGCCTTTTCAAGGCGGAAACGGGAAAGAGCCCTCAGACATTCGCCAAGCACGTTCGACTGAGGACGGCGGCCTGGCTTCTGACGAGCTCGGATCGAACGGTAGCCGACATTGCGTCGAGTTGCGGCTTCTCCGACGCCTCGCACCTCGGGCGCGAATTCCGCAAGCAGTTCGGGATGCCGCCCGTCATGTATCGCGAGCAGCGAGCCGGCGTCGGGGTGGGCAATGCCGACGATGCCGACGACGTCGACGAAGCAGGCGCAAGCGACAGCCCTGCTACTGCGATCCCTCAGTGAGGCGCGGCGTTACAGCGGCCGCCCCATCGTTGCCGACATCCGCGCTCAGTGCTCCTGCCGCCGCTCGCGGCTTGGCGCATGACCGAATTGGGCCCGGTAGGCTTTGCTGAAGTGGCACGCCGATTGAAAGCCGCACACGCTCGTGACCTCGGCGATCGACGCATCGGTCGTTCGCAACAAGTCGCGCGCGCGGCGCAGGCGCAGCGAGAGGTAGTAGTGCGTCGGTGAGACGTCGAGATAGAGCTTGAACATGCGCTGCAAATGGCGCTGCGAGAGCTGCACGAGGCGCGCCAGTTCTTCCAGCGAGAGCGGCTCTTCGATGTTTGCCTCCATGAGCCGCACGACTTCGATGAGCTCCGCGCGCGAGAAGCCGATGCGCGCATCGACAGGAATCGGCTGATGGTCGGACGCGCTGCGAATCCGTTCGAGAATGAATTGAGCCGAGACCTGGGCCGCGAGGTTCTGCCCGAGCCGCCGTCCGACGAGATGCAGCATGAGATCGAGCGGCGCCGTGCCACCCGTGCAGGTCAAGCGATCGCGGTCGATCACGAACAGCTCGTCGCTGAACTTCACCTTGGGAAATTGCGCGTGCAGCGCCGACATGTCTTCCCAATGAACGGTGCAGCGATAGCCGTCGAGCAATCCCGTGCTCAACAGCGCGTATGCGCCGGTGCAGATCGCGCCGAGCGGCACGCCGCGCGCCGCGAGATACGCGAGGAGACTGCGCGCGCGCTGATCGACGGCCTCCCGGATCCGCGTGCCGCCGCATACGATCAGCACGTCGGGAACCCCCGCCTCCTCGAGCGTGAGCGTCGGCGTTACCGTCACGCCGTTGCTCGCCGACACCGGCACGCCGTCGGGCGAGATGACGGACCAGCGATAATGCGTCGCCCGGCTGACATAGTTGGTCATCCTGAGCACTTCGACCGCGCTCGTGAAGGCGATCATCGAGAAATTCGGCAGCGTGAGAAAGCCGAAATGCTCGGACGTCGGCTTCGCCGATCTGGCTTCGGTTTCCTCCGCGGTGAGGCTCTCCGGCGTCATGGCGGTTCGGATGCGCGCTCGGCTTTACGCCGCGGGCTGCTGCGATTGCGCCGGACGCAAGCGCATGACGCTGCGCAATCCCTTGAAGCGCGGCGCGGGCGCCGTGCCGGGCGTGCGGCCAAAGCTCTCCGTAATACGATCGAGAACGATCGCAAGCAGCACCACCGACAGGCCGCTTTCGAAGCCGAGACCGATGTCGAGCCGCTGAATGCTCGCAAGCACGTCGTTACCGAGCCCGCCTGCGCCCACCATCGACGCAATGATGACCATCGAGAGCGCCATCATGATCGTCTGGTTGACGCCCTGCATGATCGACGGCAACGCGTTCGGAACCTGAACCTTGTAGAGCAACTGCCATGGCGTGCAGCCGAACGCCTGTCCCGCTTCGACGATCTCGCGATTGACGTGCCTGATACCAAGACTCGTCAGGCGCACGGCGGGCGGCATCGCGAACACGACCGTCGAGATGATGCCGGGCACGCGGCCGAGCCCGAACAGCATGGCGGCCGGAATCAGATAAACGAAGGCCGGCATCGTCTGCATGAGGTCGAGAATCGGCCGCACGATGAGCGCGACATGCTTGCTCTTCGCGGTCCAGATGCCTAATGGAATGCCGAGGGCGAGGCTGATGAAGGTGGACGAAAGCGTGAGCCCGAGCGTCACGACGGTTTGATCCCAGAAGCCCGTGGCATAGATGAGCAGAAGCGAAAGCGCCGTGAAGATCGCGAAGCGCCAGCCCACGCGCCACAGCGCCACGCCGATGAAGATCGCCATCAGCACCCACATCGGAATCGCTTGCAAGCCATGCTCGACGAGCGCCGCGAGCCCATCGATGCCGCGGCCGACCGCATCGAACGCCCGGCTGTCGTGATCGAGGAGATAGTGGACCGACTGATCGACCCAAGCGCCGAGTGGAATCAGTTCAGACATGAGAACCTCGCATGCGCGTCAGCGCTTGAAGAACGACGGCCCGATCGACGGAGCCGCAATAACAACCGTCATCGTCGACGACCGGCAGCGCGCGCGGATGCGCCATGACCCGCGAGACGACCTGCTCGAGCGATGCCGCGCGTGGAATGCTTTCGATCTGAGAAAGACTCGGCGCCGCGGTGGCGAGCGCATCGCGCGTAACCGAGCCGCGTATCTTGTGCTGGGCATCGAGCACGAACGCGTAATCGGCGCTGCCGTTCAGCGACTCCGCGACGCTCGCGGCGTCGAGCTGCCGCACGAGCGGCACGAGATCGGTCTGCATGAGATCGGCCGCCGTCAAATAGCGGCTCGTATCGACCCCTTCGCAGAATGCACGGACGTAGTCGTCGGCGGGACGGCTGACGATCTCCTGCGGCGTACCGAGCTGGACGAGCCTGCCGCCTTCCATGATCGCGATGCGGTTGCCGATTCTGAACGCCTCTTCGAGGTCGTGCGAGACGAACATGATGGTGCGCCGCTGATCTTTTTGCAGTTGCAGCAAGACGTTCTGCATTTCTTTGCGCTTCAAGGGATCGAGCGCCGAAAACGCTTCGTCCATGATCATCAGCGACGGGTTGACGGCAAGCGCGCGCGCAAGGCCGACGCGCTGCTGCATGCCGCCCGACAGCTCGGCCGGCAGTTTCTGCGCGAACGGCGCGAGGCCGACCTGCTCGAGCACCGCCATGGCCCTCGCTTCGCGATCCTTGCGCCCGACGCCGGCGACTTCGAGCCCGAACGCGGCATTCGAGAGCACGGTGCGCTGCGGCATCAATGCGAACGACTGGAACACCATGCTCATGTCCCTGCGGCGCAACGCGGTGAGCTCGGAGCGCCGCACGGCCGCGATATCGCGACCGTCGATCACGATCTTTCCCGCCGTCGGATCGACAAGCCGATTGATCAGGCGAATCAACGTCGATTTGCCGGAACCGGAAAGGCCCATCAGCACGAAGATCTCGCCTTCCTGAACCTCGAACGACACATTGTGAACGCCGACGACCTGGCCGGTGCGAGCGAAGATTTCGTCCTTCGTCGCACCTTGGGCGAGCATGTCGAGCGCCACTCCGGGGTTATTGCCGAACACCTTGAAGAGGCCTTCGACCAGCACCTTCGGTGAACTCATCTTTACCGTCTCCTTGCCGCAGGCGAGAACCTGCAAAGTGTGCATACATAGTTGCTAGAAAAATCCCCCCTTGGCCGACGAATTCCGACGCACGCTTGCGAAAATGCGACACGTGCGGACAAGTCCCGTTGCCGCGCTCAGGCCGCGCCCCCCGTCCCATAAGGCTTTCCCGCTTCCCTCGTCGATTGCGCCCGCGCCCGCCCGCCTGCCGCATGTCGCGATTGGACAGATTCGCGTCCGAACAGGCGTTCAGCGCAGCCGAAGCGGCTCGCGATACTCGGCCGGCCGTCGATATCTCGCAGGCGAATACCCGGCGATAAGGCGCGCGCGGTCGGCATCGACAGTCGTTCTATGACAAAATGGCCGCGTTTTTGCCACTTGCCATAACGCGAAAACCATGTCAGACACGCTCGAACAACAAGAAGCAGCCGACTATGCGATGCGTCATTGGAAACTTGGCGGCGATGCGCTGATCGAGCTGGGTTCCGAGGCCCATAAGCGGTTGTTCTGCCGCATGCTGCTCGAGACGCACAATCCTTACAAGCCGGCTGTCATCGCCTGGCCCGCGCTGCCGGGCGATGCCCTTGCGCGCGTCACGTCGCTGCCCATCTGGGACATCGCGGTCCAAACGGAGGGACGGGCCTCCATTCGCGTAGCAACCTATGCGGCGAGCGTGCGCGATCCGCTTTTGCGCGAAGCGCTTCAACTCGACGGCTTCGAGGAAGCGCGTCATAAGGTGGTGTTGTCGAAGCTCGTCGGCGCTTACGGCATCCCGCTCGCTCCGGAGCCTGAGTATCCCGTGCCGCGCGACGCCGAGTGGGCCTGGATGGTGACCGGCTTCAGCGAATGCATCGACAGCTTTTTTGCCTTCGGACTGTTCCGGTCCGCGCAGCTTTCAGGGTTCTTTCCGGACGCTCTCGTCGAAACGTTCGAGCCCGTCATTCAGGAAGAAGCGCGGCACATTCTTTTTTTCGTCAACTGGGTCGCCTGGCATCGACGCAACCTGCCCTGGTGGAAGCGGCCCTGGTTCTTCGCGCGCGTGATCGCGGTCTGGTTCCTGTTGGTCTGGGAGCGCGTGGCGATCGCGAAGGGCATCGATGCGGACGGTGTCGCCCACGATGCGAATTTCGCGGCGACCGGCGCGGCCGCGGTGGGCGAGGCAATCACCGCGCGAACGCTGATCGAGCTTTGCCTCGCAGAAAACGAGCGACGCATGAGCGGTTATGACGCCCGCCTGTTGCGGCCGATGTTCGTACCGCGTCTGGCCAAATTCGCACTGCGGTTTCTGAAGAAATAACATGCGCGGCTTCTATGAACGGGCGCGTATCTGCGCCGGCCGATTGGCGATATGCGCGACGGTGTTGATGGCCGGCTGCGAAACGCTTGCCGCCGCTGACCCGAACGCGCTCTGGCAGATCGTTCACCTCGATTGCGCGCCGGCCGCACGAGCGACGGAAAAGACTGGCATCTGCTCGCGCGTCGACCTCACGCATCGCTATGCGATCCTCAAGGATCGCAACGGCGTCGCGCAGCATTTGCTGATACCTACGGACCGCATCTCCGGCGTGGAAAGCCCGCTCGTGCTGGCGCCGGACGCTCAGAACTACTGGGCCGACGCATGGCGGGAACGCGGCTTCGTCGAAGCGTCGCTGAGAGCGGCGCATCGCGATACGCTCGAAGACGATCAACTCGGCCTCGAGATCAATTCCGCTTATCGGCGCTCGCAAGAGCAACTGCATATCCATATCGACTGCATGCGTGCCGGCGCGATCGATACACTGCGGCGGCATCGCGACGATGCGCCGAATCAGTGGACGTGGGACACGATCGATGGCGCGCGTTACCGCATCATGCGGGTCGGCGGGCCGACGTTCGACGTGAACCCGTTCGATATCGTCGCGCGCGACAAGCATGGGCCTGATGCGATGGCGGCGCAGACCATTCTGGTAACGGGCGCGGGCCCGTCCGCGCGGCATGACGGATGGCTGATCGTGAATAGCGGCACCGATGTCGACGGTGGCACGGGATCGGCTGAAGCCCTCCTCGATCATCAATGCAAGGTGGCCGAAAAGGATCAATAGAGCGACTCGCGCGATTTACCGCGACGCCCACTTTCACGGCCGCGAATCAAATTGATTGCGATGCGCCGGAGCGGGGCCGATCGAGAATCACGATAATCTATACGGTACGCGGAATACCGCGTGATTTATCGCATATTTCTCAGCTGCGCGACTTCGATACTCGTTTCGTTTCACGTTCGATACGTTTTTATCGCGTCGCCGCTCCGATGCGCTTGTCCGAACCCACGTAGGCGGCCCGATTCAATCGCTTGACCGGCACCGCCGCTCTGTACGTTTCAAAACAGAAGCGTCTACGATGCGCGGCGCTTGCCGCCGTGCCGCAAGCGCCAGGCCGATGTCTACTCCGCTTCGATGCGGAGCCGATGGCATGCTTCGTGCAGCTATCGGGCCAGGCTTCAAGGAGTCTTGATCGAAACATCGATCGAGGTCGCGCGCGGCGACATCGGCTGAAAAGCCAATCCTCACACGTCGACTGATTTTTCGGATTCGTGCAATCGCTCGATCGCACGAGAGTGACGCTGTTTTTTAATCGTTACGCGATACCCGTCTTTCGCGCGGGCATGCGCGCGATGCCGGAGCACAGCGATGAAAGAGATTCTCGTCGCTTTGATATTGATCACCCCAGTTATCGTCGTCGGCTACCAAATGGGCCTCGACATCCAGCAGGTCGTGGACGGCATTTTTCGTGTGGTCCGGACGCTGCTGGGGGCCGCCGTTTGAGCGATCGGGAGTTAGTCTCCACGCCAACCACCGGGCAGCCCCCGCGCCAGTACGAGCACGGTCTATCGGCTGCAATCGGATCACCCCGCCGACAAACCGCGCTTCTCGAGCCATTCGCGGTTGAACAACCTTGCAAAATAAAGGCTCCCTCGATCGCAAAGCAACGTGACGATCGTATGGCCCGGACCCATTGCGCGCGCAAGCTGAACCGCGGCGGCGACGTTGATCCCGGTCGATCCTCCCACGAACAGTCCCTCTTCGCGCAGGAGGCGATAGACCATCGTCACGCACGACTGGTCGTCTATACGCACGGCGTCGTCGATCGGCGTGCCCTCGAGGTTCGCTGTAATTCGACTCGAGCCGATACCCTCCGTGATCGAGTTCCCCTCCACCTTGATCTCGCCCGTCTTCACGAATCCATAAAGCCCGCTGCCGTACGGGTCGGCGAGTACCGTCCTGATTGCCGGATTTCGCTCCTTGAGGAAGCGCGCGACGCCCGCAAGCGTGCCGCCGGTACCCGTTGCGCAAACGAACGCGTCTACCTTGCCTCCCGTGTCGCGCCATATCTCCGGCCCTGTCGTTTCGTAGTGCGCCTGGCGGTTGACCAGATTGTCGAATTGGTTCGCCCAAATGGCGTTTTCCGTTTCCTGGGTCAAGCGGCCCGCGATCTTCTGGTAATTGTTCGGATCTTTGTAGGGCACGGCGGGTACCGGGCGCACCTCCGCGCCGAGCACGCGCAGCAGGTCCATCTTCTCCTGCGATTGCGTTTCAGGAATGACGATGACACACCGATAGCCGCGGGCCGCGCAGATGTGCGCGAGACCGATCCCGGTATTGCCGGCGGTACCCTCGATCACGGTGCCGCCCGGCTTCAGGGCCCCGCGACGCTCCGCATCCTCGATGATGTAGAGCGCCGCACGGTCCTTGACCGAACCGCCGGGGTTCATGAATTCGGCTTTGCCGAGAATCTCGCAGCGCGTTTCGGCGCTCAATTTCGCAAGCCGGATCAGCGGCGTGTTGCCGACGGCGCCGGAAAATCCATCGAGTGCTGGCATGGCGCGCTCTCCTTCTCCGAAGTCGATGAGGACACTTTCAGAATAGGTCGGCGCCGCCGTCATTTGTAATGCTGCAAAAGCACGCCCAATGCCGCGAGCACGGCAAGGATCACGATGATGACCGGCGTGTTCAACCGCCCCCTCAAAACATGCGCGGAGGGACCGCGGGTCCTTTTTGCCACGACGCGAATGCTCACGATAGCCTCCGATTGCGGACGGGCGGGTGCGGTCCCTGCTAGCCAGAGACCTCGTAAGTCACATCGCCCCATCAAAGGAGCCCCACTATGCTGACACAGAAGACGAAGGATATCGTCAAGGCCACCGCGCCCGTGCTCGCGGAGCATGGCTACCCCATTGGCGGACGCGGTAACGAAATCATTTCGGCGTGGTCGCAGGCCTACGGCAATCTCGCCGATATCCTGATGGGCATGGAGACCGAGCGTCGCGGCCGACGTTCCGTCTTTAGGGCTGCAGCAGATACGTCAGTACTGCCTCTCCGACATGCCGAACGGCCATACGTACCGCATTTCAGGGCAAGGATTACGACTTCTCCGGGCTCGTCGACGTCGCGCAAATCAAGAACTCGATTCTGCTGCCCGATGCGGACTACTACATCTGCGGCCCGATTCCGTTTATGCGTATGCAGCACGATGCGCTGAAGGGATTGGACATCCCGGAGACGCGCATCCATTACGAGGTGTTCTGACCGGATCTCTTCGCGGAGTAGCAGGAAGGCGGTGGAAAAGGCCGGCCGGTTCAGGCAAACTCGCCGGCCGGTCAGCTACCGTTCAGCCTAGCCTTTCTTTGAGGAAAGCCACCAGGTACGGAGTCGCGGCTGCCGCTACCGTCGACGCCGTGGATGGGTCTATCCCCATCTTTTCCGCGAGCGACTCGGCGACACGCCCGGTGAGGATACCTTCCCCGCCCTCCATCAGCGACTTGAAAACGCCGTCGCCCCTGACCAAGCCGGCCGCGAACGCGGCGAAAAAGCTCTTGCCAGGATGCTCGCCCATCAAACCGCCGCTCTGCTCCTCAACGTGGGCGTGCGCCGTTTCCGCCGCCTGGCTGAGCATTTGCTGTGCGTCGTCGGCGCTGATCCCCTGCGCCGTCAGGGCCTGGGTTGCCTGGCTTCCGTGCTCGGAAGAAAGAAACTCGGAAATCAGCTGCTGTGCGTCCATGGAACGCTCTCCTTTGAAGTTCGGCTGTAGGACCCTATCCGCGCTAGGGCAACGGACAAGCGCAAGTATGCTACCAGCCGCGAGTGTCCGAGCACAGCGTGCGGGATCCGCGCCTGACAAAAGTTGACGATTCGCGATCGCTCTCACTGCACAACCGCCGCGCAACGATCAGTACTTGCCCGGAAAAATCCTGATGCTGCGCGCGACGGAGTCGGCGACGTGCTCCTTTGCAATCACGCCCAGCACGCGCACCGGGGCTTGAACGTCGTCCTGCTCGACGACCACCGCCATGGTTGCGTGTCGCTTCCACAGCTTCGAGATGACACGAAAGGCGATTTCATGCTCAGTCACGATGATGAAGTTGCGCTGCGCCAGTTCGGCGAGCGTAATGTCGGACTCCGTCTGGCTCACCGCGCGCCGCAAGCCAACGTTGATGCGCAGCACGCCCAGGATCCTTTCATCCCTCGTCACCACGACGTGACGAAACAAGAGACCCTCGGAGCGCGGCAAGATCTCTCGGAACGGCGTTGCGTGGTCGAGCACCAGCACGTCGGTTTCCATCACGTGGCCGGCTTCCTGCACGAGAAACATATTGGCATGCAGCGCTTTCGGGATGGCATGCCCCCGGCGGCGGAGCTTGAGGGTATAGATGCTTTCGCCGGATAGCAGCCGCCGCACGCCGAGGCTGACCGCCACCGCAATGATCATCGGCAGCACGATGTCGTAGTCGCGCGTCATTTCGAAAATCATCGCGACCGCGGTCATGGCTGCCCCGGTGCCGCCGCCCACCATCGCGCCCATGCCGACCATCGCGAACGCCGGCGCACTGATCGGGGTACCCGGCACAGCGGCGGAAATGAGCGAGGCGATCGCCGCACCAAGTGTCGCACCGATGTAAAGCGACGGAGAAAATACGCCACCGGACGAGCCTGAACCGAGGCTCACCGAAGTAGCGAACAGCTTGCAGGCCGCGAGAAGCAGCAGGAACGCACCGCCGTGCAATTGCCCGTAGAGCGTTGCCTGAATGGACGCATATCCCACGCCCTCCACATAGTAGTGTCCCGCGTTGCGCCATAACAGGTACATCAACACGCCGACCAGCAGCATGCCGGCGGCGTGCCGCAGGTAACGGTTGGGTACCTGCTCGAAAGCGTCCTCGGCCCAATGCAGTGCGCGTATCAGCGCGGCGGCCGCAACACCCGTCAGCGCGCCGAGCAGCGCGTAGAGCGCCAGCGTGAGCGCACTCCCCAACTGATTGGGAATTGCGCCGAGCTGGGCGGGCACGAGGAAGGCTGGCGCCGCTCCGAAGAACAGACGCCCGATGAAAGTCGCCGTGCCGGTCGCGAGCGCAACGGGCAAAAACGTGTCCACGCTGATTTCGGGCATCATCAGCTCGGTCGCGAACAGCACGCCTCCAATCGGCGTGTTGAACGTTGCCGCGATACCTGCACCCGCACCCGCCGCCACGAGCGTGATCCTTTGGCCAGTCGTCATACGAACCACCTGTCCGAAGGTCGAGCCGAGTGCCGAGCCGATTTGGATGATCGGCCCCTCGCGCCCGACAGCCGCGCCGGAGCCGATTGCCAAGGCCGACGCGACCGATTTGACCAGTGCGACGACCGGTCGAATCATCCCGCGTTGGTAGTAGATGGCGTCCATGACTTCGGGCACGCCGTGGCCTTTCGCCTCCGGAGCGAAGTTGCTCACGATCCAGGTGACCAGGAGGCCGCCAACCACCGGCACCAGGATGACGAGGGCGCCCCAGGGGGAATCCGGCGTGAAATGACTGGCATCGTACGCAACCGATACCTGGCGTAGAAAGAGCAGGTTGTGGACAAACCCGATCAGGTCTCTGAAGACGACCGCGCCGAGGCCCGTAATGCAACCGACAGCCAGCGCCAGCGCCAGCAGCCACGGCAGCGCGAGCGGTTCGGTCGTCTCATCGTCCGCCGGCGGCGCCGGAATGGGTTGAACCGGCGCGACCCTGACTTGCCGGCGGGAGCTGCGCGTCGCGTCCTCGAAGTTGTCTGGCTCGCCCGTCATGGTCTCGCTTCCCTCCGTTGGCTCCGCTCCCCCCGCAGCCGCGGTGGCATCTCTATAGTAGACGCCAAGTCACGGATTCCAGTGGCGGAGAGCGACATGGTCGAAACGGTTCTCGTCGGGAGCGGTCGCGCTTGTGCGGGCTCGAAGTCGCGATGCGCGAGGCCTACGAATGTCGGCGTGATGCAAACGATGCAATCCAGAACAGGAACGCGGACTGCTACTGTGCTCGCATCGGCGAGTCGTTTTCCGTCATCTTCGAGTGAGACCGACGCGAATCAACGGCAAAATGAATTGAGACTATGACGTACGGAACGTTTCCGCACTGGCTATTCGGCCTTTCAATCGCGTCGATCGTGCTCGGTGCGGCCTGTGCCATCGTCATCGTCGTCGATGAATGCAAGCGACCGCAGAAGATGTGGATCATGAATGTCGTTTGGCCGCTGACCGCGCTGTTCGGCAGCTTCGTGTGGCTCGCAGCCTACTACGCTTGGGGGCGCAACGTGTCGACGAGCAACGACAGCCACGCCAAACCCCCGTTTCCCGCCATGGTATTGAAGGGAACCAGCCACTGCGGTGCTGGTTGCACTCTTGGGGACATCATTGCCGAATGGGCCGCCCTTCTGTTCCCGGTTCTGGCGATCTGGTTAGGCTGGCACAGCGTGTTTTCGGAAAAAATGTTCGCGGTCTGGATCGCCGATTTCATCGTCGCGTTTCTGCTCGGCGTCCTGTTTCAGTATTTCACTATCCAGCCGATGCGCAACCTATCCGCCTGGCAGGGGTTGCTTGCCGCCCTGAAGGCGGACGTTGCGTCGATTACCGCATGGCAACTGGGTATGTACGGATTGATGGCGATCATCCAGTTCTTATGGTTCATGCCGAGCTATGGGGGCATCGCCAAAGTCGCGAGCCCTGAATTCTGGTTCGCGATGCAGCTCGCCATGCTGGCCGGGTTCGCCACCAGTTATCCCGTGAACTGGTGGTTGATCCGCTCGGGCGTGAAGGAAAAGATGTGAGCCATAGCGCGCACGCGAGCGCGCCAGCGCGCGGCCAAGCAGTCTCGATACTCACTCGCCCGTTTCCATGACGAGCAACTGTGCGCCATCGGCGACCTGATCGCCGACCGCGAAGAGCACCTCGGCGACCTTGCCCGCGGCGGGTGCACCGATCGTGTGCTCCATCTTCATCGCTTCCATGACGATGAGCGGCGCGCCCTTCTCGACGATGGCCCCCGGCTCGACCAGCACCGCGATCACCTTGCCCGGCATCGGGGCGGTCAAGCGCCCCTCGCCGTGCTCCGCATCGGCCGCATGCGCGAGCAGGTTCGTCCATTCGAATGCGAGCGACGTTCCCTGGCAAAACACATGGAACGCGTCACCGTCGACGAATACACGCCCAGTCACGCGGCTATCGCCGATACGCGCGCCGAACGCATGCGGCCCGTCGCCGCGCCACCAATCGAACGATTCGGTCCATTGCGCGTGCACGAGCGAGCGCGCATCACCGTCGCGCACGTAGACCACGTTGAACACGTCGTCGTGCTCAACGTCGCGCCAGTCGATCGATTGCCGGTATGCGCCGTTGAGCCGCCAATGCGACAACGCATCCCACGGCGACGCACCATGAGCCATCCCGCCTTCGCGCGTCAGTAGCGCGGCGCACGCGAGGGCGAGCGCTTCCTTGAACGGCTTCGAAGCAGGCGCGAACAGCGCGTCGCGATGGCGTTCGATGAGTCCCGTGTCCAGATCGGCGCGGGCAAACGGCTCGCTCGCGACGACGCGCCGCAAAAACGCGATGTTCGTCTGCGGACCGACCGCCTCGCAATCCTTGAGTGCATGCGCGAGGCGAGCGAGCGCTTCGTCGCGGTCCGCACCATGCACGATGAGCTTGGCGATCATCGGATCGTAGAACGGCGTTATCGTGTCGCCTTCGCGCACGCCGCTGTCGATGCGCACGGGCGCGCGCACCGGCTCTCCGTTCGTGAACTCGACGGCGTCCGGCATGCGCAGGTAGCCGAGCGTGCCCGTGGACGGCAAGAAGCCGCGGGCCGGGTTCTCCGCATAGATGCGCGCCTCGATCGCATGACCTTCGATGCGCAACTCATCCTGACGCAACGGCAACGGCTCGCCGGCTGCGACCCGCAACTGCCATTCGACGAGATCCTGCCCCGTGACCATCTCGGTGACCGGATGCTCGACCTGCAGCCGCGTATTCATCTCCATGAAGTAGAACTGGCCGTCCGCCATGATGAATTCGACCGTGCCCGCTCCGACGTACTCGACGGCGCGGGCCGCCGCCACCGCGGCCTCGCCCATCGCGCGGCGCAGCTCGTCGGACAGGCCCGGCGCCGGCGCCTCTTCGAGCACTTTTTGATGACGGCGCTGCACCGAGCAGTCGCGGTCGAACAAGTACACCGCACCGCCGTGCTTGTCGGCGAACACCTGCACCTCGACATGGCGCGGACGCGTCAGGTATTTTTCGATGAGCACACGGTCGTTGCCGAAGCTGCTTGCCGCTTCACGCTTGCACGAGGCCAGCGCCGCGGCGAAGTCCTCACCTCGCTCGACGACGCGCATGCCCTTGCCGCCGCCGCCCGCGCTCGCCTTGAGCAGAACCGGATAGCCGATCTCATCGGCCTCGCGCCGCAATAGTCCGGCGTCCTGATCGTCGCCGTGGTAGCCGGGCACGAGCGGTACCGCGGCCGAATGCATCAATGCCTTGGCTGCCGCCTTCGATCCCATCGCCGCGATCGCCGAAACGGGCGGTCCGATGAAGACGAGACCCACCGTTTCGCACGCGTGCGCGAAATCTTCGTTCTCCGAAAGAAAGCCGTAGCCCGGATGAATGGCTTGAGCGCCCGTTCGTAACGCCGCCTCGATGATTCGCTCGATGCGCAGATAGCTGTCCGCGGCCGCCGAGCCGCCGATGTGGATCGCCTCATCGCATGCGGCGACGTGCTTGGCGTTCGCGTCGGCATCGGAGTAGACCGCAACGCTCGCAATGCCGAGCCGCTTGCAGGTCGCGGCGACCCGACAGGCGATTTCCCCGCGGTTCGCGATCAGAATCTTGTTGAACATGACATGTCTCGCAATTGAGCGGCGTGGTGGCCCGATGCCTCGCTCTCAACGCATCGGCTCGATCAGTCGCGCCACGAAGGCGCGCGCTTTTCCAAAAAAGAAGCCACGCCTTCGCGCCCTTCCGCGCTTGCGCGGATCCGTGCAATACGTCCGGCCGTATCGTCGATCAGCGCTTCGTCGAGCATGCGATCCGCGACGTCCTGCACGAGCCGCTTCGATTCGCGCACGGCCTGCGGGCCGTTTGCGCAAAGCGCGCTCGCGATCCTCCGCACGGTCGCATCGAGCGTCTCGGGGGTGGCGACCTCATGAACGAGGCCTAAACGAAGCGCGGTCGCGCAGTCGAACTGCTCCGCCGTCGTGAAATAGCGACGCGCCGCGCGTTCACCGAGCGCACGGACGACGTAAGGCGCTATCGTCGCCGCAATGAGCCCGAGCCTCGCCTCCGAGAGGCAAAACCGCGCACCGTCGACGGCGACGACGATATCGCTCGCGGCAACGAGGCCGACGCCTCCCGCGTACGCGTCCCCCGACACGCGAGCGATCACCGGCTTCGACGAGCGATAGACCGCGGCGAGCATATCGGCGAGCCGCCTCGCATCGGCGCGATTCTCCGCGTCGGAGAACGACGCCATCTTCTTCATCCAGTTCAGGTCGGCGCCTGCGCAAAAGGCTGCGCCGTTCGCCGCCAGCACAATGGCGCGCAGATCGTCCAACGCGTCGAGTTGCCTGAAGGCGTCGGTCAGCTCCGCGATCATTGCCTCGTTGAACGCGTTGCGCACATCGGGTCGGTTGAGCGTTACCGTCGCTACGCGCTCGGAAAGCGCGACTTCCAGCATGGTGTACTGCATCGATCCCCTCCTGCCGAACTCGTTGCCCTTCGACGCCCGTCATTCGAACGCGGCGCTCGCCGCACTATCGCTATGAGGACGCGACATCACATTCTGAACACGCCGAAGCGCGTCTCCTCGATCGGCGCATTCATCGCGGCCGACAAACCGAGTCCGAGCACATCGCGCGTATGCGCCGGATCGATGACGCCATCGTCCCAAAGACGCGCGCTCGCGTAATAGGGGTGCCCCTGGTGTTCATATTGATCGCGGATCGGCTTCTTGAACGCTTCTTCCTCGTCGGCGCTCCAGGTGCCGCCTTTCGCCTCGATGCCGTCGCGCTTGACCGTCGCGAGCACCGACGCGGCCTGCTCTCCGCCCATCACCGAGATGCGCGCGTTGGGCCACATCCAGAGAAACCGCGGAGAGTAGGCGCGGCCGCACATGCCGTAATTGCCGGCGCCGAACGAGCCACCGATGATGACCGTGAACTTCGGCACCTTCGCCGTCGCGACAGCCGTCACCATCTTCGCGCCGTTGCGCGCGATGCCCTCGTTCTCGTATTTGCGGCCCACCATGAACCCGGTGATGTTCTGCAAGAAGACGAGCGGAATCCTGCGCTGACAGCAGAGCTCGATGAAATGCGCACCCTTGACGGCCGATTCGGAAAACAGAATGCCGTTGTTGGCCACGATGCCGACGGGATGGCCCCAGATATGCGCAAAGCCCGTCACGAGCGTCGTGCCATAGCGCGCCTTGAATTCGTCGAATTCGGAATCGTCGACGATGCGGGCAATGACCTCGCGCACATCGAACGGCTTGCGTGTATCGACGGGGATCACACCGTAGAGGCTTTGCGCGTCGTAGCGAGGCGGTTTGGGCGCTCGCATCGCCACGGGCGCCTGTTTGACGCGATTGAGCTTCGAGACGATGCCGCGCGCGATGGCGAGCGCATGCGCGTCGTTCTGCGCGAGGTGGTCGGCCACGCCGGAGAGCCGCGTATGCACGTCGCCTCCGCCGAGATCCTCGGCACTTACCTCCTCGCCTGTCGCGGCCTTCACGAGCGGGGGACCGCCGAGGAAAATCGTGCCCTGGTTCTTGACGATGATCGATTCGTCGCTCATCGCCGGCACATAGGCACCGCCAGCCGTGCACGAGCCCATGACGACGGCGATCTGCGCGATGCCTGCCGCCGACAGGTTCGCCTGGTTGTAGAAGATCCGCCCGAAATGATCGCGATCGGGGAACACCTCGTCCTGGTTGGGCAGATTGGCACCGCCCGAATCGACCAGGTAGACGCACGGCAAGCGGTTCTCGGCGGCAATTTCCTGCGCGCGTACGTGCTTTTTCACCGTCACCGGATAGTACGTACCGCCCTTGACCGTCGCATCGTTGCAGACGATCACGCACTCCTGGCCCGCGATACGTCCGATGCCGGTAATGATGCCGGCCCCAGGCGCGGCGTCGTGATACATGCCGAAGGCTGCCAGCTGCGAGAGTTCGAGAAACGGCGTGCCGGGATCGAGCAATTGCGCGATGCGGTCGCGCGGCAGCAGCTTGCCGCGCGAGACATGCTTGTCGCGCGCCGCCTGTCCGCCGCCCAACGCGAGATGCGCGACCTTCGCGCGCAGATCGGCGACGAGCGCCTCGAGCGCGGCCGCATTCGCCCGGAATTCATCCGAGCGCGGATTGAGCTTGCTTTCGATGGTCGGCATAGGATCGTTTGCTTCGATTGGCGACCGTCACCGGAGCGACGGCCCAGCGTTCGTTGTGCGGATCGATTCGCGA
>JBCNPL010000001.1:0-102954 GCA_039593375.1 Paraburkholderia sp. | reverse complement strand
TGTTGTAATGCACCTCGTCATCCTGCAGCAACGAGAGCCTTCTCAGCGCGGGCGGAGTCACCTTCGGCTTTCCGTTGTCCGGTAGGCGCGGCGCGTTGCGGTAGGTCATCACGAGCACGACGCCGGGCATCTGTTCCGCGGCGCTCGTATCGATCGAAGCGATGTTGCCGCGCGCGATCATGCTCGTGACGAGCACACCATGCGCGAGCTTGCCGGCGGGAAACTCTCCGCCGTATTGGGCTTCGCCGGTGACTTTCAGCAGACCGTCGGTGCGATCGAGTGGTTGACCGATCATGTTCATGCGACGACTCCTACGATGCCCGGGCTGCTGCGGCCCGCGGCTACGTTGACGGCACGGACGATCGAACGTTCGGCGAGCGTGACCTTGAAGCGATTGCCGGAGAGCGGCTTCGCGTCGCGCAGCTCGGCCGCGGCTGCTTCGCGCAGCCTCTCGTCGCTGAGCGGCCCGCCCGTCAACATGCGTTCGGCCACGGTCGCGCGCCACGGCTTGTGCGCGACGCCGCCCAACGCGATGCGCACGTTGGAGATATTGCCTCCCTCCAATTGCAACGCCGCGGCGACGGACACCAGTGCGAATGCATAGCTCGCGCGGTCGCGCACCTTCAGGTAATAAGCATGCTCGGGGAACGCGGGTGGTGGCAGATCGACGAACGTGATGAGCTCACCGGGGCGCAGCGTCGTGTCGAACTCGGGATGATCGCCCGGCAGGCGATGAAAATCGGCGAAAGGAATGGCTCGCTCGCCGTCGGCGCTCGTCACGCGCACCGTTGCATCGAGCGCGGCAAGCGCGACGCTCATATCGGACGGGTTCACCGCGATACATTGCGAACTTGCGCCGAGAATGGCATGGGTGCGGTTGTAGCCGTCGATGGCGCCGCAGCCGCTGCCGGGCATGCGCTTGTTGCACTCGGCGAACGCCGTGTCGTAGAAATAGGGGCAGCGCGTTCGCTGAAGAAGATTGCCGCCGACCGTCGCCATGTTGCGCAACTGGGCGGAGGCGCCCGAGACGAGCGCCTGTGAGAGCAACGGATACTGCTCGCGGACGAGCGGATGATCGGCTGCGTCGCTATTGCGCGCGAGCGCGCCGATGCGCAACCCGCCATCCGGCAACCTGCTGATTGCGTCGAGCCCGTTGCCGAGATGCGTGATGTCGACGAGCTTGACCGGGCGCTCGACGCCGCCCTTCATCAGATCGACGAGATTCGTGCCGCCGCCGATGAACATCACGCCAGGCTCGCGCGCCGCGCGCACCGCGCCTGCCACATCGGCCGCGCGCTCGTAGGAAATCGCTTCCATCGGGGTTCCTTCGTAGTCCTATCGTTTCACCTCGACCGTCGAGGCCGAGTCTCGTGCCGAGCGTCATGCAGTGCGCTGGCGTCGATAGACGTCTACCACCGCGGCCACGATGTTCGGATACGCGCCGCAGCGGCAGATGTTGCCGCTCATTCGTTCACGAATTTCTGCTTCGGTGAGCTCGGTGGGCTTCGTGCGGATGTCACGCATGGCCGCGCTCGCGGCGCCGGCGCGGAATTCGTCGATGAGCGCCGTGGCCGAACAGAGTTGCCCCGGCGTGCAGTAACCGCACTGAAAGGCGTCGCGTTCGATGAACGCTTGCTGAATCGGACTCAGCTTGCCGGCCTGCGCGAGGCCTTCGACGGTCGTGATCGATTCGCCCTCGTGCATGACAGCGAGCGTGAGGCACGAATTGATGCGGCGACCGTTGGCAAGTACGGTGCAGGCACCGCACTGCCCGCGGTCGCATCCTTTCTTCGTGCCCATGAGGCCCACGTATTCGCGTAGCGCGTCGAGCAGCGTGACGCGCGGTTCCAGTTGCAACTGATGAAGGCGGCCGTTGATTGTCAGCTTGACCGGCACTGCCGGCGCGCGGACCGTTGCCGCCGCGCCTGTCGACGCAGGTGCGGAAGGGTTCATCGAGGATTCCTCGGCGTGCAGGTGGGGCGCCGCGCCGACAGTGGCGGCCGCGGCGGCCGATTGCAAAAAACGGCGACGCGCAAGATTCGGACTGCTAGCGTGATCGCTTGCGGCTTTGGCGCCGTCGGAGAGGGGAAGAGGCGGCTTGGACATGGCGGTCGGCTCGCTCCATGGGGCGTCGATGCTGTCGACTTCGTCGATGCGATGAAGCATGGCGGAAAAAGACGCTGGATTTGCGTCTCGACGAAACAGGCAAGCAGCAAACTCGGTGCCCGGACGTGCAGCGCTCGCGTTTATTTTTTTATTACCGCAGCCGCACCCGTGCAAATTCTCATTCGTCTTGTTTGGCGCGGCCGATTGTCCTTGCATTCCTTGCGAATGCGAATGAGGCAGGGGGCTGGCGTTAGCCGATGACAGCACGGCGAATGCAGGTAAAGGCTGGAGAGGCGGCCGTCATCTGCATTCGCGGACGTCGATCGATCAATCGATTCCGTGAAACACCGCGTCGTCTGGTCCGATATAGGCCGGCGGGCGCCACGTTGCGTCGCGCATCGAGTGCCGCACCTGGTTCTCCACGCCGAGCAGCACCGCGAAGATCGCCATGCGGATCGGAATGCCGTTGTCGGTCTGGCGGAAGATCGCGAGCCGCGGATCGTGATTGAGATCGGTGCTGAGGTCGTTCGCGCCAGGCCGGCTATCGCGCGGCAACGGGTGCATGATCAGGGTATCGCGCCCGCAGACGGTCTCGACGAGCGCCTGATTGATCTGGAAGTCGGGCGTGTAGCCTTCGAACGATTCGTCGGCGAAGCGTTCCTTCTGAATCCGCGTCGCGTAGACGACGTCGGCCCCGCGCAAGCCTGCCGCAAGCTCGTTGGTCTGCTCGACCACGTGTCCGTTGCGCGAAATCTGATCGACGATGTAAGCGGGCATCTCGAGCGTGGGCGGCGAGATGAGCGTGAACTTGATGTCGCGATAAAGCGCGAGCAGCTTCACGAGCGAATGCACGGTGCGGCCGTATTTGAGGTCGCCGACTAGCGCGATGTGCGCACCGTCGACGATCTTGCCGAGCCGCGAGAACTCGCGCTGGATCGTATAGAGATCGAGCAGCGCCTGACTCGGATGTTCGCCCGGACCGTCGCCGCCGTTGATGACGGGCAGGTTCGTCGCGCGAGCGAACTCGGCCACGGAACCCTGCTCGGGGTGACGCACGACGAGCGCGTCGACGTAGCCGCTGATGACGCGGCTCGTGTCGTAGATGGATTCCCCCTTCGCCATCGATGAGAACGTGAAGCCCGTGGTATCGCAGACCGATCCGCCGAGCCGGCAGAACGCGGCGCCGAACGATACGCGCGTGCGCGTGCTCGCTTCGAAGAACAGGTTGCCGAGCACAGCCCCTTCGAGCACGCGCGAGATCTTCTGGCGCCGCGCGATCGGCTGCATGATGTCGGCGACATGGAATAGCGATTCAACCGCGTCACGCGAAAACTGATCGACCGATAGCAGCTGCGGCTTGCCCTCGAAGAGCATCTTGCTGGCGAGGGAACTTGTGTCTACGCTTTGCGTATAGTTTTCGTCTCGTTCGATATTGCCGACGATTTCGGAGACGAAACGCCCGACGATTTCGGGCATCGATCGCGATTCCTGGGAATCGTCGGGAAGCAGCCAGGTGTCGAGCGCTCGCCGGCTCACGCCGATGCGATTCGCGAACGCATCGCGGGTCATGTTCATGCGCCGCATGGCGTCGCGAAGGAATGCCTGCTGGGGAACACTCATCGGTGGCCTCACCCTCGTTGTTGTACGCGTTGCGTATATTACGTCGGCATTGGCGGAAGTCAAGCATTCGTGTGATAAACTGCGCTCGATGGAAACCGCATATCCGCTTCCCCTCGTGTTCGCCATGCCCCAGATGCTCGCCGCGCCCGGCGCGGCAGGCGTCGTGCCGGGCGCGATCGCGCTTGCGGTTTCCAAAGCCAAAAAACAGCTGCTCGTCTGACCGGCGCGCTGTTGCCGTCGGACTTTTCGACGGGACAGCGACAAGCCGGCTTTCACCTTCCGCCTTCCCCTCACGGTTCGACGGTTCTCCTTCGGTCATTTTTCGAGGTGAAGACATGTCGATTTTTTCTGGTATCTGGATCCCGCTCGTCACGCCGTTCTCGGGCGGCACCGTCGATCACGCCGCGCTGGCCGCGCTCGTCGACTGCTATCGCAAGGCAGGCGTTGCCGGCTTCGCCGCGCTCGGCACCACAGGCGAACCCGCGGCGCTTTCGCTCGATGAGCAGGATGCGGTGCTTGAAACGATTCTGCGGGAGGCGGAAGGCGTGCCGGTGCTTGCGGGCCTGGCCGGAAACCAGACCGCCCAGTTGCACGAACGCGTGCGGCGTTTGAACGAATGGCCCATCGCGGGTTTGCTAGTCAGCGCGCCTTATTACGTTCGTCCTTCGCAGGCGGGGCTCGTCGAGCATTTCGAACGAATAGCCGACTTGAGCGCGAAGCCGATCGTTCTTTACGACATTCCGTATCGGACGGGCGTGCGCATCGAGCTCGACACGTTGCTGACGCTTGCCGCCCACCCACGCATCGAGGCGATCAAGGATTGCTCGGGCTGCATCGAAACGACGCGCGCACTGATCGCCGACGGGCGTCTACAAGTGCTGACCGGTAACGACGATGCGATCTTCACCACGCTTTGCATGGGCGGCAGCGGGGCCATCTCGGCGAGCGCCCATCTGCGGACCGAGCGCTTCGTGGCGATGCACCGCGCGCTCGCCGAGGGGCGCCTCGCGGATGGACGCGCGATCTTTCACGAGCTCGCACCGCTCGTGCGTGCGCTCACATCCGAACCGAACCCGGCTCCCGTGAAGGCCGCTCTCGCAGCGCTCCGGTCGATCGAAAACGAGTTGCGCGCGCCGATGACGCGGGCGAGCTCGGCGTTGACCGATCAGCTCGCGCGCCTCGTGGCTGCCAATGTCGCCGCGACAGCATCGATGACGCTTGTCCAATCGCCGAGCGCCGGCTGACGAAAGAGACGGGCGCTCGGATACCAGGGGCTGTCCTCGCGCTCGAGCAGCCAGCGCCAGCAGGTGTCGAGCCGGTTCAGAATCCAGACCGGCTTGCCCATTGCGCCGGCGAGATGAGCCGTCGACGTATCGACTGAGACGATCAGATCGAGGTTTTCGACGAGCGCGGCCGTATCGGCGAAGTCGTGGAGCTCGCCGGTCCAGTCGATGACGTGCCGGCTCGCTTCGTGCCGCTCGCGTGCGAGTTCGAGTTGCGCGGCGGGCGGGCCCTTCTGCAGGCTGAAAAAGCGTACGCCCGGCACATCGACGATCGGTGCGAGCTGCTCGAACGAGAGCGAGCGTCGCGAGTCGTTTCTGCGCAGTTCCGGTACATGCGGGCGGCTGCCGCCGGCCCAGACGAGGCCGACGTTGAGCATCGGAGCACCGCCGGATTCGCTCTCGATGTCGGTGATCCGTGCGCGAAACCGTTCGGATTCCTTATGATCGGCGAATAGATAAGGCGTTGTCGCCGGGATCGTCGAAACCTCCGTGCGCAGAGCGAGCGGCAGGCTCAGGAGCGGGCAGTGGAAGTCGAACCGCGGTAGCGGTTGTCCCGCTTCGACGAGCTGCTCGACGCCTGCGAGGCCCGTGAGTAGCCGCACGAGTTCCGGCTGAACTTCCAGAACCACGCGTGCGCCTTGCTGCGCAACGAGAGCCGCGTAGCGGCAAAACTGCAACGTGTCGCCGAGGCCTTGCTCCGCGTGAAGCAGAATCGTCTTGCCGGCGAGCGGTGCATCGCCGAGCCACAGCGGCGCATCGAAGGCGCGTCTGCCGGCCTTGATCCGCCTTCGGTCCCAGCGCCATTCGTATTCGGCCCAGCCCGCCTCGAAGCGGCCCATTTGCAGCAGGCAGAGCGCACGATTCCAATGGGTTTCGGTGGCGTCTGGCGCAAGCGCGAGTGCGCGATCGTAGCAGGAGAGCGCGTCCTCATGCCGGTTCATGTCGACGAACGTGAGGCCGAGGTTGTTCCACGCATCGGCGAATTCATCGGACTCCGCGAGCGCGCGCTCATAGCTCGCTTTTGCATCCGACGGCCGGTTCATGTCGCTCAACGCATTGCCGCGGTTGCTCCAGGCTTCGGCGTAATGGGGGCGTAGGGCGAGCGCCTGATCGCAGCTTGCGACGGCGTCGGCGGGCTGGCCGAGGTCACGCAGCGCGCAGCTGCGGTTGCTCCACGCCTCGGGAAAATCGGGTTTTCCGGCGAGGGCCTTCTCGAAGCTCGCGAGCGCATCGAGCGGACGCTCGAGCGCCGCGAGCGCCATGCCGCGATTGTTGAGCGCGTCGGCGAACCCGGGCTTCAGCGAGAGTGCGCGGTTGGCGGCGGCGAGCGCCTCCTCATGCCGTCCCAAGGCGTTGAGGGCGTACGAGAGATTGGAATGAAGAGGCGCCTGCGTGCCGTTGATCGACAGTGCCTGCTTCAGCAAATCGGCGCCTTCCTCGATGCGACCGGTTTGCAGGGCGAGCGCTGCCAGCAGTTGCAAGGCGTCGAAGTGGCGCGGACGCTCGGCGAGAATCTCGCGATAGACCTCCTCGGCATCGGAGAACGCGCCGTTTTGCTGAAGAGCGACAGCTTGCTCCAGCAGATTGTCGAGATGTCGCTGTTTGCCGGGCTTGCTCATGTACGAGGGACTGCTTGGACTTCCGTGAAGGACATACGTAGTCGTGTTTTCCGAATGCACGGCGGAACGTCGTGCCGTCGTCGCTCATGGGCCGACAGAGCACGGATCATTCGCCGGAAGCACGCTAGGAGTTCGTATACGCATTGCACCAGCCGGCCGCCGCCACTTGCTTGTTGCCGAAGATGATGCAGCCTGCGTAAGCGTCGCTCGATTGGCCCTGAAAAAGCGAGCAGTTGGCGCAAGTCTGTCCGGGCTTGTATGCGGGAGACGTTGCGACATTGACCTTTTTCGCGTCCTGCTGGTAGCTGTACTGTTTGGCCTGCGGATCGCTTTCGTCGAGCTTGGGCGCGGTATCGGCCAGCGCCTGGCGTTGCCACGCCAGCGTCGAGACGACACCGGCGCAGCCGATAAGAAAAGTGCGACGCGATGCTTTCATCGTGGTGCCCCCTGCTCGTAGGCTGACATTGATCGATGTTGATTACGATTACGAAACACGCCGCGCTTCTTTCGCGCCGAAGGCGGCGAACCGCGTCACTGAGGCGGCAACGATCGCAGATCGGCCGTCGGCGTCTGGCCATAGGCACCGCTTAGCAGGTAGTCGACGAACTTCGTCGCAGCCTCTTCCGGTGACGTCAATTGCCCCGCGCGCTTGAGATCGACGAACTTTTGGCGCGAGGGAAAGCGCGCTTCGTCGACATTGCGGATCTCGGCCTGCATATCGGTATCGACGACGCCGGGCGCGATAGTCGCGATGCGCAGAGCCGGTTCTGCGTCGAGCGCAACACTGCGCGCATGGTGGTCGAGGGCGGCCTTCGTTGCGCAATAGATGCTCCATCCCGCGTATGCGTTGCGCGCCGCACCGCTCGAGACGTGGGCGATGCGACGATCGGGCACACCCGCGCTTGCCGCGGCGAACACGGTTGAAAGCATGAGCGGCGCCGCGACGTTAAGCACGACGGCGCGCCCGACATCGGCTGGCGGTTGCGTACTGCAGGGGCCGATCGGCTGGACGGTGCCAGCATTGTTGACGAGCAGTGCGAGCTTCGCGCCTTGCAAGAAGCGTTGCATGCTTCCATCGCCGAGCCACTTCTCGATGCTCGAGGCGTCGGATAGATCGACCTCCGCTTCCTCGAGCGAGGCGGGAAACCGCGCGGCGAGCGACGGGTGCCGTTTGCGGGCTACGCCGAGCACGGCGAAGCCGCGAGCGAGGAGGGTTTCGGTGAGCGCGGCGCCGAGCCCGCGCGTATGGCCCGTGACAACGGCCTTCGAGGCAAACGAGGTGGGGGAGGTCATGGCGAATGGCTGCGTCCGCGAATATGTCGAGAACGAAAGGATAACCGTTCCGACGAGTGGACGTGGCCCAATGACCATGAGCCTTTGCGGCAACTCGCTCCGCCGGCCCCCGTTACGGGGGGGGCGGCGGAAACGAAGCGCGCGTTTCGCTTTGCGCGTTGCTCAGGCGGCTGTGGCGAGCGACGGATAGTCGATGTAGCCGGCGGGGCCGTCGGAGTAGAACGTGTCCGGATTCGGCGCGTTGAGTTCGGCGTCGAGCTTGAAGCGCTCGGGCAGGTCCGGATTGGCGATAAAGAGCTTGCCCCACGCCACCGCGTCGGCTTCGCCCGACTCGAGTACCTTCTGCGCCGTCTCTTTCGTGAACCCTTCGTTCGCAATATAGACGCCGCCGAATTCTTCTTTCAGGAAAGGCCCGAGGCGATCGTCGCCGATCGATTCGCGCGCGCAGATGAAGGCGATGCGCCGCTTGCCGAGCTCGCGGGCGACATAGCCGAACGTTTCGCGCGGAGTGGAATCGCCCATCGAATGGATGTCGCGGCGCGGCGCGAGGTGAACGCCGACGCGTGCCGGACCCCAGACGGCGATACACTCGTCCACGACCTCGAGCAGGAGGCGCGCGCGGTTCTCGATCGGGCCGCCGTAGATATCAGTGCGACGGTTCGTGCTGTCTTGCAGGAATTGATCGAGCAGGTAGCCGTTCGCGCCGTGTATTTCGACGCCGTCGAAACCGGCCGCTTTCGCGTTTTCGGCGCCCTTGCGGTAGGCCGCGACGACGTCGCGAATCTCATTCAGCTCGAGCGCACGCGGTGTCACGAACGGGCGCTTCGGGCGCACCAGGCTGACGTGCCCTTCGGCCGCGATGGCTGTCGGCGCGACCGGCAACTCGCCGTTCAGGAAGATCGGGTCCGAAATGCGGCCGACGTGCCAGAGCTGCAGAAAGATGCGGCCGCCCGCGGCATGCACGGCATCGGTGACGAGCTTCCAGCCTTCGACTTGCTCGTCGGACCAGATGCCGGGCGTCGCGGCGTAGCCGACACCTTGCGGCGTGACAGAGGTCGCCTCGCTGAGAATGAGCCCGGCCGATGCGCGCTCGGCGTAGTAGTGGGCCATCAACGCGTTGGGCAGGCGCTCTTCGCCCGCGCGTTGGCGCGTGAGCGGGGCCATGATGATGCGGTTCGGCAAGGTCAGGTCGCCGACGACGAGCGGATCGAAAAGTGTTGGCATGGCAATATCACCTCATTGCGAGCAAGCTGCCCGCCGTATGACGTCGAATTACGTCGATGGAACGATGACGAACAACCGACACGGGGCGAACGAACCTCGTGGCCGGGAGACGGCCTCAGAGATCCGATTGCAACGAGTCGAGAAACGCTTGAATGACGGCCTCGTTGCGCTTATAGAAGCACCACTGGCCGATGCGCTTCACCGTCAACAGGCCGGCGCTTTGCAGCGTCGCCAAGTGTCCGGAGCAAGTCGACTGTGAAAGGCCGATGCGCGTATTGATCTGCCCCGCGCACACGCCCTGATCGAGCGGAAGCTCCTGCTCCGGGAAGTTGCGTTCCGGATCCTTGAGCCACGCGAGAATCTCCCGGCGCACCGGGTTCGCCAGCGCCTTGTGGATGGCATCGATGTCTATCGTCATATCAAGCGGAATAACTACAAGCCCAGCGGGAACTGCATCGCTGTTGGCAGAAGTATATATCGGAAATATCCGATATGCTTTGGGGTTATTCGGGACGATGCCGCGGCCCCTATTACCCGCCGGAACGGGCGTAGATCGGAATCGCCGCTACCGGCCGGGCCATCCGCGCTTCTGTGCCCGGTCGAGCGAGGCTCGCACGACGAGGCGATGGAAAGGCGCGATAAGGCTAAGATAGGCGCGACCCAGCAGGCGGTTATAGAAGACAAGCGTAGTGACTATCAGTCGCCGCGGCCGGTCCTCTGATGCGGGCTGCACGAGAACCGACACGCGGAAGTCGAGATGCCTGTCGTCCTCGCCCATGATGATCTCGTCTTTATGCCGTTCGAACACGCGGAAAATACTTAGCCGGTCGTCCTTCGCGTTTTTCAGGTCGATCGTTCTTTTAAGGCCGAATGGCCATACGGCAAGGTCGCGAACTCCCAGTAGCATCGCGATCCATCTGGGTTGCCCCGCAAAAATATATCGAGCGAGAGACTCCGCGTCGTTGCAGGCAGTCGCTGGCAAGTCCACCGAAAAGGCGTCGACAAAATCAGCCTTGTCGTACGACCGGCTCAGCCGTGAGATCGCCGGCAGGCCGACCTGTACGGCCTTCTTCGAATTCGTCTGCATGCCCGTTCTCCATGCGTTCAAGTTGCCCGGCTGCCTCGGCGCGACCCAAGTGAGAAGCAACTGGCGCCTAGTGATATGGCCATGTCACTCACCGTTTCACCGCGTCTATACGACTGCCACGGCCTCGACCTCGACCTTCAGACCGAAATGCAACGGGCCCGTGGGAACGACAGCTCTCGAAGGACGCGCGTTGCCGGCCCAGCGTGCATAGATGCGGTTGAATTCAGGCCAGTTTGCGATGTCGTCGACGTAGACGCGAATCTGTACGAGCCGGTCTATGGAACTGCCCGCGGCGGCCAGCGCATGTCCCACGTTGTCGAGTACCTGCTGCGCCTGGTCGGCGAAGGAACTATCAGTCAACCGAGTTCCGTCCGCGGCGATCGGTAGCTGCCCTGAGACAAAAACGAAACCGTTGGCGACCGTCACGTGGCTATAGTGGCCGCCGGGCGTTGCAAGACCAGGCGTGGACGGATGAGCAGGCTCCAACGAGAGATTCTCACCAACCATGAAAGCGTTTCCATACGGTAAGTTCCCCGGTCTGCTCCAGGGCGTGGTATTCGGGGAACTGCGCACCTGTCGCGCAGGCGTGATTCGGCAGGATGCGCAGCCGGGTGCCCACCGGAAAGCTCGCCTTTAGATCGCTGTCGTCAGATCCACGGTCGGTATCGGCTCGCGCCAGAATACCGTGTTCCTGGTTAGCACCGATCAGCAGGTAGTCGTCCAACGGGGTACCGTCGAGCGCGCAGGCCAGTCCGTAGCCGAAATCGCGGGCTTGTTTCGAGGTGCCGCGATCCCGGCTCATCGCCATCCACCCCGCGTCCACGATAACCCAGCCTTTCTCCGGTTGATGGCCGATGACAGTGGTGAGCACGCTGAGCGCGATGTCGTCGATCGAGCATACGCCAACGTTGTGCATCACGAGATCGAAAAACGCGTACACGCCGGCGCGGACCTCGGTGATCCCATCGAGGCTGCTCGCCGCAAGCGCTGTCGGCGTCGAGCCGACGCTGACAGCCTCGCACGGGATGCCGGCGGCACGCAGGCGTTGCGCGGCGCGCAGGCAGCCGGCGCGCTCTTGTTCGGCGAGCGCCGACAAGGCCTCCCGCGTATTCAACTCATAGCTCGAGCCGGCATGTGTCATGACGCCGCCGACCTTGACACCGCCCGCGTGCAGAACGCGGCCGATCTCCAACAGCGCATCCTCGTCCGGCATGATGCCGGACCGGTGGCCGTCGGTGTCCACCTCGATCCACACTTCGAGTCGTTCCTCCGCCTCGTGACAGAACGCCACGATACCTGCGGCGGCGCTGGCATTGTCGACGATGATCTTCAGATCGCATCCCTGCTTCCTGAGCGCCATGACCCGGGGAAGCTTGGAGGGAACGATGCTGACGGCATAGAGGATGTCCGTGATGCCGGCCGCGAAGAAAGTTTCCGCTTCCTTCAGCGTGGAAACCGTAATGCCTCGCGCTCCGGCCGACATCTGCGCCTGCACGACATCGAGGCATTTCGAAGTCTTCACATGCGGCCGGAATTTCACGCCGAGTGCGTTCATTCGCATTTGCATCGAGGCGATGTTCTTCTTCATCCGGCGAACATCGATGATGGCCGCCGGTGTATCCAGTAAATCGAGCGTCATGAGCGTATCGGATGTCAGGGTTGAGTGGCCGGCCTGAAGTGGCTTGCCCACGAGACGAGTGAATCGAGTGTCGGGGATTCGATTTCCGGCGCCTGCGCACCGGAGACGAGCGACAAGCCGATCCGGTTGTGCCAGTACGTCCGCAGTCCGACTGCGGCGGTGCCGAACATGTCGTAACTGGAGCCGGCAACGAACGCCGCTTCGTGGGGCAAGACGTTCAGTTTGCCGAGCGTGAGCCGATAGGGGCGAGGATCGGGTTTGTAGGTACCGGCTTCCTCCGCCGTAACTACCGCGTCCCATTGCACGGGCAGGATCGATGCGGCTTGTCGACCGAGTCGATTGGAGCAATTCGTGACGATGGCAAGCTTGCAGTGAGGCTGCAGTTGTTGCAACGCAGTCACGGCACCGTCCCACGGAGCCAGCTCGAGCCAGTTTTCCTCGAGCGCTTGGGGAGCCGATGAAGGAAGGCCGACATGTCGTGCCGCCTGTCGTACCAGCGTTTCATATTCGACGTATCGACCGCAGCCATAAGTGAGGCGCAGGTACTCGGCACGCCACGCTCTGCCCGCCTGTTCAGATCCGGCGGAACGATTCCAGAGTGTCCATGAATCGAGTAGCGCGGTCAGAAGGTCGAACAAGACGGCTTTCGGATAGCGGGGATGGGACGAGGCGTCTTCCGCGGACATAGACGGTGATATCGGAATCCAAAGTGGATTCGATTATAGGTTTCGACGTCCGCCTGAGAGTTAACCGCGATTAACTCAATAATTCAGTCACGCTGAATTTGAAGTGCGGCATACAGAGGGCCGCTTCCCGTGGCGACAGTGCGATCTACCTTGCAGAACGGGCTCTCAGACCCGCCATGGCGGGAGTGGCCTGAAGCGCCTTTGCAGGTACTGCATAAAATCCCGAGTCCTTCGCGGCAAGCCGGTTCGGTTGTGCGTCAAGGCAATGACGTTGGCATCCGGAGCCTTCCATGCGGGTAGCAGTCTCACGAGCGCTCCTCGCCGGATATCGTCGGCGACATCCCATTCGGAACGAAGGATGATGCCTCGTCCCTCGCAAGCCCAGCGACGAATCACGTCACCATCGTTACAGCTGAGTTTCGACGCAACCCTGACGCTGCGACTGGTTTTGCCTTTGCTGAAATGCCACAACGAGACGTCCTCGTTGTTTTCGCGCAAGACGATGCACGGCAATTGCGCGAGGTCGTCGGGCGTATCCGGATTGCCGAAACGTTTGACGAAGGCAGGAGAGGCGCAGACAAATCGCGCATTGGGCGCGACCGCATGGCCGACAAGATTCGATGCACGCAGTTCGCCGATATGCACCACCACATCGAAACGATCGGCCGCTTCGGTCAACGGCTGGTCCGAGAGCGTCAACGCTACGTCGACATCGGGATTCTCTTGCTGAAAATCAGCGATGACGGGCGCGAGATACCGGCGGCCGAAACCGAGCGGTGCGTTGACCTTCAACGTGCCGACCAATCCTCCGTGGCGAATTCTCAGATCTTCGAGCAGTGTGTCGAGTTGCTGGACCAGTTCGGATCCGCGCAGGCACAGCAGCGTGCCCTCCTCCGTGAACGACAGCTTGCGAGCGGTTCTGTCGACGAGCCTGGTGCCGAGCTTCTTTTCGAGTTGTTGCAGACGCTGGGATACCGCGGACGGCGTGAGGCCGAGCGTTCGCGCGGCGGCGATCAAGCTCCCATTCCGCTGGATTGTGAGGAGGAAACGGATATCGGAAGAGTCGGCCATTCCAGTACCGCCAGGTGTTGTGTCCATACTCCGGGAGTCTTGGCGCGCCCGGCGCGCACCGAACGCTGTTTCGACCCAAGAGGAAAGTAACGATGATCGCACCCAAGGAACGGCACCAGCATTCGAGAAACCTGGCGCTGCGTAGCGTCGTTGAGTTTCTCAGCTATCCGCCGATTTCAACACGCCGCTGATCCAGCGCTCTTCCGATGCAGTCAGATGCGCACGCATCATCGTCTGCGCGGCGATCGGATCGCCCGATTGCAATGCCTTGAGGATTCTCTCATGCTCATCCGCTGCCGCGGTCCACGTCTGAGCGCTTTCAGCGTGTCCGCGGATTGCCACCGCGATGGGGTCGTGACGGCTGTCGAACAACTGCGCCACGAAGCGGCTCAGCACCGAGTTGCCCGCGCATTCAGCGATGAGCATATGAAACTGCCGGTCGGCCTCGATCGGAGATTTGCCTTGATTGGCCAACCGGCGCATCCGCTCGATCGTGCGGCGCAGACGATCGAGCGTGGCCGCGGTCATATGCGCGGTGGCAAGCACGATGACGCTCCCTTCAATCGCCGCGCGCGCCTGCATCAGCTCCGATGGACTGTCGCCGAGCGCATTCATCACACCATCGTCTCTCGCGCTTCCCTCGAGCACATAGACGCCCGATCCCATCCGAATTTCGACCTGGCCGCCGATCTCGAGCGCGACGAGCGCTTCGCGTAGCGACGGACGCGACACGCCGAGCCTCTGCGCAAGCTCGCGCTCCGGCGGCAACCGTTCTCCGACCGGGAGCTCCCCCTGACGAATCAGCGCAAGGATTTGGGCGGCAACGGATTGGTAAAGCCGCTTTGGCTCTGACGTCTTCATTTCTTGGGCGTAATCGGTTGACAGGCGCCGCTGGCGACGGCGCGCAGAGTCTAGCACAGCCGCTTCAGCGCCTTTGCGGAAGCCGTTTACCTCGATACTGAGGGGTTTCCCCATCTTGGTCAGGACAGTTTGTTGAAATATATATCGGCTTGACCAGATTGCTGGGTTCCTGCTTTAATCTTCACAATTGGACTGACCAGTGCGTAGCAACAAGGTCGGCCGCTGACCACTGAGGGACTGGCGTAAGCGCTCAGGCGCTGACCCGGTCGACAGGAGACACAATGACGATGCCGCTCGGTTTATCCGGTGAGGCGCAAGAGCGCGACGAATTTCCAGGCGGGGAGATCCTGCGCCTGCAGGGTGTCGGCAAGCGCTTTCCGGGCGTGATTGCTCTCGACGGCATTCACCTCGATCTCCGGTGCGGCGAGGTCCACGCCATCTGCGGCGAAAACGGCGCAGGCAAGTCCACGTTGATGAAAATCATCAGCGGCCAATACCAGGCGGACGAGGGCAGCATCCACTATCGCGGCGAGCCGGTACGCTTCGCGTCGTCTTCCGAAGCGCAGGCGGCCGGAATCGCGATCATCCACCAGGAGCTCAACCTCGTTCCGCACCTGTCCGTCGCCGAGAATCTGTTTCTCGCGCGCGAGCCGAAACGCGGGCCGTTCGTCGATTACCGCAGGCTCAATGCCGACGCGCGGCGCGCGCTAGCTCGAATCGGTCTGGACGTCGCGCCCACTACTCTGGTCGGCGCGCTATCGATCGCCCAGCAGCAGATGGTGGAAATCGCGAAAGCGCTCACGTTCAGCGCGGAAGTGCTGATCATGGACGAGCCCACCTCGTCCCTCACGGAGTCGGAGACAGTCCAGCTCTTTCGCATCATCAAGGAGTTGCGCGCCGCGGGCGTCGCGATTCTGTACATCTCTCATCGTCTCGACGAGATGGCCGAGATCGTGGACCGGGTCACGGTGCTGCGCGACGGCCGCCACATTTCGACGGACGACTTCGCGTCGACGACGGTCAACGAGATCATCGCGCGCATGGTGGGGCGCCCCCTGGACGACGTCTATCCGCCGCGACAGTCCGTGCCGACCGACGAGACGCTGTTCCGCGTCGAGCGATTGCGGCGCGCCGGCAAGTTTGGTCCTGTGTCGTTCGAGTTGCGCAAGGGCGAGATACTCGGTTTCGCGGGCCTGATCGGGGCGGGGCGGACGGAGGTTGCCCGGGCGATCTTCGGCGCGGACCGGCTCGATGCGGGCACGATCGAGCTCGCCGGCAACAAAGTCACGATCCACTCGCCGCGCGAGGCGATCAATCACGGTATCGCCTATCTGTCCGAGGACCGCAAGAAAGACGGGCTCGCACTCGCGATGCCCGTCGCGCCAAACGTCACGCTCGCCAATGTTCGCGCGATTTCGTCGCGCTTCGGGTTTCTGCGGTTCTCCGAGGAAATCGCGGTCGCCGAGCGTTACACGCGAGAGCTCGGCATCCGCACACCATCGGTCAATCAGATCGCGCGCAACCTGTCCGGCGGCAATCAGCAGAAGGTCGTCGTCAGCAAGTGGCTCTATCGCGGCACGAAGGTCCTGTTCTTCGACGAACCGACTCGCGGGATCGACGTCGGCGCCAAATTCGCCATCTATGGATTGATGGACCGCCTCGCCGCGGACGGCGTCGGGGTGATTCTGATCAGTTCCGAGCTGCCCGAAATACTCGGGATGACCGATCGAATCGCCGTGTTCCACGAAGGTTGCATCGCCGCGGTACTCGAAACGAAGCACACCAGTCAGGAGGAGATCATGCACTACGCGTCGGGGCGGACCCATGCTTGAAATGACATCGAATCGGAGCGAGGTCGTCGAGAAAACGGCGCGTCAGCGGCGCCGCGACCTAATTCAGAAGTTCGCCGCGTTGGGCAGCCTCGTTGCGCTCGTGATCGTCTTCTCGGTGACCAGTCAGGCGTTCTTCTCGGTCGGAAACCTGATGACGGTCTGCTTGCAGGTGACTTCGATCGCCTACCTCGGCGTCGCCGCCACCTGCGTGATCATCACGGGAGGCATCGATCTTTCGGTGGGCTCCGTGCTGGCGCTGGCCGGCGTCGTAGCGGCGCTATTGGTGAAGGCGGGCGCGCCGGTTCCGCTCGCGATGTGCGGCGGTGTCCTCGTAGGCGGCCTCTGCGGCTTCGTCAACGGCATCTGCGTGACGCGGATGGGCCTGCCTCCGTTCATTGCGACGCTCGGCATGATGCTGGTCGCGCGCGGTATCGCATTGCAGATCACGGGGGCACGGCCCGTATCGGACCTCGGCGACGCGTTCGGGGCGCTCGGCAACGGGGCGCTCTTCCGCATCTCGCATATCGGCGCCGACGGTTTTCCCGACACGACGTTCCCCGGGATTCCTTATCCCGTCGTGATCATGATCGTCCTCTTTGTCGTCGCGGCCGTGCTGCTCGCGCGTACCGCCCTGGGCCGCCACATTTACGCAACGGGTTCGAATGCGGAAGCGGCCCGGCTTTCCGGCGTCAACGTGCGGGGCGTGACGCTCTTCACTTACGTGTTGTCCGGCCTGCTCGCGGGGGTGACCGGCTGCGTGCTGATGTCGCGGCTCGTCACCGGGCAGCCGAACGAGGGCGTGATGTACGAACTCGATGCGATAGCAAGCGCGGTGATCGGCGGAACGTCCCTGATGGGGGGCGTAGGCACGATCTCCGGCACCGCGATAGGCGCGTTCGTGATTGGCGTGCTGCGCAACGGCCTGAACATGAACGGCGTATCGAGCTTCATCCAGCAGATCATCATCGGCCTCGTCATTCTCGGCACGGTCTGGATCGATCAGCTGAGGAACCGCAAGTAATCGCGGATCTTGATCAGAGCAAGTGCAATCACAACCACAGGAGCGAGACATGAAGAAGTTTTCCGTGCTGGCGGTATCGGCATTGCTGTGCACGTTGTTCAACCCGAGCGCGCAGGCGGCGGGCGGTGAAATCGCGGTGATCGTCAAGACGGTCAATTCGAACTACTGGCAAAACGTTCAGAAGGGCGCAACAGCGGCGCTCGGAGAAGAGAAAGGCTACACGATGACCTTTCAGGGACCGGCGGCCGAATCGGATATTGCCGACGAAGTGAACATGGTCGAGAACGCGGTCAATCGCCACGTTGCCGGCATCGTGCTCGCGCCATCCGATCCCGATGCGCTCGTGCCGGCCGTGAAGAAGGCGTGGGAAGCGCATATCCCGGTCGTCCTGATCGACTCGATGCTGTCCGATTCGGGCAAGCAGTATTACCAGTCGTTTCTGTCGACGGACAACAAGAAGGCCGGCGAACTGTGCGCGAAGGCGATGATCGACCGCGTCGGCCAGACAGGCAAGATCGCGATCATGTCGTATGTGCCGGGCGCGGGTTCGGAGATCGGCCGCGTGGGCGGTTTCCGCGACTACATCGCGGCGCACTCGAAGCTGCAGATCGTCGGCCCCTTCTATTCGCAATCGCAAATGGCGACCGCGCTCAACCAGACGACGGATACGTTGTCGGCGAATCCCGATCTGAAAGGGATCTTCGGGGCGAACGAGCCTACCGCCGTGGGGATGGGGCGCGCGCTGAAGCAAGCGGGCAAGGGAGGCAAGATCGTCGCGATCGGCTTCGACGGTAACCAGGATCTGCAAGGGTTCGTGCGCGACGGAACGATTCAGGCCATCGCGGTGCAGGGTTCGTATCAGATGGGCTACAAGGGCATCCAGACGGTGGTGAACGTCATCGAGCACAAGTCGGTGCCGAAAATGGTCGATACGGGTGTCGTCGTGGTCAACAAGCAGAACCTCGATTCGCAGGAAGCGAAGAACGTTCTCTACTGAGCACCGAGAGCCGGCGCGGCCTGCGGCGATCCGTGGTTTCGTCGACGCAGGTCCGCTTTCGGGCATCGTCGCCGGTCGCCGGTCGCCGGTCGCCGGTCGCCGGTCGCCGGTCGCCGGTCGCCGGTCGCCGGTCGCCGGTCGCAGGTCGCAGGTTCGCCGGTTCGCCTCGCGCACATGCGTCGGCGCCTCGAGCCACTATCGTTATTGCGGATAAAGACTATCCAAAGAATCGCGTTGCCGTATATTGAGGGACCTCCGAGAATCGTTCGCAGCGGCGCGGCCGCTGGCCGAAAACTGGATTGGGCTGCCGTTGGCGGCGTACCATGACCGCGGCGAAAGAACAGAACTACCAGGAGGAGACATCCAATGAGCGGCAATCCTGTCGTCAATATCCAGACGTTCATCGACGAGAGACCATTCGGCGGCTTCCAATGGCTCATTTTCTGCATGTGTTTCGTGATCGTCTTGCTGGACGGCTTCGATACGGCATCGATCGGCTTCATCGCCCCGTCGGTACTGACCGAATGGCATTTGACCAAGCCTGACCTCGCGCCCGTGCTGAGCGCTGCCTTGTTTGGCCTCGCTTGCGGCGCGCTCGCTTCGGGACCGCTTTCTGACCGCATCGGGCGGCGCTCCGTACTGATCGCCTCGGTGTTCCTGTTCGGCGTTGCCTGTTTCGTATCGGCGTTCTCCTCGAGCATCGGCCAGTTGACCACGCTGCGCTTCGTCACGGGTGTCGGCCTCGGCGCCGCGATGCCGAACGCGGTCACGATGATGGGCGAATTCTGTCCGACTCGCCGCCGCTCGACGGTCATCAATCTGATGTTCTGCGGCTTCCCGCTCGGCGCGGCGCTTGGCGGCTTCCTCGCCGCGTGGCTGATTCCGCATTTCGGCTGGCGCAGCGTGCTGACGCTCGGCGGCGTGACGCCGTTGCTGCTCGGCATCGCACTGATCGTCAAGATGCCCGAATCGGTCCGCTTCATGGTCGCGAATGCCCACCCGACCGAGAGGATTCGCTCGGCGCTCGCGCGCATCTCGCGAGACGCAGTGAACGCCGGCTCTTTCACGATGACCGAGACCGCGCCGCAAGCGCGCGGCCAAGGGCTCGGCGTCGTGTTGTCACGCTCCTACATCGTCGGTTCGGTGATGCTGTGGATTGCCTACTTCATGGGCCTTGTGATTTTCTACGCTTCGATCAACTGGATGCCGATTCTGTTGAAGGATGCCGGGCTCACCGCGAAGAGCGCAACGTTGATCTCCGCGCTGTTCCCACTTGGCGGAGTCGGCGCGGTGGTTTGCGGCGCGCTGATGGATCGGTTCAACGCGAATCGCGTCATCGCCGCGAGCTATGCGCTTACCGCGGTCAGCGTCTATTGGATCGGGCAGGCGGTCGGCAACGTCGGCGTGCTCGTGCTCGCCGTGTTCGTCGCCGGCGTACTGATGAACACTGCGCAATCGTCGATGCCGGCGCTCGCGGCGGCGTTTTATCCGACGTCCGGGCGCGGCACCGGTGTCGCCTGGATGCTCGGCGTCGGCCGCTTCGGCGGCATCGCGGGGTCTTTTCTCGTGGCGGAGCTGACACGCCGGCATTTTTCGTTCGCGGGCGTCTTCGCGACGATTGCCGTTGCGGGCGTACTCGCGTGCATCGCTTTGCTCATCAAGCAGATCGCACGGCCACATGCGTTCGAGGCGTCGCCGAGTAAGATGGAATCGCTCGGTCACTGAGCTCATCAAGGAGGGATGGCCATGTTCAAGCGATTGTTTGCAATAGCAACGGTAAGTTTGCTCACGGCAGTCACGGGTATCGCGTACGGGCAGACGCAGGCATTGTCGGGCGGCGCTTCGATGGCGCCGGGAACGGGCGCCGCGAACTGCGAAACGCAGGCGGTGGGAAAGGACGGCAAGCCGCTTGCCGGCGCGGCGAAGAATTCGTTCATGAAGAAATGCATGAGGACCGCCGCGGCAAAACAGTGCGAGGCAAACGCCGTGGGTTCCAACGGCAAGCCGCTCTCGGGCGCCGCCAAGAACTCTTTCGTCAAGAAGTGCGTGGACTCGGCTGTCAAATAAGACGCATTCGCAATCGTGAGCATCCCAGCCCTCGCCGAGCGGCTGGGGTCAGCCAGGTACCCGCCTGCCTGACCCTCAACGCCGTCCAAAAATCCGTGTCAACCGATTCGGCTCTGTAACGTTAATGAAATGTCACAATTTGCTATATCGGTTGATTCGCGGGTGTGACCGCTCTCCCAATGAGTCGACGAATGGCGCCGTCGCCGTCGTGGGCCGAGCGGCTCGCGCGCGTGGCCAATCGCTCGAACGATGCAGGGAAGTCAGGAGGATCGCCGTGGGAAGGTCGTTGCCGCCTTTCTCGGTACATGGAGGCGCATCGACCACAAGCGTTTGGTGTCGCCCGCTTTCGCACTCGGGATCTGTGTATTGCTGCTGCTCGCGCTGCAGCACATGTCGCGCGGCATCAATTACCATTCGATATGCCGCCAGCTGTTCGGTTTCGGTTCGGCTAACTGGATCGCCGCGCTCGGCGCCACGGGGCTGAGCTTCGCCGCGCTCGTCGTTCGCGACGCGATCGGGCTGCGGCATGTCGACGCGAAAGTGCCGCGTACGCTTCTACTGATCGGCGCGACGGCCGCTTCGGCGCTCGGCAATATCGCGGGTTTCGGTGCGTTGACGGGCGGCGCCGTGCGTTGCCGCGTCTACGGCGCGGCAGGCGTAACGCCATCGCAAGTCGGGCGCCTCACCGTTTTTACGAGCGTCTCGCTGGCCTTCGCGTTGGTGCTCGTGAGCGCGATCGGCGTCCTCTGGGATGCGGCACCGCTCGCGGTCATGATCCGCGTCTCGCCCGAGATCCTGCGTTCAGGCAGCGTTTTTCTGCTCGGGGCATCGGCGCTCGTCATCGGTTGCTGCGGTGCTCGGACAAGGACGATACGCACACGCTGGCAGCGGTTCACCATCGATGTTCCCGCGAGGACCGACCTGATCGGCCAACTCGTGTTCGGTATCGTCGATATCGCGGGCGCGGGCGGCGCCTTGTGGTTCTTCCTCCCTCACGCGAACGTGAGCTTCATCAGTTTCCTCGCCGTTTATTCCGCCTCCCTGTTGCTCGGCATAGCGGGTCATACGCCGGGCGGCGTTGGCGTATTCGAGTCGGCGATGGTGTTTGCTTTGCGTGGCGACGTGACGGCACCGTCTCTCGTTGCGGGTCTTCTTGCTTACCGGGTCGTCTATTTCGGCTTGCCGCTGATGCTGTCTGCAGGTTTGCTCGCGGGCTTCGAGGGGAGAGCGCTTCGCGATCGGTTGCCTTTGCGCCGGGTCGCGGGTCTTGCCGAGTCGGCGCCGCTCTTTCTTTGCCTCATCACGTTCGTCGTGGGCACGATGCTGATCGTATCGGGCGCGACGCCCGCGTTCGCCCGTCGACTCGCCGTTCTGCGCGACGTCGTTCCGCTCTGGGCACTCGAAAGCTCACAGCTCGTAAGCGGCGTTCTCGGCGTGCTGCTGCTCTTTGTCGCGCGCGGCTTGCTGCGCAGGCTCGACGCCGCCTGGTGGGTGACGGTAGCGTTGACGTCGGCCTCTCTGGTTCTCTCGGTCGTCAAGGGTTTGGCGTTCGTGGAAGCCGGTGTGTTGGCTTCGTTGCTCGTTTTGCTCCTATCGACACGTCGACGGTTCGATCAGCATGCCGCACTCTTTGCCGAGCGGTTCACCGCGGGCTGGTTCGTTTCCGTCGCGATCGTGCTCATCTGCGCGGCGTGGGTGATGTTCTTCGCGTATCGCAACGTGCCCTACGAGAACCAGCTCTGGTGGCACTTCGCCTTCGATGAGCGTGCGTCACGGTCGTTGCGGGCGATGCTGGCCTCCGGCCTCTTTGCCGCGGCTTTCGCGTTGTGGCACTTGATGCGTCCGGCGGCAGGGCGTTTCAGGTGCCCGAGCTCGGAGGATCTCGGTGATGCGATGCGGATCATTCGCGCTCAGGAGCGCAGCGACGCCGGACTGGCCATGATGGGCGACAAGAGCTTCCTGTTTTCGGATTCGCGCCGGTCGTTCCTCATGTATGCGAAGCACGGCCGGACCTGGGCCGCGCTGCACGATCCGGTCGGCCCCCGCTGCGAGTGGGCGGAACTGATCGCCAAGTTTGTCGCTCTCGCGGCACGGCATGGTGGGCGGGCCGCGTTTTATCAGGTCAGGGCGGATTCGCTTCCGCTCTATCTCGACTCAGGTCTCACGCTGATGAAGCTTGGCGAGGAGGCTCGGCTGGCGCTCGACGGATTCGACCTCAACGGGCCCCAGCGGGCCGGTTTGCGCTACGCAACGCGGCGAGCCGAGCGCGACGGCTGCACGGTGGAGGTCATCGATGCGGCCGATGTCGCCGCGCGCGTCGACGTGTTGCGAGCGATCTCCGACGGATGGCTCGAAAGCCGACGCGAGAAGAGCTTTTCGGTGGCCGCATTCAGCGAACCCTACCTTGCCGCGCAATCGGTCCTGCTTGTCCGGCAGAGCGGAGTGCCGGTGGCGTTCACGACCTTCATGACGACCGATCTGAATGTCGAGGCGACAGTCGGGGTGATGCGCCATCTTACGGAAGCCTCGCCTTATGTCATGGATTATTTGTTCGTGCAGTTGGCCATGCACTTGAAGAGCAACGGCTATCGTTACCTGAGTCTCGGCGTCGCGCCGTTTTCGGGCGTGCAGCCGGCGCCGCTCGGCTCGCCGCTTCATCGGATCGGATCGATGGTTTGGCGCTTCGGCGGCCGCTTCTACAACTTCCAGGGGCTTCGCGCATTCAAAGGCAAGTTTCAACCCAGCTGGGAGCCGCGTTACCTCGCGGTGTCGGGGTGGGCGGGTGCGCTCGTCGCATTGGTGGATCTTTCAATTCTGGCGGGAGGGCGCCGTTCATGATCATTCGTTCGGTGCTGCGGAAGTTTCGATGGCTCGCCACGCTCGCGGGCCTGACTGTCGCCGTTTGTGGCGCGGCACATGCGGCTGAGTCGCAGGTGTCAGGGGGGCGCTATGGCGAGGTCACCGTTGCATGGCCCGAGGGCGAAATGCGCGGCTTCGTCATTCTCTTCTCGGCGGGCAACGGCTGGAGTTCCGCCGACGCGCAAGCGGCTCGAGCCTTGGCGCAGGAAGGTGCGTTGACGGTTGGGGTCGACACGGGGCGCTACGCAGCCAATCTCGCCGCGACTGGGAAAGCTTGTCGGCATCTCGATGGCGACGCGGAGGCGATCGGTCATCAGCTCGAGCGTCAGTTGAAGTCGGACCGATACTTCGCGCCGATCGTCGCGGGAGCAGGGCAAGGCGGAACGCTCGCTTTGCATATCCTGGCTCAGGCGCCCGCGAATACGATCGCGGGCGCCGTATCCGTCGATGCGGACGGGAGGCTCGACAAGCGTTTCGATCCTTGCGCTCCCGATCCGACAGTCAGCAGGGGAAGCGTGCTGCCGGGCTTCGTCGAGACAGGCGTGACGACGCACAATGCGGTCAAGGCGTCGCAGCAGGCCGAACGTTCAGCGGTGAGGGAAGGGGCCGATTCGCCGGGATTTCACTATGGCAGGAACCTGACGAGCCTGATGGCTCCGCTTTTGGCGAAGCCGCCGCGGATCTTCGCTGCAGGCACGACCCGGGCGGATCAACTGGTTGCCTTGGTCAAGCCGCATCTGCAGGCCGATCTTGGCGGAGAGCAAGACGTTTCGGACTTGCCGCTCATCGAACTGCCCGCCGCGCATTCACGAGGCATGCTGGCCATCGTCATGTCGGGCGATGGCGGCTGGCGTGATCTCGACAAGACGATCGGCGAGCAATTGCAGAAGGACGGCGTATCGGTCGTCGGTTGGGACAGCTTGCGGTATTTCTGGAGCGAGAAGACACCGGAGCAGGTGAGCCGTGACCTCGCCCGGGTCCTGCGCGTCTATGGGGCGCGCTGGCACGCGGACTCGTTCGCGTTGATCGGTTACTCGTTCGGCGCGGACGTCATGCCGTTCGCGTACAACAAACTGCCGGCTTCATTGCGCGACAAGGTTGCGCTTGTCTCCCTACTCGGATTTGCAAAGGCGGCCGATTTCCAGGTTCGTGTGACAGGGTGGCTCGGCTTGCCGCCGAGCGACAAGGCGTTGCCGGCCAAGCCGGAGGTCGATCGCATGCCCGACGGGATCATCCAATGCTTCTACGGGGAAGACGAGGACGATACGCTGTGCCCGGCGCTCGCTCCCACGCGCGAGGTCATTCGCACGCCGGGTGGACATCACTTCGGCAGGGGATACGACGTATTGGAGAAGCGGATTCTCGCTGGGTGGGAGAAGAGAATCCACGGCGATCATGCCTCCGTTCTCGGGGCTGCATCTGCGCAATAGCTTGCGATCGTTGAATACGGATGTTTAGCACGCCGTGACCCGCGCGGGCAGACTGTGCCCACCCTTTCCGAATTAGGGGGGGCGCGCTCGCCGTCGCGGTCCGGCGCCGCGCAGGCATTCGCGCAAGACGACGCAATCAACGCGAGTGTGTACCGTACGCAGCCAAAAACACATCGACTGCCCGAGTCACGACGGGCAAGATCTTCGCCGGCGTCGTACTGACCGGATAACCCAGCGTGGCCACCTCGACTAGTTCGGCTTCGTAAAGCGCTTGAAGATGCCGGGCCGCCACGCCCGCATCGCACGCTTTCAGTGTGCCGGCAGCGATCGCCTCGAGCAGGAAGTCGCGCACGATAGCCCAGCCGAGCTTCGGCCCTGCCTCGTACATGACACGCCCCAGTGTCGAACGTCCGCTTTCCTCGATCGCGAGGCGCCGTATCGCGATAATCGACGGGTGCAGGATCGCAGGCAGATAGTGCCGTCCGAACGCGATGAGCGAGTCGCGCAGCGGAATTTCGAGTGTCAATTGACCGAACGAAGCGTGGATCTCGTCGGCGGCATTGACCATCACTTCGGTGAACAACTCTTCCTTCGAACTGAAATAGCCATAGACCGTCGCCTTGGACGCGCCGGACCGCGCCGCTATCTCAGCCATCGAAGCTTGATGGAAGCCGACCTCCATAAATACTTGGTGTGCAGCCTCGATGATCGACTGCCGCTTTTCCTCCGTCTTCTTTCTCATCTCCTGAACCTGGCGAGTGGCGTTATGCGTAGCCGGCAAGTGTAACTGTAACCACCCGTCCACCCGCCCGCATCGGCAAAAGGATGCTGACCGCCCGAAAGTGATTGACACTCGAGGCGTAGACGTATTATAAACCGAACCGTTCAGTTTAGATAAGGGTGGGCTCCATGCAGTGCAGGTCATCGACAAGAAGTGCTCGCTGGCTCGCGGGACGAGCAAGGTGGGCGGTCGGTGTCGCGGTCGTCATGGGCTTGACGGCGTGCGCGTCGAAGCCGGACTCGGGTACCGCAAAGCCGAAAGAGATAGGGAGTTATGCGACGACGCGCAGCTTCGCGGCCAGCGGCGAATCAACGGCTGCCTGGCCGCAGGATCGCTGGTGGCAGCGGTACGGCGACGCTCAGCTCGATCGACTCGTGGGGGAAGCGCTGGCCGGATCGCCGAGCCTCGCCGTCGCCGCGGCGCGGCTGCGCAACGCCGAGGCATCGGCCCAGCAATCGGGCGCCGCACTGTGGCCCGATATTTCCGCCCAGGCGAAGGTGGACAAAGAAAAGCAGAGCTACAACTACCTCACGCCGCCCGCGTTTCTGCCGAAGGGCTGGCGTCCAGCGGGGCAGGGCTCGCTCGACTTCTCTTACGAGTTCGACTTCTGGGGAAAAAACCGTGCTGCCCTCGCTGCGGCAACTTCAGACGCCGAAGCCGCCCGCGCCGACGCGGCGCAATCGCGCCTGGTGCTGGCAAGCTCGGTCGTCGATGCGTACGCCGATCTCGCCCGTCTGTACGCGGAACGCGACTGTGCGAGCGCGGCGCTCCAGGTCCGCACGCAGACCGCCGCGTTGTTCGTCGATCGCAAGGCCCAGGGTCTCGAAACCGAAGGGGCGGTGCAGCAGGCCATCGGGCGGCGCGACAGCAGCCAGGCCGATTTGATTTCTATCGACGAATCGATCGCGTTGACGCGCAACCGCATCGCCGCGCTGGTCGGCGCCGGTCCCGATCGTGCGCTGAACATCGCACGACCTACTGTCGCCATCGACCAGCGTTTCGGCTTGCCGCCGGACGTCACGCTGCAACTGCTGGGGCGCCGCCCCGATATCGTCGCCGCGCGGCTGCGTGCACAGGCCGCCGCGAAGCGCATCGACGTGGCCGCGGCGAACTTCTATCCCGACGTTAGCTTGAGCGCGGTCATCGGCATGCAGTCGCTCGGCCTCAATCTGCTGACGAGGGCAGGGTCGGCGTACGGCAACGTCGGGCCGGCGATCTCGCTGCCGATTTTCAATGCCGGCCGATTGCGCGGGCAATATCGCGGCGCGCAGGCTACGTACGACGAAGCGGTCGCGAACTACGACGATACGCTCGTCACGGCGCTACACGACGTCGCCGATGCCGCCGTCAGCGAACGCGCGCTACAGCCGCGCATCGATGCGACGAAGGCTGCATGGGTCGCTGCCGCGCGTGCCCGCGATTCGATCAAGGAGCGCTACGAGGGCGGCCTCGCCAACTATCTCGACGTGCTCAGTTCGGAAGACAGCCTGATCGACGCGCAGCGGCAACTCGCCGACATCCAGTCGCGCGCGTTCACGCTCGATATTGCGCTGATCCGCGCCTTGGGCGGCGGTTATCAATCCGATGCAAGTCCATCTCACTCCAATCAAGTCAGCTAGGTCGCGGAATTCTCATGTCGAACTCTATGCAAGCCTCCACTCACGGTGCCGAAGTCGCTGGCGTCGAACCCATCACCGTTCCGTCGGATTCTCGTTCGAGTAGCCGCAAGAAACTGTTCGCGCTGCTAGGTCTCGCGATCGCGGTCTGCGCGGCCGGATCGGCCGGCTACTGGCACTTCGTCGGCTCACGCTACGTGTCGACTGACAATGCGTACACGTCGGCCGAAATTGCGTCGATTACCCCGGCCGTCACCGGCATTGTCAAAACGATCAACGCCGTGGACACGCAGTACGTTCACAAAGGCGACGTGCTCGTCGTCATCGACGACACGGACGCCCGCATTGCGCTGGCGCAGGCCGAGGCGCAGGTAGGGCAAGCCGAGCGCAGGGTGCGCGGCTACCTGGCGACCGACAAAGGTCTGACCGCGGCTGTCCAGGCTCGCGCCGCGGACGAAGCACGCATGCGCGCGCAGATCGCTTCCGCACAGGCCGACTACGACCGCACGGCGCTCGATCTCCAACGCCGCCAGAAACTTGCCGTGAATGGTTCGGTGTCGGGCGAAGAGCTCAGCAATGCGCGCGCGGCATTCGCATCGGCGAAGGCGTCGCTCGAAGCGGCACGCGCGGCCGCCGCGCAGGCGAGCGCGTCGCGCAGCGAAGCCCTGGGCTCGCTCGATGCCAACAAGGTGCTGTTCGACGACACGACGGTCGACACGAACCCGGAAGTGTTGCTCGCTCGCGCGAAGCGCGACCAGGCGCGGGTGGATCTCGAACGCACGGTATTGCGCGCGCCGTTCGACGGCGTCGTGGCGAAGCGCCAGGTACAGGTCGGCCAGCGCGTGAATTCCGGCGACGCGCTGATGTCCGTCGTGCCGATGGCCAGCGTACACGTCGACGCCAACTTCAAGGAGATCCAGCTAGACAAGGTACGCATTGGTCAGCCGGTGACGCTGACGTCCGATTTGCATGGCGACGGCACGACCTATCACGGCCGCGTCGAAGGGCTTGCGGGCGGAACAGGCTCCGCGTTCGCGATGATTCCCGCGCAGAACGCGACGGGCAACTGGATCAAGGTGGTCCAGCGGTTGCCGGTACGTATCGCGATCGATCCCGCCGAACTCAAGGCGCATCCGTTGGGCGTCGGACTGTCGATGGAGGTCGAGATCGATACGCGCGCGCCGCTCGCGACTGACGGAGGACAGCGCTCATGACCGGACAACAAGCTTCGCAGCAGCCGCTCACCGGCGGCGCGCTGCTGCTCGGTGGCCTCATGCTCGCGATGGCCAATTTCGTCGCGGTGCTCGATACGACGATCGCGAACGTATCGGTGCCGAATATCGCGGGCGCGCTGGGGGCATCGTCTTCGCAGGGGACCTATGTGATCACGTCGTACGCCGTGGCGGAGGCCGTTACGGTGCCGCTGACCGGCTGGCTCGCGAACCGCTTCGGCACGGTGCGCGTGTTCGCGTTGGCGCTGCTGGCATTCGGCTTGTGTTCGGCGCTGTGCGGGCTCGCAACGTCGATGAATATGCTGGTGCTGTTTCGCGTGTTCCAGGGGCTTGGCGGAGGGCCGCTGATGCCGCTGTCGCAGACGCTGCTGCTGCGCATCTTTCCGAAGGAGAAGGCGCCGATGGCGATCGGACTATGGAGCATGACGACACTCGTCGCGCCGGTGCTCGGGCCGATTCTTGGCGGCGTGCTCTGCGATCGGTTGCATTGGGCGTACATCTTTTACATCAACGTGCCTGTCGCATTGGTCTGCGCGTGGGGCGCGTTTCAGTTGCTGCGCCGCTATGAGTCGGCGTTGCAGCGCGTGCGCATCGACAGAGTTGGGCTAGCGCTTTTGATCGTCTGGGTCGGATCGCTTCAACTGATGCTGGACGAAGGCAAGGACAAGGACTGGTTCGCGTCGACCGAGATCGTGGTGCTGGCCGTTATCGCTGCAATCGGCTTCCTGGCTTTCCTGATCTGGGAGCTGACCGAGCGTCATCCGGTGGTCGACCTCCGCGTATTCCGGCATCGCGGTTTCAGTGCGAGCGTGATCACGATCAGTCTCGCGTTCGGCGCGTTCTTCGGCAACACGGTGCTTACGCCGCTATGGCTGCAGAACTACATGGGCTACACAGCGACATGGGCCGGGTACGCCAGCGCGATGACCGGCATTCTCGCGGTCGTCGCGGCGCCTTTCGCGGCGAACCTGTCCTCACGGCTCGATGGGCGCTGGCTCGTGTTCGCAGGCGTACTGTGGATGGGCGTAGTGACGTTTGCACGCGCGTACGCGAATACGGATATGACGTTCTGGCAGGTCTCGATCGGTTTGCTGTTGCTTGGGATCGGTCTGCCATTCTTCTTCGTACCTCTCACCGGGCTCGCGCTGGCTAGCGTCGACGAACCGGAGACCGCGTCCGCTGCCGGGCTGATGAGTTTTTGCCGCACGTTCTCAGGGGCGATCGCCACCGCGCTCGTCAATACGGTATGGGAGAACCGTATCAAGCTCGGTCATGCGGAGCTTGCCGGCATCACCGATACGTCGCTCGACTTTCTGCATCGCCTTGCGCGCGGCGGCATGTCGCTGGAGCAGGCGCGCGGCACCATCGACAACATGGTGCAGACGCAGGCCGTGATGCTCGCGACCGCTCAGCTCTTCGAGATGGCGGGTGTCGCGTTCGTGCTTGCGGCGCTCGCGGTGTGGTTCGCGCCAAAGCCGACGCGCGTAGCCGACACGAGTCAGGCGCATTGACCCATCGTGTTTCGCGGCGGCGAGCGCTTGGATGGCCAACGCCGTTGCCGCATCGTCGAGCAATTGAAGCTGCGTACTCAGGGGTGGCTGCGCAACAGGGGGCGCGCTCATCCCATCTCGTTATCCGGGTAATCCCCGATTACTAGCGGGCCACGCGTCGCCCTAGCATTGCGTCGTGATATTTATAGAACGACATTCTGTTAGATAGAACGAACTCCGCAACGAGATCGCCATGGCTTCGCTCCCCCTCTCCGGCATTCGTGTCCTGGATTTGTCCAATGTCCTGTCCGGGCCGTTTTGCACATACCAACTCGCTCTGCTCGGCGCCGACGTCCTCAAGATCGAGAATCCCGACGGCGGCGATCTGGCGCGCCGTTTGGGCGCCGACCCGGCGGCATCGGCGCGCAACATGGGCGCGTCGTTCGTTGCGGTGAACGCCGGCAAGGAATCGATGACGCTCAACCTCAAGCACGAAGCCGGCAAGGCGATCTTGCGCAGGCTCGTGACGGAGGCGGACGCGTTGGTCGAGAACTTCCGTCCCGGCGTGATGGAGCGCCTGGGGCTGGGCGCGCAATCGCTGCTCGCTCTGAATCCGCGCCTCGTGTACTGCGCGATCTCCGGGTTCGGCAATGACGGGCCGCTCGCGCACAGGCCGGCATACGATCAGATCATCCAAGGCATGTCAGGCGCAATGAGCGTTACCGGTGGCCCGGACACCGCGCCGCTGCGCGTCGGCTATCCCGTCGCCGATACCGTCGGCGGCATGAGCGCGGCGCTCGCCATCTGCGCCGCGGTATTCGCCGCGCAGCGCACCGGCGAAGGAACAATCATCGACGTCTCGATGCTCGAGGCGACGATGTCGACGATGGGTTGGGTGGTATCGAATTTTCTGAACGCGGGCGTCGAGCCCACGCCCATGGGCAACGAGAATTTCACCGCGGCTCCCTCGGGCACCTTTGCATGCGGTGAAGGCATGTTGAACATCGCCGCCAACGAAACGAAGCAATTCGTCGCGCTATGCGAAGTCATCGGTCGTCCGGAACTCACGCAAGACGAGCGATTCCGCGAGCGGGACGCACGCAAGCGGCATCGCGCCGAGCTCAAGCATGAAATCGAGGCCGCGCTGAGCGCTCATCGCGCCGCTCATTGGGAAGCCCGTCTCGTCGCCGCCGGCGTCCCGGCCGGACTCGTCTTGAGCGTGCCTGAAGCCATTCGCCAGCCGCAGATCGCCGAGCGCCAATTCATTCATGAGCTCGAAGACGGTGAGAGCATCCAGCGCGTCACGCGCGCGGGCTTTCGCTTGATCGATGCGCAGGGCGAACCGTCGTCGGGCGGCCCTGTCAAGCGCGCACCTCATTTATCCGAGCACACGCAAGCGCGCCTCGCGCAGCTCGGCCTCGATGCCCAGGCGGTCGCACGGCTAAGAAACGAAGGCGCGATCTGACGGCCAACGTAGCGCCGCGGGATACCTATCTGGAGGAAGACATGAAACCGACCCTTGCCGCGGGAGCGATCCCGCCGACGCAGATCGAATCGACTCAAGCACGCCCCGTGACAGCCGAGCGCGATTTCGCCGCGCGCGCGATCGTCGCCCGACTCGATCGGCTGCCTGCGACACGCCATATCTGGAGCATCGTATTCCTGCTGTCGCTCGGCGGCTGCTTCGAGTTCTATGATCTGTTCATGACGGGCTATATCGCGCCCGGCCTGATCGCAAGCGGACTGTTCGTCAAGACATCGACGTCGATCTTCGCGATGAACAGCATTGCCGCGTTTGTGGCAGCCACGTTCACGGGACTTTTCATCGGGACGCTGGGGCTCGGCTTTTTGGCCGATCGGTTCGGGCGACGACGCATTTTCGTGGTCGCATTGCTCGCCTATACGGCGGCCAGTGTTTTGATGGCATTCCAGCATAGCTCGCTCGGCGTCAACTTGTTTCGCTTGCTCGCCGGCATCGGGCTCGGCGTCGAAATGGTGACGATCAATACCTACGTCGCGGAGCTCATGCCGAAGAACCTGAGAGGCCGCGCGTTCGCGATTACTCAGGTCGTGCCTTATTGCGCCGTGCCCGCGGTCGCTCTGATGTCGTGGTGGCTCGTGCCGATGCACCCGTTCGGCGTCGACGGCTGGCGTTGGGTCGTGCTCGCGAGCGCGATCGGTGCGGCGTTGGTTTGGCTCATTCGGCTCGGCATCCCCGAAAGTCCCCGCTGGCTGGTGGCTCAAGGCCGGCTCGACGATGCGGCGCGCGTGACGGCAAAGGTCGAGCGCATCGTGGAGCGTCAGTATGGCCGTGCATTGCCCGAGCCCGCGCCTCACGAACACAACGCTCCGACGACGGAACGCTCCTTCCGCGACGTGTTGAAAGCACCGTATCTTAAGCGCACGGTCATGTTGTCATTGTTCAACGCGGTTCAGGTCATCGGTTTTTACGGTTTCAGCAACTGGATCCCGTCGCTGCTGACGAGCAAGGGCTTCGGCCTCGTCCATAGCCTGCAGTATTCATTCATGATGTCGATCGCTTTACCGTTCGGCCCGGCTCTATTCTTCTATTTTGCCGACAAGGTCGAACGCAAATGGAGCCTCGTGGGAGCGGCGGGGGCCGCTGCCGCATTCGGTCTATTGTTCGCGAATCAGACCGGCGCCGTAGGGCTTGTCGCATTCGGGCTCTTCATGAATCTTGCGCTCACGATCATGAGCTACTCGTTTCAGACGTATCAGTCGGAACTGTATCCCACCGAAATTCGCGCCCGCGCGATCGGCTTCGTCTATTCATGGAGCCGGCTCAGCGCGATTTTTTCAGGGTTCGTCGTCGCGTTCTTCCTGCGCGATTTCGGCGCAACGGGTGTCTTCTACATGATTACCGGCTGCATGGTGTTCGTGATGCTGCTGATCGGCAGCATGGGACCGTCCACGAAGGGCCTTGCTCTCGAGGACATCAATCGCTGATCTCAATCAGGAATCCTCATGATCCATACCAGTGATTTTGGAGCGCTCGCCGCCGACTACTGGAGCACGTCGATCGTCGACATTCATCCGGGCTCGATTCGTGTGCGCGGATACCCGATTGAGGAGTTGATCGGTGCGGTCAGTTTTCCGCGGATGATCTGGCTGATGCTGCGTGGCGAGCTGCCCTCGGCGGGCCAGGCGCGCTTGTTGGAGGCAGCGCTCGTGGCGTCCGTCGATCACGGTCCTCATGCGCCGTCGATCGCGATTTCGCGCATGGCCGTCAGCTGCGGGTTGCCGTTGAATGGCGCGATGGCTTCGGCGCTCAATACGCTCGACGATGTGCATGGCGGCGCGGGACAGCAAGCGGTCGAGCTCTTTCACGCGATCGAGCGGGCACACGCGGAAGGGGCAACCATGGAGAGCGCGGTCGAGCGTTCGATCGATGCGTTCGTCGCGGCACACGGCAAGTACCTGCCCGGCTTCGGGCACCGCTTCCATCCGATCGATCCGCGCGCGGGCCGGCTGCTGGCGATGGTTGACGAAGGCGCCGCGGCCGGCGTCGTGTCTGGACGGTATGCCGCTATTGCACGAGGCATCGAGTCCTTGTTGAAAACGCGCAAGGGCCGCTCGATTCCGATGAACATCGACGGCGCGACGGCCGTCATCTATGCCGAACTCGGCTTCGAGCCCGAACTGGCACGCGGCGTCTTTTGCCTCTCGCGCGCAGTGGGTATCCTGTCTCACGCTTGGGAACAACGAGGGCGTGCCGAGCGCAACAAAGGCCCGATGCCGCGCCAAATGCCCTATCGATACACGGGCAAAGCCGAGCGTCATTATCCGGGAGGCGATCGATGAGCTGGCACCCCGCACCGCGAGTTATCGCGACGAGCATCCACACTGTCATGCCCGACGAATTGCGCAAGCACGGTGTGGTGACGGACTGGTCGCGCGCGAACAAGGGCGGAGACGCGATCGACTGCTTCATCGAAGGGCCCTGTTTGGATGCGCAGGGCAATCTTTATGTCGTTGACATTCCGCATGGCCGAATCTTCCAGATTTCACCGACGCTCGAATGGCGTGCGATCGCGAATTACGACGGCGAGCCCAATGGCCTCGCCTGGCATCCGGAACATCGTCTGATCATCGCGGACTACAAGAACGGCCTGATGAAACTCGATCCCGCGCAAGGCGAGGTGCGGCCTCTGCTCACGCGACGCAACAGTGAGCGCTTCAAGGGCGTCAACGATCTGATCGTGGCGAGCAACGGCGACATCTATTTCACCGATCAAGGCCAAACGGGTCTGCACGACCCGACTGGGCGCGTTTTTCGGTTGACGGCTGCGGGCCGCCTCGATTGTCTTATCGACAATGGACCCAGCCCTAACGGTCTCGTGCTCGATGCCAAGGAGAAGGTACTGTTCGTGGCGATGACGCGAGACAACTCGATATGGCGAATGCCGTTGCTTCCCGATGGAAGCACCAGCAAGGTGGGGCGCTTCGCACAGTTTTACGGAATCAGCGGCCCGGATGGCTTGACGATGGACGCGCAGGGAAACTTGTTCGTCGCGCACGCATCGCTGGGCGCGGTGTTCGTGCTCAATGCTCACGGCGAAGGCATTGCGAAGATCGAATCGTGCGCAGGCCGTACGATTACCAACGTCACTTTCGGCGGCCCGCGGCGAGAGACGCTTTTCATCACGGATTCGAGCACCGGCTCGGTATTGCGCGCCGATTGGAGCGAGTCAGGCCGCGCGAAGTAAAATGACGCTCCGTCAGGCGTAACGCCGCCGCGGCGCAAGGAATGCGATGCGCTCCGCGGTCCGCTTCACCTGATCTGCATTCCGTCATTTTCGACCTTTGCTATTCATGGCTGCTGGTTCCAATCGTCCGTCCACCGATGCGAGTGCGGCACTGTCGACGGCGCCCGACGGCGTTGCGGCGCTCGATCGCGCCTTTGCGATCCTGTTCGCGTTTCGCTCCGACGACAAGGGGTTGTCGCTCGCGGAAATCGCCGCGCGCACCGGCCTCTACAAGAGCACCATCTTGCGGTTGATTGCATCGCTGACTCACCATCGCATGCTGTTGCGCTCCGACGACGGCCGCTATTTCGTCGGCCCAGGCGCGTTGCAATTGGGTGCGCTCTATCAACGCGGCCTTCAGCTCGGCGATGTAGTGCTGCCGTTGATGCGCGCGCTGCGTGACGGAAGCGGTGAAAGCGTCTCGTTCTATATCAGGCAGCACAACGTGCGCGTGTGCTTGCACCGCGTGGATTCCACCCATACGATCCGCGATCATGTTCGCGAGGGCGACGTGCTGCCGATGGACAAGGGATCGGGCGGGCGCGTGCTGACGGCATTCGGTGGTGCCCGCGGCCAGCTTCATGACGCGATCCGGCGCGACGGCTATTACATCTCGATCGGCGAGCGCGATGCCGAAACGGCTGGGATCTCCACGCCCGTTTTTTCGGCGGGGCAACCGCTTGCCGGCGCGCTGACGCTCGCGGGACCGTGCTCGCGCGTCGACGAAGTGCTGCTGCGGAAGATGCGAAGACCGATGGTGGAAGCCTCGATTCGCGCGACCGAGCTGCTCGGCGGCGATGGCGCGCCGTTACGCGCGGCGCTTGCGTTGCTCGATAGCGAGCAAGACTAGCGTAAACTTGGCGTCACGCGTAGTGAACGAGTTGCACGATCCGTCAATCGACGCGCCGTTGGGGCGCGTTGTGCCTGCAAGTTCACATCGGCGACCTCGAATGACTTGCCCGGTTCAGATCCGCGCCGGGACTCAAGGAACTGAACGATGACGCTCGATCTTTCCAAACCGTCCGCGGCCGGCTACCTGAGCGGCTTCGCGAACGAGTTCGCGACCGAAGCGCTGCCGGGCGCGCTGCCGGTTGGCCGCAACTCTCCGCAACGTGCGCCCTATGGCCTTTACACGGAGCAGTTGTCGGGCACTGCCTTCACCGCGCCACGCGCCCACAACCGCCGCTCATGGCTGTATCGAATTCGCCCGGCCGCGGTGCACCGACCCTTCGAACGCTTCGAGGGCCCGCAGCGGCTCGTGTCGAACTTCTCGGATTCCGCCGATGTGCCGCCGACACCACCGAATCAGCTGCGTTGGGACCCGCTGCCGATGCCACTCGAGCCGACCGACTTCGTCGAAGGCTGGCTAACGATGGGGGGCAACGGCTCGGCCGCCGCGATGAGCGGCTGCGCGATTCACCTCTACGCGGCGAACCGCTCGATGCAGGACCGCTTTTTCTACAGCGCTGACGGCGAGCTGCTGATCGTCCCGCAATCGGGCCGTCTGCATATCGCGACGGAGCTCGGCCGGCTCGACGTCGAGCCGTTCGAGATCGCGGTGATTCCGCGCGGCGTGCGCTTCGCGGTCGCGCTGCCGGACGGCAAGGCGCGCGGCTACATCTGCGAGAACTTCGGCGCGCTGTTGCGGCTGCCGGACCTCGGACCGATCGGCTCCAACGGCCTCGCCAATCCGCGCGACTTCCTCACGCCGCATGCGAGCTATGAGGATCGCGAGGGCGAGTTCGAACTCGTCGCAAAATTGAACGGCCTGCTCTGGAGCGCCGGTATCGATCACTCGCCGCTCGATGTGGTGGCGTGGCACGGAAACTATGCGCCGTACAAGTACGATCTGCGTCTTTTCAACACCATCGGCTCGATCAGTTACGATCATCCCGATCCGTCTATTTTCCTCGTGTTGCAGGCGCAAAGCGATACGCCCGGCGTCGACACGCTCGATTTCGTGATTTTCCCGCCGCGCTGGCTCGCGGCCGAGAACACGTTCCGACCGCCTTGGTTCCATCGCAACGTCGCGAGCGAATTCATGGGGCTCGTTCATGGCGTCTACGATGCCAAGGCCGAGGGCTTCGTTCCTGGCGGCGCGAGCTTGCACAACTGCATGTCGGGGCACGGCCCGGACGCCGATACGGTCGAGAAGGCATCGGCGAGCGATACGTCGAAGCCGCGGAAGATCGCCGATACGATGGCATTCATGTTCGAGACACGCACGCTGATCCGTCCGACTCGCTTCGCGCTCGATACCGCGCAGTTGCAGGCGAACTACTTCGAATGCTGGCAGGGAATCAAGAAACATTTCGATCCGGCACAACGATGAGCCCGATCAGCGGGCCGACGCATTTGCGGCTTTGATTCGTCAGTCGAAAGTCGCCGCTTCGGCGACGCCGTCGGCACGGCCTTTTAACCCCGCGTTTTTATTTCCTATACTTCGACCCATTGCCCTCCTTCGAAGCGAGGCAGCCAATGGCCGAATTCTCCACGGGTGCGCCATCGAGGCAGCGCGCCACCGTCACGCTGCGCGTCAATAAACAGTCGTACACCGCCAACGTCCAACCGCGCGTCACGCTGCTCGACTGGCTGCGCGAAGAGGCGGGTCTCACCGGCACGAAGAAAGGCTGCAATGAAGGCGCGTGCGGAACCTGCACCGTGCTGATAGACGGTAAGCGCATGAATAGCTGTCTGACCCTCGTTGTGCAATGCGAAGGCACCGACGTGACGACGGTCGAAGGCATTGCCGGTCCCGATGGCACGCTGCATCCCGTGCAGGAAGCGTTTATCGACCACGACGCCTTTCAATGCGGTTACTGTACGCCCGGTCAGATCGTCTCGGCCGCTGCCTGTATCGCGGAGGGGCATGCCGTCGATGAAGCTACCGTGCGTGAATGGATGAGCGGCAATCTCTGCCGCTGCTCGTGCTATCCGCAGATCACGGCAGCCGTTCTCGATGCGGCGAGACGCATGGAGAACGCGGAATGAACGACTTCGGCTATCAGCGAAGCGCAACCGTCGAAGATTGCCTGGCGACGATCGCCGCGAAGCATGCGGCCATCATCGCGGGGGGGACCGAACTGCTCAACTGGATGCGGCTCGGGATCGCGGCGCCGTCCCATCTCGTCGACATAGGCGGCATCCGTGACATCGACACGATCGCGATCGAAGCCGATCGACTGACGATCGGCGCGCTCGCGAACCTCAATGCGATCGGCGAGCATCCGCTCATCGCGGCTCACGCCAATGTGCTCGCGCAAGCCTGCCTCGCGGCGGCGTCGCCGCAAGTGCGCAATCGGGCCACGCTAGGCGGAAACGTCTTGCAGAAGACGCGCTGCGCCTATTTTCGGGCCGAAACGCCGCTGCCGTGGCCCTGCAACAAACGCGAGCCGAACACAGGGTGCGCCGCTCGCACGGGTGTCAACGATCGGCAGGCCATTTTCGGCTGGACCGACGAGTGCGTGGCCGTCCAACCTTCGGACCCGGCCGTGGCCCTTGCCTGCCTCGATGCGCAGGTACAAGTCGTCGGCTCGCGCGGGCCGCGCTCGTTGGCCATGACCGAATTTCACCTGACCCAGATGGAAGCGGCGGCGCTGGGCGATGCGGCTCGCCGTGAGACGCGTCTCGGCGACGATGAAATGATCGTTTCGTTCCAGATTCCGCTGCGTCCCGACTCCCGATCCGCTTACATCAAGGTTCGTGAAAGAGCCAGCTACGAATACGCGCTCGTATCCGCCGCGGCCTCGCTCGAGATGAACGGCGATGTCATCGAGCGCATCTCGATTGCATTGGGTAGCGTTGCGCAACGTCCGTGGCGGCTCCCGGCCGCGGAAGCGGTGCTCGTCGGGCAACCCCTCGACAAAAAGACGCTCGCGAATGCGATCGATGCGGCAATGAAAGATGCAGTACCGCTTGCGGAAAACGGCTTCAAGGTGAAGCTCGCGCGCAACGCAGCGGTTCGCGCCATTCTCACGGCTGCAGGTAGATCATGACCATCGGAACGCCGATATCTCGCATCGAAAGCATCGCGAAAGTCACGGGGCGAGCAAGATACGCCGCCGACAACACGCCGAAGGGCACACTTCACGCCGTGATCGTCGGTGCCCCGGTCGCGGCCGGGCGTGTCGTCGCGATCGACGCGGATGCCGCGCTTGCCGTGCCAGGCGTGATACGCGTCCTCACCGCGAACGACATGCCGCGCTTCGGCGAAATCGGCCCACCGGCAGCCGTGCTGAGCATGCCGATGCAGCACGATGAGATTCGCTTTCAGGGCGAGCCGGTGGCGATCGTGCTCGCCGAATCGATCGACGCCGCCGAAGAGGCGCGCGCCGCGGTCACGGTGAGATGCATGCCGGAAAGCCCGATTGGGCTCGCCGCGGGCAAGAACGAAGCGGCGCCGACGCCGCGCATGCTCGGCGAGGATCTCGACATGGGCGATGTCGAGCAAAGTCTCGCCGAGTCGAAGTTCGTGGTGCGGCAATCGTACGAACAGCCTGACCGACATCACCATGCAATGGAAACGTCGGGTACGGTCGCGCAATTCGAGAACGGGAAGCTGACGCTTTGGGATGCGGTGCAGGCGAGTGCGAACGTGCCACCGGTCGTGGCGGCCGCGTTGGGCATCGATGCCGCCGATATCTGCGTCATCGCGCCACACACGGGCGGCGGCTTCGGCTCCAAAGGATACGTCTGGCCGCATCAGATTCTGGCGGCGGCGTGCGCTCGCATTATCGGCCGGCCTGTGAAACTGCATTTGCGCCGGCAAGATCAATACGCTTGCGTCGGCTATCAGCCTTGGATGCTCCAGCGGATCAGCCTCGGCGCCCGCGAGGATGGCGCATTGACCGCCATCGAGCATGAGATCGTCAACTCGTCCGCGATCGCCGATACGCATGTCGAACCGTCGAGCGAAGGCAGCAAGTCGCTTTACGCTTGCCCGGCCATTCGGACGAAGCAGTTGATCAAGCGCATCCACATCAACGTGCCGACACCGATGCGAGCCCCTGTGGAGGGGCCCGGCCTCTGGGCACTCGAAAGTGCGATGAACGAGTTGGCGGAGCAACTCGGCATGGACCCTCTCGATCTTCGGCTGAAGAACTACGCTGAGGTCGATCCGCTCACGGGCAAACCGTGGTCATCGAAGAAATTGCGCGAAGCCTATGACGCGGGGGCGCGCCTCTACGGTTGGCGCATGCGCCACCAACGACCGCGCGAGGATGGCCCATGGCGCATCGGTCATGGCATGGCCACCTGCTCGATGGGCAATTTTCGTTTTCCCGGCGGTGCGCTCGTTCGGTTGAAGGCCGACGGCTCCGCGGTCATCGAAGCCAATACGCACGACATCGGTACGGGCACCCAGACTGTCTTCTGCCAGATCGCCGCCAGCGAACTCGGCTTGCCCGTGGATAGAGTCTCGATCGCGTGGGGCGACACGCGGCTGCATCCGGGCGGCCCGGTTTATGGATCGAGCGCCACGGTCGGCACGGGCAGCGCCGTCGCGCTTGCCTGCCGCGAGATCCGGACCAGGCTCGCGGCGATGGGGGCGGGGGACGATCCCGGTGCGATCGTACGCAGTGCCGGGCTGGAGGAAATTTCGGCGTCGGGAAACTTCACTTTGCCCGGCGGTGCGCCCTTCAACGCGGACGGTGCGGATACGCCGTACGCGATGCGGACTTGGGGGGCGATTTTCGTCGAAGTCGGCGTCGATCCCGAACTCGGTCTCGTGCGCCTGCGGCGAGCCGTCGGCGCTTATTCGGTCGGCCGGATCATCAATCCGAAGACGGCGCGAAGCCAGATGACGGGCGGGATCATCTGGGGCTGGGGCAAAGCCACGATGGAGGCGAGCATTCAAGAGCCGCGCTATGGCGGATGGCTCGCGAAGAACCTCTCGAATGTGGCCATACCGGTCAACGCGGACATTCCGACCGATATCACGATCCATTTCGTCGACGAATACGATCCGCATGCGAGCGTGATCGGCGCTCGCGGCATTGGCGAAATCGGTGCGACAGGCGTCGATGCGGCTGTCGCGGCCGCCGTCCATGACGCCGTCGGCGTGCGCGTCAGGAAGTTGCCTATTCGCTTGACCGAATGACCCGCGACGCGTGACCGGCTGAGCCGCTCCGGCGCCTTCCCCCGCGTTGGCATGAGCGCCCGTTGGTGGCGGACGCGCTGCGCTTTCGACATCCGCTGCGACGTCGTCAGGGCGCGTCCGCAAAGATCACTTCGATGCCGAGGCCGCGAAGCCACTCGAGATGCTCGGGCGCGAGCCCGCGATCGGTCACCACCGTGTGCACGCGCTCCATCGCGCCGAACGTCGCGAATTCGCGGCGGCCGAACTTCTCGGAGTCGGCGAGCAGATAGACATGCCTCGCGGCGCCGATCATGCCGCTCTTCACGTGCAGATCGATAAAGTCGGGATAGGAGATTCCTCCTTCCTTCGATACCCCGCCAGCCGCGAGGAAGAGCTTGTCGACGAACATGCCTTCGAAGAAGGCCGACGCCTTTTCTCCGGAAACGGCCAATGTCTCCGGCATGAACTGACCGCCTGTCAGCATCACACGGTTCGATGGTTCGTTGCCGAGCAACATCGCGATGTTCAACGCATTCGTGACGATGCGCAGATGCTGGCGGCCGACGAGATTCTTCGCCATCTCCGTCGTCGTCGCGCCGCAATCGAGAATCATCGAGTCGCCGTTGGCCACGAGCGTCGCCGCTTTCGCTCCGATCCAGACTTTCGCGGCCGTCGGTTGCAAGTGGCTCATCCCGGTGCCGTCGAACATGTACGAGAGCGTCTTGAGCCGCACGAGTCCATGCACGCGCTCGACGAGCCCGTCGTGCTCCAGCGCATCGACGTCCTTGCGGATCGTCGGCATCGATACGTTGAAGGTGCGAGCGAGGTCGGACAGCTTGACTGCCTTCATGTCGCGCACCCGCGCGTAAATATTCTCCCAGCGGGTCTTCTGATCCATCTTGGTTTCCGGTCTAGGGCCCGTGTGCCTGCGCCGTTTCGGCCGCCCTTGCAAGCACGACTTGCGTATGGTTTCGATCGATTATAGCTCGACTTTCCATTTGGAAAGTCCCGGCCGCTGCGCCAAGTACCGCGAAGCGCTTGACGAATTCGTGTTCAGAATGCGGTGCCAGCCGGGCTGCTGATGCGCTCGGGTATTCCCTGAGCCGAAATGCAAGGGAAGTCATTGACTTCCGTTTGATTGCGGAAGAAACTAAAAGCAACTGAAGAGAAACTAAGAGAAAGTTAATGGAAAATCCGTTCCTCCTCGCCGAGCCTGAGCTGAAGGCGCGCGCACGCGCGATCCGCAAGCGCATTTGCGTCATGAACGCGACGGCAAAGAGCGGTCACACGGGCGGCGACATGTCGGAGGTCGACATCCTCGTTGCACTCTATTTCCGTGTGATGCGCTATCGCGCTAGCCCGCTCGCCTGGCACGACCAGTTCGTGCTGAGCAAAGGGCACGGCGTGGGCGGTCTCTATTGCTGCTTCGCCGAGCTGGGCTGGCTGCGAGACGAGGAGCTGTCGGGCTATTTGCGCGATCATTCGCGGTTGCCGGGGCACCCGGTCCGCCAAAAGCTGCCTGAGTATGTGACGGTGAACACAGGAGCGCTCGGCCACGGCATGTCGATCGCGGCGGGTCTCGCGCTCGCGAAGCGTCGCAAGACGCAAGGAGGCGAGGCCGGCCGCGTGTTCGTCCTGACTGGAGACGGCGAGCTCGAAGAAGGCTCCAATTGGGAAGCTGCAATGGCCGCGAGCCATTTTCGGCTCGACAACCTGGTCGTCATCGTCGATCGCAACCATCTTCAGCTGGCCGATGCGACAAAGAACATCATGGACATCGAGCCGCTTCACGAGAAGTTCGCCGCTTTCGGCATGGAAGTTCACGAGACGGACGGCAACGATCCAATCGGACTTTCGACGCTGATGGAGAGCTTCGATTTCCATAACGGCAAGCCGAAGGCCGTGATCGCGCAGACTATCAAGGGTCGCGGCGTCTCGTTCATGGAGAACGTTGCGGCATGGCATCACAAGTACCCGAACGAAGACGAGCTCGCGCTCGCGTTGAAGGAGCTCGATCATGCATGAACCGGCGGATTTGCGCGACGGCGTGATGGGCGCGCTCACGGAGCTCGTCGACGGCGGCACCGATTTGATCGTGATGGTCAGCGATTCGACGTCGACGTCGAAAATCGCTTCGTTTCAGCGGCGCTATGAGGATCGCGTCATCAACGTCGGCATCGCCGAGCAGAACATGGTCGGCATGGCCGCGGGCCTTGCGCTCGGTGGGCATGTCGTTTTCACGGCGAATGCCGCTCCATTTCTCGTCGCGCGCGCCAACGAGCAGGTCAAGAACGATGTCTGCTACAGCCGGACCAATGTCAAGATGCTGGGCTTGAATGCGGGCGTCGCGTATGGTCCGCTCGCGTCGACGCACCATGCGATCGATGACGTCTCGATCATGAGCGGCCTCGGCAATGTCCAGATCTTTGCGCCATGCGATGCCCTGGAGGCTGCGCAGATGGTGCGCTATGCCGCGAGCGTCGACGGTCCTGTCTATATTCGCCTCGACAATGCAAAGTTTCCGATGCTGCACGATGTCGATCACGTCTTCGAGCCGGGCAAGCCGGACGTGCTGCTGCAAGGGCGTGCGATCGAAGAGGCCGGCGGTCGGCGCGTGGTTGTCGTCGCGCTCGGGTCGGTCGTCGGCGAGGCGTTTGCGGCATGCGAAGCGCTCAGGGCCAAAGGAATAGCGCTGACGCTCGTGAATCTTTCGTCGATCCGGCCGCTAGACACCGATCGGCTGATCGACATCCTGAACGAGCACGACGACATCGTGACGGTCGAGGAGCACTCGCTGCACGGTGGCATCGGCGCATTGATCGCCGTGCAACTGGCGCGGCGCGGCATCGCTCGGCGTCTGAGAATGCTGGGCGTGACAGAAGGCGAATTCGCGCACTACGGCACGCGGGCAGGCATTCGCCGCCACTACGGTATCGACGCGCAAGGTATCGAGAGCGCGGTGGCCGAGATGATCGGTCTGCCGATCGCGACGGCATAGGCTCGAGCGCGGAACGAATACCCGAGATACCAAGATCCAGGAGACGGACATGACAACCCAGTACGACATGACGTTGCGCCACGGCGTCGATTTCGATTTTCGGCTCGACGGCAAGGTCGTCGTGATCACCGGCGGTCTCGGCGGCATCGCGATGGCGACGAACGAGGCGTTGATCGGGAAGGGCGCGCGTATCGCCATTCTTTATCCTCGCTTCGAGGAAGGCAGGGTGGCCGATGCCATCGAAACGCTCGGCTCCGCGCATGCCGCCGCATTTCCGTGCGATGTGGGCAACGAGGCCGACGTCGCCGCGGCGATCGACGCGGCGGCCGCGCATTTCGGCGACCTGCATTTGCTCGTGAACGCGGCGGGCACGATCACGCTGACGCCCGCCGAAGACATCACGATCGAAGAGTGGCGCAGGCAGCTCGACGTCAATTTGACGGGCCCATTCCTGTGCTCCAAACATTTCGCGCGACATGTCTTCGCGCGTGGGCATCGCGCAAAGATCATCAACATCGCGTCGCAGGCGGCGACGGTGGCGATCGATCAACATTGCGCCTACACGTCGGCGAAGGCCGGACTGATCGGGATGACCAAGGTGCTTGCCAAGGAATGGAGCCGCCGCGGCATTACCGTCAACACCGTTTCGCCGACGGTGGTGCTGACGCCCATGGGCGCGGCCGCGTGGGACGGAGAGAAGGGGGAGCGGATGAAAGATCTGATTCCGGCCGGACGTTTCGCCTACACGGACGAGATCGCGGCCGCCATCGTGTTTCTCGCATCGAACGGCGCGGACATGATCACGGGCGCGGACCTGATGATCGACGGCGGATACACGATCTGCTGAAGCTGGTCGTCGTTCCCCCGATCAGGCATGCGCGAGCCGGGCATGCGCAACACGGAACACTTGGAGGCGATTCGTGAGCAAGTCCATCGAAAACAGCGTCGAGTTGCCGAGCGGGCAATCGGCACGCTCCGACGCGACGGGCGCGGCGGCGGGCTTCGCGCGCCGCGCGTGGCTCGGCTTGCTGCTCGAGCAGGGGCCGTTGATCAGTCTCATACTGCTGTGCGTGGCGATCTCGTTGATGACGCCGTCGTTTCTCTCGTTGCGCAATCTGCTGAACGTACTCGATCAGATTACGGTGCTCGGCATCATGGCGCTCGGGATGACGGCCGTCATCATCATCGGCGGCATCGACCTGTCGGTCGGCTCGGTGCTGGCGCTCGGCATGATGGTGATGGGTTGGCTCTCGAACAACGCAGGGCTGCCGTTCGCGGTCGCCATTCCGGCGAGCATCGCCGTGGCCGCACTATGCGGGCTCGCATCGGGGCTTCTCATCATCGTCTTGCGTTTGCCCGCCTTCATCGCGACGCTGGCGATGATGTCGGTCGCGCGCGGCCTGGCCAATCTCATCACGAACGGCGAGCAGATCGTCGGCTATCCGGACTGGTTCACCGCTTTGTCGATAGTGCGGCACTTCGGTTTTCTGTCGGCTACGGTCGGGCTCTTTATCGCGCTCATGATCGCCGGCTTCGTGATCCTCAAATACCGTGCGGCCGGGCGCAGCCTCTATGCGATTGGCGGCAGCGCCGAAGTGGCGCGCCTTGCCGGCATCAAAGTGCGCGCCACGACGCTCGCGGTCTACACGCTCTGCGGCGCACTCGCCGGCCTCGCGGCCGTCGTGCTGGCGAGCCGCCTCGATTCGTCGCAACCGAGCGCGGGAACAGGCTATGAGCTCGATACGATCGCCGCGGTCGTCATCGGCGGAGCGAGCCTGGCCGGTGGTACCGGCACCGTCGTCGGGACGGCGGTCGGCGTGCTCACGATCGGCGTCTTGCGCAACGGCCTCAATCTCATCGGCGTGTCGCCGTTCGTTCAGCAAATCGTGATCGGCATGGTGATCGTGCTGGCCGTCGGCGCCGATACCCTGCGTCGTCGCAATGCGTCTTGACGCGCGGGCGCGTATCGCGATACGCACGCACCCGCTCACCCACGCGCCGTCGCCGCAACGCGCAGATGGTTTCAAATCCACGCGGCTCGACACTACAGAGACTACAACCAGGAGACATTCATGAATCGACGCTTTGCCTGTTCCTCGCTGCTTGCCATTGCCGCTTCGCTTGGGCTCGCGTTTGCCGCGCCGAACGCATCGGCGGCCGGGACTGTCACGATCGGTCTTGCCGTCGCGAATCTGCAGGCCGACTTCTTCAATCAGATCAAGCAGTCCGTCGAATCGTACGGAAAGCAAAAGGGCGTCAATGTCATTACGGTCGATGCCAAGGGCGACGCGGCGACGCAAGTCAATCAGATCCAGGATCTGTTGACGCGCAAGATCGATGCGCTGATCTATATCCCCGCGGGCGCGACGGCGGCGGGCGTTCCCGTGCGCGCGGCGAAGGCGGCCGGCGTACCCGTGATCGCAGTGGATCGCAATCCGCCCGACGCACCGGGCGACACGTTCATCGCGACGGATAGCGAAGCCGCGGCGCAAGAGTTGGGCGAATGGATCATCAAGCAGACGAAGGGACATGCGAACATCGCGGAGTTGCAAGGGCAACTCGGTACGACGCCTGAGCTCGCGCGTGAAAAGGGCTTCACGAAGGCGATCTCCAAGGATCCCGGCGCCAAGGTGGTGGCGCGCCAACCGGCTGACTGGGCGCAGGACAAAGGCTTTGCCGTCGCGCAGGATATGCTGCAACGTACGCCCGATATCGACGTGATCTTCGGCCATGCGGACGCCATGGCGCTCGGCGCGGCGCAGGCCGTCAAGATATCGAACGTCGGTCACAAAGTGCTGATCGCGGGCTTCGACGGGGACGTGGCCGGCCTGAAGGCGGTGCGCGACGGCGTGATCGACGTGACGATGACGCAGCAGACCCAACGGATGGGGCGAATGGCCGTCGATTCGGCGCTCGCGCTGATCGCGAAGAAGCCCGTGCCGGCTCAGCAACTGCTGCCGGCCACGCTGACGACCAAAGCGAATGTCGCGCCTTTTATCGCGCAGCATCCGTGAGCGGGAATCGAAACACGCGGACGAAAGCGACGCGGGACGACGATCGGCGCAGCGCCGGAATCGTCGTTACGCCGACACGGAGCCAGACATGACCTCGAGCGGCCCGGCAGCCGGAGATATCGGTAACGAGATGCAGGAAAGCGCGCATAACGGCCTCGTCGTGCGCGGCATCGGCAAGACGTTCAATCATAACGTCGTACTCGGCGGCGTCGATCTCGACGTGCGCCCCGGCACCGTCGTCGCGTTGCTCGGGGAGAACGGCGCGGGCAAGTCGACGCTGTCGTCGATCATCGCCGGCGCGCTGCAACCCGATCCTGGCGGACACATGCTCTGGGGAGGCAAGCCTTACGCGCCGCAGTCGCCGCGTGACGCGCTGGCAAGCGGCATTGGGCTCATCCACCAGGAAACTCGCCTGCTGCCCGACCTCTCGATCGCGGAGAACGTCTTTGTCGGGCGCCTGCCGATGAGACACGGCAAGATCGATCGAGCCGAGATGGCCCGCCGCGCGCAAGAGCAACTGCATCGTTTGGGCCTCGACGTGCCGACGAGCCGCCTCGTGCGGACCCTGAGGGTGGCGGCGCAGCAACAGGTGGAAATCGCCAAGGCGCTCACGCTCGATGCGCGCTTGCTGATACTCGACGAGCCGACGGCCGCGCTCGGCGGCGCCGAGACGGACCGGCTCTTCGAGCAGATCGCGAAGCTGCGTGCCCAGGGCGTGTCGTTCATTTATATCAGCCATCGTCTCGAGGAGATCGCGAGGATCGCCGATCGAATCGTCGTCTTGCGCGACGGGCAGATGATTGCGACACACGAGAATGGAAGCGTGCCGCTGAAGACGCTGATCGAACAGATGGTCGGACGTAACGTCGAGCGCATTTTTCCGCGGTTTGCCGAACCGCGCGAGCGGGCGATGCTCGAAGTTCGCTCCCTGACCTCGGCGCAAGGCGCATTTCGCGACGTCTCGTTTTCGGTCCGCGCGGGCGAGGTCTTCGGCATTGCGGGCATCGTCGGCGCCGGTCGGACCGAACTCGTGCGAGCGATCGCAGGCGCCGATCCGGTTGCGCGCGGCAGCGTCGTGGTCGATGGTGAGACGCTCGATCTGAAGAGCCCGGCGCGTGCCATTCGCGCGGGCGTTGTTCTGGTACCGGAAGACCGGAAGGCGCAGGGCGTCGTGCTCGATCATTCGATCGAAGAGAATCTGGCCTACGGAAGTCTCGATCGATTGGGCTCGCATGGTTGGATGCAGCCGCGTAAGGTGCGTGAATTCGCCGAAGGGCTCATTGCGCGCCTCGGCGTGAAGGGGCGGCCCCAACAACGCGCCGGAAATCTCTCGGGCGGCAATCAGCAAAAGGTCGTGCTGGCGAAGTGGCTGGCGCGCGAACCGAAGGTCGTGATCCTCGACGAGCCGACGCGCGGCATCGATGTTGGCGCGCGTGCCGCGATCTACGAGGTGATCGCCAAGCTCGCCGCCAGCGGCGTCGCCGTCGTCGTCGTCAGTTCGGACCTCGACGAAGTGCTTGGCTTGTCCCATCGCGTCATGGTCCTCGCGCGCGGCAATTGCACCGGCGTGCTGGCGCGCGCCGAGGCCAGCGACGTACGCGTGATGGAGCTGGCGACGGCCTGAACGGTCGGCGCGATTTCAACGGCGTCGACTCGATCGGCGCGAGGCGTTCACGATCTCCACGGACTTCGTCAATATGCAATACGTGCTGGCAATCGATCAGGGTACGAGCGGCACCAAGGCGCTGGTCTTCGATGCGCAGGGAAACGTGCGCTCGCGAGGGTTCACGGCCGTTCGAACCACGCATCCGCAGGCCGGATTCGTCGAACAGGATCCGCGAGAGCTATACCTTTCCGTGCTGAGCGCGGCAGCGCAGTGCCTTGCGAACTTCGAGGGAGAGGCCTCGCAAATCGCCGGATTGGCCATTTCGAATCAGCGTGAAACGGCCGTGTTGTGGGACTCGTCGGGCGAGCCCGTCACGCCAGCCATATCGTGGCAGTGCCAGCGTTCGCTCGGCATATGCGAACAACTGCGCGGCGACGGCATGGCGCCTCGGATCGCCGATCGCACGGGCCTCTTGATCGATCCATACTTTTCGGCCTCGAAGCTGATCTGGCTGCACGCCCACGATGGACGCGCACGCCACGCCATCGATTCGGGGCAGGCGCAGTTCGGAACCGTCGATAGCTGGCTGCTCTACAAGATGACGCGCGGCGCTTCGTACCTGACCGACTACACAAATGCGTCGCGCACGATGCTGTTCGATCTGCACACGCTCGACTGGGATCGCGAGCTCATGGCCGAGTTCGGCCTTGCCGCGTTGAGGCTGCCCGAACTGCGGCCTTCGGCCGCTGAATTCGGCTCGACGGATCTCGAGGGCCTGTTGCCGAGAGCCGTGCCCGTGGTCGCGATGATCGGCGATTCTCATGCGGCCGCCGTCGGAGAAGGCTGCCTCGCTCCTGGGCTCGCGAAGGCGACGATGGGTACCGGATCGTCCGTCATGATGAACGTCGGGGCGCGCCCGCAACCGCCTGCCGATGGGCTCGTCTCGACGCTTTGCTTTGCGACGGGCAATCGCGTCGACTACGCGCTCGAGGGCATCGTGATCAGCGCCGGGTCGACGCCGGCATGGCTCAAGGACAAGCTCGGCCTCTTCGATGATTTCGCGGCGGCCGAACAGGCGTTTTGCGAGTTCGACAACGGCGGCGTCTATCTGATTCCGGCATTCTCCGGCATCGGCTGTCCGCACTGGAAGTACCCCGGGGGGGCGCAGATCGTAGGGCTCGATTTCTCGACGTCATGGCAGCACGTCGTTCGAGCCGCGTACGAATCGATCGTCTACCAGATCAAGGACGTCATCACGGTCATGGAACGCGCCGCGCAATTGCCGCTCCGGGAACTCGTCCTCGATGGCGGGCTCGTACAGCGGCCGTTTCTGCTGCAGTACCTCGCCGACACGCTGGACCGTCCTGTCAGCACGCTCGAGCTGACCGAGGTTTCGGCGGCGGGGGCCGCGGCACTCGGCTTATGTCAGCTCGGCCTGATCGACGAGCCCGGCGCGAACCGCGCGTTGCGCAAAGTGCTGCGACGCGTCGAGCCGGGGAGCGGCCGCGCACAGGCGGCGAGCAATCACGCTCGATGGCTGCATTGGATCGGACGGCTATGAGCATCGAGACTACCAGGAGGATGTCGCGAACATGAGTATCGAATTGAAGCGTTTCGAGGGAAAGGTCGTCGTCGTCACAGGGGGAAGCCGCGGAATCGGACTGGGCATTGCGGAACGCTTTGCCCGCGAAGGCGCGAAGGTTTGCATATCCGCCAATGAGAAGACGGTGTTCGACGCGGCGGCGCTGCTGCGCGAGTCGGGCTTCGATGCGATCGGGATCGAGGCGGACGTGACCGACAAGGCGCAAGTGAAGGCGCTTTATGACGAAGTGCGGGCCAAGCTCGGCGAAGTCGATGTATCGGTCCAGAACGCCGGCGTCATCACGATCGCCAAGCTGCAAGACCTGACGGAGGCGGAATGGGACAAGGTGCTCGCGGTCAACACGAAGGGCGTGTTTCTATGCTGCCAGGAAGCGGCGACACGGATGTTGGCGGCAGGCAAGCACGGGCGGCTCATCAACACCGCGTCGGGGCAGGCGCGACAGGGATTCGTTTATACGCCGCACTATGCGGCCAGCAAGTTCGGCGTGGTCGGCATCACACAGAGCCTCGCCAAGGAGCTGGCTCCGGCCGGAATTACCGTCAACGCGTTTTGCCCGGGCATCATCACGACCGACATGTGGTCGTACAACGACGAGGCGTGGGGCAAGCTGCTGGGCGACTACAAGCCGGGTGAGCTGATGGCGGAATGGATCGAGGGTATTCCGATGAAAAGGGCCGGGACGGGCGCCGATGTCGCGGGGCTGGTGGCTTTCCTCGCGTCCGATGATGCAGCGTACATCACCGGCCAGACTGTCAACGTGGACGGCGGTATGTTCATGTCCTAGGCGCGTTCGGCGGCATGCGGTTAGCGCGCTTGCGGAACTTGCCCGCGTCAGGCAGGCTCTTTGCTGGGCTGTTTGCAGACGCCGGCATTTGGCGCCAGGCAGGAGACGATCGTCGAATCTGTCCCTCGCTGCGCGCTACGTCGAAATATCAGGTCATCGACGGGCCCGCAATTTGCGCAACCCCATTTCTTGCCCACCGATGCGCCTCCTATTTGTCATCGGCAACCTCAGCGACTATCACGTGCCACGCTACGAGGCGCTGGCCTCGCTTGCCGTGTCCCGGGGCCATGAAGTCTCGCTCGTCGAAGTATTCGGCCGCTCGAGCGTCTATCGCTTTCCGCAGGAACGCCGCGCCGCTTTTTTCGACGCCGGGCCGTCGAACGCCCTTACGCTGATCGAGGACGCAGGCGACGCCGACGGGCATTGGCCGCGCGTCAGCACGGGATTGCTCGCCGCGCTGCGGCGGTTCAGGCCGGACGTCGTCGTCACGCTCGGCTACAACACGAGCTATTCGCTATTGCTGTTGGCGTTGAAGCTCGTACGGAAGCGGTTCTCTCTGATCTATATGTCGGATTCGAAGGCCGACGACGGCAGGCGGTTCGCTGTCAAGGAGCGTTTGAAACGCGTCCTCGTCTCGAACTTTGACGCCGCGCTCGTTGCGGGCGAGAAACACCGCCGCTACGCGCAGTCGCTGGGCATACCGATGGCGCGATCGCGAATCGGATTCGATGTGATCGACGTCGATTATTTTTCGCAGGCGGCGCGCGCCGCGCTGGCGAGTGGACCGGAAATCCGTGGCAAGTTCGGTCTACCCGAGCGGTACATCGTTTGCGTGAGCCGTTTCGTGCAACGCAAGAACATCGATTTGCTCATCGACGCCTACTGCCGGTCATGCGTGCACAAGACCGGGCTGTCTCTCGTGCTCGTCGGACAAGGCCCCGATGAGCAGAAGGTCCGTGAGCACATCGATCGTCGAGCAATGAGGGACCATATCGCGATTATCGATTCGGTCACGAACGACGATATGCCCGGCCTCTATGCGCTTGCGGAATTCGCCGTGCTCGCAAGCGCGTTCGATCAGTGGGGTCTTTGCATCAGCGAGGCGTTCGCGGCAGGAAAGCCCGCCATCGTGACGCGCACCTGCGGCGTGGCCGACGAGCTGGTCATGGATGGCGTGAACGGCTTCGTCGTCGAGCCGGGCGACGCCACTGCGCTAAGCGATAGAATCGTGCGCCTCGCAACGAACGCTCAACTGCGGAGGCAATTGGGACAGTGCGCTGAAGCGTCGGTGCGTCGCTGGACACCCGCCCTCTTTGCGAGGAATGTCGTTGAACTCGCCGAGCAACTGACTGGGGCGAGCGTACGTCCTCGCGCTACGGCCGTCGAAAGTTAGTGACCGCGGTTTGCGCCGCTTCGCGCGCGGTCTCAGAGGTACGGCGCAAAGGTCTCGTTGGTCTTCGTCATGACGCCGCGCTTCAGTGTTCGCGCCATGGCGTAGACGGTATTCATTCGTTCGACGCGGAGCCGTTGCTTGAGCAGCGCACCGAAGCCATTCAGAAAGTGGAAGGTGGACGTGCTGCCGAAACCGTCGAAGTCGAAAGTCAGCTCGCGGCGAATCGCTTCCTGGACGGCGGTCCAGAGCAATAGGCTGATCGTTCCGCTATGGGCGAGCGGACTTCGCGTCGAAATCAGGTAGTACATCGTGTGCCTGTCCCAGACGAGGCCGATCGCGCCGACGAGCCGCGCGCGCTCGTATGCACCGAGCAGGAGCCCCGCGCGGCGCTGGACGAACGCGTTGATGAGCGAGCCCATGATGGCGGTGCCGTAGGCGTTTTTTCGCGATCGCAACGCGAGGTTCGATTCGTAAAAGCGCAAAAATTGATTCGTATCGTCGATCGGCACGACTTCGAGCGTCTTGCGCGCACCGCGGATCGCGTTGCGCGTCTTGCAATCCATGCGTGTCCATACCTCACTTGCCGGGCACAGCGGTGAGATCTGTAACGTATAGCGCGCGGATACCGTAAAACCGTGCAGCGCGAACGCGAGTGCATCCTTCACGTGATAGTCGAACAGCTGCGAAAAGCTCTCCACTGGCGGCAACTGCTCGATGAGCCGCGAAGTCACCTGCATGCGGTAACGCAGTTCGTGAGCCGCATCGAGCCCCATCGGCCGGATGGCCGGTCCTAGCGTCCGTGTAAGAGGGGGCAGGCCGCAGACGCGCCAGATACCCTTGCGCGTGACGTGATAAGGCAGTTCGCCGAGCACTTGATTGCCGTGAACGACGCGTGCCGCTTCCCACTGCCCATCGGTCGCGATGTCGAGCCACCACGGCTCGTGAAAAATCGAAAGGGCCGACGCAGCGTCGAGCGGACGCGAGCCGCCGGCGATGGCAGACGCTAAGTCAGGGATCTGGCGAAGTCGCAGCGCGCTCTCGTCATGAGTAAACGTCACTTGTGTCTCCTCCCACTGCTTTCCCACTGCACGCAAGCGCCATACCATGTCTCGGACGCAGTGCGACCAGGCAAGCTAAATGCTTATCGCTGGTAGAGGGTTGGGACCAGGTGAAACGATATGCAGGGCAGGGTTGGGACGTTGCCGTATCGGGTTCGCGCGGCTGCCGGGGCTGCGCTGACGCACGAAGTGCGCAAGATCCGCTCGAGGGAGGAGTTCGCCGGGTTGCGCGAATCGTGGGAGGCGCTTGCCGCCAATATCCCGGATTGCCCCGGGCATATGACATTCGAATACTGCGAGCTTGCCGCGTGGCGTGCGCTGGCGAAAGGCGCTCGCGTCAGCGTGGCGATGGTATTCAGCGGCCCGGCGTTACTCGCGTTGTGGCCTCTCGCGATCGTCACGAACGGCTGGCTGCGCATTGCCAAAGGACTCACGTGCGGGACGGGCGACGAATACGGCGGACCGCTCGTCGATGCGCGCGCGAACGCCAGCGTCTATGCGGCCGTGACGGCAGCGGTACGGCAACTGGACGCCGATGTACTCGAAGTCGCGCTCGTCCGGCATGGCAGCCCGTTGCAGCATGCGCTCGATCAGGGCTTGCCGCGATCTTGGGTGCTCTCGCTGCTGCCCGCGCGGTGGCGCGGGTTGCCCGGCTTCACTGCATCGTTGCGCGATTTCCCACGTTGGGACGACTACGTTTCGACTCGATCGAAATCGCTTCGGAACACGCTGCGGTACAGGCACAAGCGGCTCGATGCGCGAGGCCGCGCGGAGTTCGGATGGTGCCGGACCGTTGACGACGCCGCGTTCGTGCTGGGGTGGCTCCTGGAGAACAAGCGCCGATGGGCCCGCGCACATGGCGCGGACGCGCCCTATCTGCATGATGACAGCGTGAGAGATTTCTTTATCGCACTCGCACGGCGAACGGACCTGCGGACAATGCCGATCGTGGCATATGTGCGAGTGGACGGCGTACCCGTCGCGGCGTCGATCAATCTGATCGGCCCCCGAACCGTCGAGGGCCTCATCACGACATATGACGAGAGGTTCGCCGCCTGCTCGGTCGGCACATTGCTCGCGGAATTCCTCATCAAATGGGCACACTCCACGCGACGGAACTTCGACTGTCGGCCGCTCTACGCCAATTACAAGGAAAGCTGGGCAACGTGCAGGACATGGCACGAAACGCGGATCATTGTTATCCAACCGCGCGGGCGGCTGATGGAATTCACGCTGCTCTTCGTGCTGCTCGGCCGGCTGAGGCGAAAGCTGTTTGGCGATCGGGCCGCGGCGTAACCAAATTCCGCCGTCGCCGATGTGGGCGGCAACCATGACAACCGCTACATCGGGGGCACTACGACTTTGTGCCCCGAATATCCCGAATACCCCGAACAGGGGATGTTCGCCGTCGGTTCCGTCCATAAAAATGTTACAGAGATACTGCAAATAAGCGCAAACGTTTGCGAATTGACTGCGCAAACGATTAACTAATTGAGCGCTATTTTTTTAAGGTCGAATTGACAAAATTTGACTATGCGGCAGATCAATCTGTTTATAATGCGGTCCGCTCGGGGAGCGCTTCCAGGCTGCGGCCTGGCCCGCCTGTAGGAGACCATTTCCAGCGGCGTCGACGGTATCGAGACGTCCGACGAGGCTGTCGCATCGGGCATCCGTTTATCGTCAAAGCGTTTTTCCGTTTCTGCGGCGTCGAGCCTCGCAGGCGAAAACACGTCAACAAAATGAAGACCATGGCCGCTCGAATTTTGTCGATATTTGGTACACGCCCGGAAGCCATCAAAATGGCTCCGCTCGTCATGCAGCTCGAACTCGAAGCGCAGATCGAATCGGTCGTCTGCGTGACGGGCCAACACGGCTCGATGCTCAGTCAGGTGCTCGACCTCTTCGGGCTCGTGCCGAGCTACGACCTCGCGCTGATGAAGTCCGACCAGACGCTCAATGGGCTGACTTCACGTCTCGTCGCCGCGGTCGATGAAGTACTCGTCGCCGAAGAGCCTGATCGTGTGCTCGTCCACGGCGACACGACGACAGCCGCTGCCGCCGCGCTCGCGGCATTCCATCGTGGCATCCCGATCGGACATGTCGAAGCCGGGCTGCGCACGGGCAACATGCGCAAGCCATGGCCCGAGGAGATGAATCGCCGCGTCGTCGACGTCATGAGCGACCTGATGTTTGCGCCGACCGTACGCTCGAAGGCGAACCTCGAAGCGGAGCAGCTGCAAGGCAAGATCATCGTGACGGGAAACACGGTGATCGACGCGCTGCTGGCTACCTCTGCGCGGATAGACGACGATGCGGCGCTGCGCACGCGACTCGATGCACAGCTGCCGCCGCTCGACGACACATTGCCGTTGCTGTTGGTTACCGGGCATCGCAGGGAGAGCTTCGGCGACGGCTTTGCACGAATCTGCGAAGCGCTCGACGACCTCGCCCGGACCGGGCGCGTGCAGATCGTCTACCCCGTCCATCTCAATCCGAACGTGCTCGGCCCGGTGCAGGCGACGCTCGGCAGCGTGCCCAACGTCCACCTCATCGAACCGCTCGATTATCTCGGCTTCGTCAGGCTCATGCAGCGCGCCGCAATCGTGCTGACCGACTCGGGCGGCGTGCAGGAGGAGGCGCCCGCGCTCGGCAAGCCGGTGCTCGTGATGCGCGACGTCACCGAGCGCCCGGAGGCGGTCGAAGCCGGCACCGTGCGCCTTGTCGGCACCAGCCGCCGCGGCATCCGCGATGCGGTGCTGGCCTGTGTCGAACGGCTCGGCGAGTCGCGCGCGGCTTTGCCGCGCAATCCGTATGGCGATGGCCGGGCATCCGAACGGATCGCGGCCGTGCTGGCCGGCCGGCCCTATGACGAGTTCGGCGGCGACGCCATGCCAGTGGCGGCCGCGGCCGCATGCGCGCCATCCGCGCGGTTCGAGCTTGGCGCGCACGCCGAATTGCCATGAACACGCCGTCGCGCGCACCAGTGCGCGCCCGGTCCCGTTGCCCTTTTCGACATCAGACAATCGTGAATCCAGCTTTCGCATCGTGCGCCGACCGTGCGCCACGCATTCGCCGTAACCCGGTTTTCCGTCGCCTGACCGTCGCAGGCTCGTGGCTGCTAGGCTGCTCGCTCGCGGCCGTGGGCAGCGTCGCGTCCGCGCAATCGGCCGCACCCGCGGCGGCCTCCGCCGTGGAGGCGCCCGCGCGCATGGGAGACTTCGCGCAGGCGCTCGCCAACCCGGGCAACAGCGTGAGCTCGCGCAACGTGGTGCTCGGCCGTCTCGGTGTGCGCGACACGGTCGTGCTCGACGCGCCGCAAGCGGTCCGCGAATACTACTTCCCGGTCCCGGCCGGCGTGCCGCTCGACGGCGCGGAGTTACACGTCGATGCTGACTATCTTCGCGCCGACGGCGGTCGGACGACGATGCTGGTCTCGCTCGACGGCTCCCCCGTGCTTGCCCGCGGGTTCACGCAGCCGAGCGGCGACGCTGCCGCCGCGCTCGGCGTGAGCGGCGATCCGCGTCCTGGCGGTTTTGTCCGCGTCGCTTTCACGTGGTCGTCGGTGATCGACAACGCGGTATGCGCGGACCAGACGGCGCTCGGCAATGTGCTGCGCGTCGCGCCTACCACGCGACTCACCTATCGCTACGACACGAACGACGTGAAAGATCTGCGCACGGCGTTGACAGCGTTGCCGCAGACGCCGTCGATCGTCATCGCGGCGCAGCGCGTGGGTGCGTCGAGCTACGATGCCGCTTGGCGCGCCGCGGCGCTGATGCAGCGCGATGGGCGCGAAGTCTCGATCCGTGCGTGGCCGAAGGTCGGCGACACGATCGACCTCGGCACGCTCAACGTGCCGGTCGCGCTGCGCGCGTTGCCCGCGTTCGCCGCGCTTGCGGCCGGCGGAAGCCATCGGCTCGCGAACGACGCGGAAATCGGCGCCCTGATCGCGCTCGCGCCCGAGCGCGTATGGCCAGCGAACCTGATCGTCGCCGACGATGCGCTGCGCGCGGCGCTCAACGCGTCGCTCGACGCGCTGCAAGCTCAAGCCCAAAGCGTCTCCCGTGAGGATGCCGACGCGCTCGACGCGTGGCGCAAGCGCGCGCTGGCGCCGCTTGCGACGCCGCTGGCGGCGGGCGAAACGCGCCTCGCGCATCTCGGTGGGCAGGCGGCGATCGTCGTGAGCGACAGCAAGGCCATCGACGTGCTCGCGCAAGCTTGGCGTCCGATCGATGTATCGGACCAACTCGTCGTGCACGACATCGAGAGCGGCGCGAACGGCAAGGCGGACGTCGTGGCGCTCGCTGCGCTGGGCGGTGATCCGCGCGCTGTCGACGTGCGCGGCGAGGCGTCGTGGAGCGCGGCCTTCGATACGGGCGCGGTTGCCAGCGCCGGACGCTTGCCCAAGGAGGTCGTGCTCGATCTGGCCGCCGCGCCGAACAGCTCCGGCAACCGGCCCGTCGCATCCATCTACTTCAACGACGTGCTGATAGGCGCGAAGCTGCTCGATGCGGACGGCCGCACGCAACGCGTCGTTGCCGGCATTCCGCCTTACGCGCTTGCCGCGCGCAATGTCTTGCGCGTGACGTTCAAGCGTCCGCCCGACGGTGGCTGTACGACTCGACTCGGGTACCCGGTCGCCGTGCTGCCGAGCAGCCATCTGACGCTCGCGCGAGCCGACGGCGACGACAGTTTCACGGGCATGGTGGCGCGCTTCGCGCAGAGCGCCACCATCATGGTCCCCGCGTCGTATCTCGCTGACGCGCCCGTGACACTGCGGCGCGTGGCGCGCCTCGCGGATGCGGTGGGTGTCGCGCCGCAACGCGCCGTGCTCACCGTGACGCCCGACGGCCAGGATGCGACGCCGGCCGGGCCCTTCTTCGCCATCGACGTGCCGCTTGCCGGCGCCAAGTCGCACGTGCGCGTCGCCAACGATGGACTCTCGATCCTGGGCCCCGACGAGGCGCCGCTCTACGATGTGGGCGGTGTCGCGAAGCTGACGGGTATCGGCGTTCTCGATGTGGAGCATGCGGGCGGCACGGCGGGCGTGGTCTATCGCAGCGTCGGCGCGCATGCCCCGGTTCTGCCGACGTCGTTTCAGCTTGCACGCGGCGACGTCGCGGTGATCGATAGCAGCGGCGTGCTGCGGCAGCTCGATACCGTGCACGCGGGCTCGCTGCCGGAAGGCAGCGCGGCGACCCCGTGGACTCGGCAGTGGCTCATGTGGGTCGTGCCGGCCGCGATCGTAGCCGCTTTCGCTGTATTGCTCCTGCTGGCTTCGTTCGTGCGCCGGAGCAAGGAGCGCAATCGGGCCGGCGAGTGAGCTTGGACGCCATGGATCTCTACGCCGGCTACTACGCTGCGCAGTACTACGACTGGCTGCGTTCGTGCGCATGCTTCGTTGCGGTGCTGATCCTGCTTTCGAGCGCCGACGATCTCTTCGTGGACCTTTGGTTCTGGGTCCGCGAAGCGTGGCGCACGGCGACGATCAAGCGCGTGTATCGGCCGCTCACGGTCGAGCAGCTCCATGCCCGCTCGGAACAGCCGCTGGCGATCATGGTGCCCGCATGGCTCGAATACGACGTCATTGCGGCGATGATCGAGGACATGGTCCGCGTGCTCGACTATCGCCACTACATCGTGTTCGTCGGCACCTACCGCAACGACGCGCGCACGATCGCGGAGGTGGAGCGCATGCGGCGCCGCTACCGCCAGTTGCGTCGCGTCGAGGTGCCGCACGACGGTCCCACCTGCAAGGCCGATTGCCTCAACTGGGTGATTCAGGCGATCTTCAAATACGAGCGCGACGCAGGGATCGAGTTCGCGGGCGTCGTGCTCCATGACAGCGAAGACGTGCTGCATCCGCTCGAGCTGAAGTTTTTCAACTACCTGCTGCCGCGCAAGGACATGATCCAGCTGCCGGTGGCATCGCTCGAGCGGCATTGGTACGAGCTCGTGGCCGGCACCTACATGGACGAGTTTGCCGAATGGCATGCGAAGGATCTCGTCGTGCGCGAGAGCCTGGCGGGGGCCGTGCCCTCCGCCGGCGTCGGCACCTGTTTTTCTCGGCGCGCCTTGCTGGCGCTTGCCGCCGCTACGCAAAACCAGCCATTCAACACGGACAGCCTCACGGAAGATTACGACATCGGCGCGCGCCTTCGGAAACTCGGCATGCAGTCGATCTTCGCGCGTTTCCCGGTGCAGTACCGCTCGCGCCGCACGACTTGGTTCGGGCTCGGCAAGTCGCGCGAGGTGACGATCACGATGCCGCTTTGCGTTCGCGAATTCTTTCCTGACACATTGCGCACTTCGTACCGGCAGCGCGCACGCTGGGCCCTCGGCATCGGCCTGCAAGGGTGGAAGCTCACGGGCTGGTCCGGTTCGCTCGCGAACCGCTATCTGCTGTTCCGCGATCGCAAGGGCATCGTGGCCGCGTTCGTCAGCATCGCCGCGTACGTGCTCTTGATCCAGTTTCTGATCTTCATGGCCGCGGGTGCAATGGGGCTGGCCCCCGATCTGCCGCGCTCGCCGTTCGTCGATTCCCGATGGATGCAGACCGTCCTTTGGCTCAACGGCGTCGCGGTGATCCTGCGTGTCGTCCAGCGCGTCTACTTCGTCACGCGGCTCTACGGCTGGGAGCACGGCTTGATGTCGATCCCGCGCATGGTGGTCGCCAATTTCATCAACTTCCTGGCGGTAGCCCGCGCCTGGCGGCTCTTTCTCGCACACCTCGTCACGGGCAAGCGGCTCGCCTGGGACAAGACGATGCACGACTTTCCGTCGGCGGACGGCCTGACGGGCGGGCGCCGCCAGCGGCTCGGCGAATTGCTGCTCTCGTGGCAGGCGATCGATTCCGAGCGGCTCGAGCAGGCACTAGGCGAAAGCCACGCGCGCGAAGCGCCTCTTGGACGCGTGCTGATGGCGAAGGGGTGGCTCGACGAGGAAACGCTCGCCGAAGCCATTGCGTTTCAGGCCGATTTACCTCGCGGCAGACTGAATATCGGGCGGCTGCCGCTCGATGCCGATCGTTTGCCCCTCGATACGATCGTGCGTCATCGTGTGTTGCCGCAGGCCGATGAGTCGGATCCGTCGGGCCAGCATACGGTGCTCCTGACGGCAAGCCCCGTCGCCGAGGCAGTACTCGCGGAAATCGGGGCAAGCGTCGCGGGCCGTGTCACGCAACAGATTGTCCGTGAAGGGGAGATAGCAGCGGGATTGCGCGCGCTGCGTGGCGTCGCCACGTCGGCGGCCTTGCCCGGCGGCACGGCGGGAGACGATGGCGTCGCGCCGGTGTCGGCGCGCGGCGTGCCGCTTCTCGGCGATCTGCTCATCGAGCACGGCCACGTGACTCGCGAGGCTTTCGAAACCGCCATGCAGAACTATCGTCCGGAGCAGCATGGCCGCATCGGCGACTACATGGTGGCGTGCGACGTGATCTCGCGCGACGCGCTCGAGAACGTCATCCAGGAACAGCGCCGTCTGCAGAGCGCTTTGGCGGCATCCCAATGATCGAATCGATTCTGAAACGGCGCGCGGGGCTGACGCGCTCGATCGCGGCAAATTCGTGCCTGGTGTTGCGCGGGCGCGATCCGGCGTTTCGGCGAAATGCTCATCCGTCGTCGATCTCCACCGGGGCCGTCACGCGAGCGGCATTGGCTTTTGCGCTGGCAGCGGGTCTGTCCTGCGCGGGCAGTGCGGCGCTTGCGCAGCCTGCCGCCCATGCGCCGCGAGCGGTGGGCGTCGAGCGGATCTCGCTGCCGCTCGAGGGTGCCGCCTACCGCGTTGCGCAGCAAGCCTATGCCGCCTATGGACGTGGCGATTACAAGCTTGCGCTTGCACGTGCGCGCGAAGCGATCCGCCAGCGGCCCGATGTGGTATCGCTGCGCCTCTTGCTTGCCAATGTGCTCGCCGCGCAGCGCCGCTATGGCGAAGCGAGCCGGTCGCTGCGCGAGGCCATCGCGCAACTCGGCGCGGACCGCGCGCTCGTATCGCGACGCAGGCAGATCGACGCGCTGAGCGCGTCGACGCGTGCCGTCGCGCGTGCGGGCCATTCGACGCAGGCAACGGATCCCGACCGACTGAGCGGGGCCGCTTATGCCGCCGCGCAGCAGGCCTACAAGGCGTACAACGCGAAGGAGTTCACGAGCGCGGTCAAGCATGCGCAAGAGGCGATCGCGCTGCGTCCCGATGTACTGCGCCTGCGTCTGCTGTTGATCGACGCGGCCGGCGCCGCCGGCGACGACAAGCTCGCGTGGGACGCCGATGTCGACGCGGTGAAGCACCTCGGCGACAACGAAGATCTGCGCCTGCGGCGTCTGTTCGTCGGTTCGCGGCTTTCGTTGAAGGCGTCCGTCGATGCATACGACGCGCGGGCGAAAGGCGACTTCGCGGTCGCGGAGCGGGCCGCGCGCAATGCGGTCGATTATGCGCCCGACGCGATCGACTATCGGATCGAGCTCTTCGACGTACTCGCGGCCCAGCGCGAGTGGCCCGCGCTCGAGGCGGCGGCGAGCGACGCGATCGCGTACGACAACACCGAACTGATGCCGTACATGTTCCGCGCATACGCACGCGCGGCGCAGCAGCGGTTCGACGCGGCCGAGCCCGACCTCGACCAGGTATTTCACGACAGCGACGCGACGCGCGCGAGCCAGAACATTGCGCGCGCGATCGCGGCCGACATCTGGATCGAGGAAGGTCGTCCGCAGCGTGCACTCGAGAAGCTCACGGCTCTGCGCCCTACCGGGGACGATACCGATGCGCTGATCGTCGAGCGGATCGATCGTGCGCGGCGGCGTATCGGCGCGGCCGGACGCACGTCGGTGGCTGCCGCGGCATCGGGACCGGTGGCCGCTTCGACCGCGGCGAGCGCTTCCTCTGCTTCAGGCGTTCACGCTGCTTCCGCCGCCTCGCCGGCGGGCCCGGCCGACACCCGCACGCTTGCGGCGCAGGTGGCCGCGAATGCGCGCCCGTCGGTCGAATGCGACGTCGACGAGTTCGGTGCCGGCTGCGATCCGTCGCCGGCGGATCCGGGATTCGCGGCGGCACGCGCCTCCGAGCGGGCCGCCGAGCGTGGCGACAAGAAGGGCGCCGTGCGCTTCGCGCGCGAAGCGGTCGCGGCCGCGCCGACGAGCGCGCTGCATCGCATGGAACTCGTCGATGCGCTCGACGATGCGGGCGAGACGAAGGAGGCCGGTGCCGAGGCGCGCGCGATGGTCCGCGACGGCATGCTCGACGCGCTCACGCCGATTTCTGCCGCCTACGTTGCGCTGCGCGCCGGCGACGACAAGCGTGCGGTGCGCGATTTCCGGCGCGCGGCGACCGGCGGCAAGCTGTCGGCCGACGAGTTCGCCGACGCGGGCTACGCTGGTCTCGCGGCGGACCGCGACGCCGATGCGGCGCGCTATTTCGAGCGTGCGATCGACGCGTCGTCGGGCACGAAGACGAATTCGCTGGCGGCGCGCCAACAAGTCGAGGACCTGCGCACCGCGCATGCGGAGGCGACGCGCAAGTGGGGCTTCGAAGCATCGCTCGGCTACCGTAGCGCCGGGCTGCAGTCCGGGTTCACGGCGACGCCGTCGCCGACTATCACAAACAACTGGCAGGCGGGCGTCGAGGCGTACTGGCGGCCGTTCGGCAGTCTCGGCGACCGGCTATTCGAAGTCTATGCGCGCGGCGACGAAAGCTTCGGCGTGAAGGGCGGAGACGCGAGCGGCGCGAGCACGCTCGAGGCGGCGTTCGGCGCGCGTGCGAAGCCGTTCGCGGATCTCGATGCGATCGTCGCATTCGAGCGCATCGTGGCGATCGGCTCGCGGGCGCAGGGCGACTGGCTCGCGCGGATCGGCTACTCGGGCGGCATCGGCACCGAGCGGCGCATCGACGTGCCGTCCTGGTGGACGGTCCAGGGCTACGCGGAAGCGGGGCACTTCGTCAACGCGGGCTCGACGTACGCGACGGCGAGCCTCGAAGCCGGGCGCACGTTCCGGATCGACCGCGTGACGCCACGCTGGACTGTGTTCCCGTATGCCGTGATCGGCGCCGACTACGACTCGAGCATCGACCGCAGCATCCCGCTCGGCGCGGGGCTCGGCGTGTCGACGCGCTATGTATTCCGCGACAGCAAGTACGATGCGCCGCGCTCGTATGTCGATCTCTCGCTGCAATACCGGCTCAGGTTGGCAGGCGACGATCGCGCACGCGGGGTGTTTTTCGAAACGGTGTTTTCTTACTGATCGGCGGACTGGCCGAGAGACAGGCGCGCGACGGCGCATGCGGCGCCGAGTGCTCCGCCGATCCAGTACGACGAAGCAATGATGAACGAACGCAAGACGAAGATGAAGCCATCGAATTTGAGCCCGAGCCTTGTCGCTTGCTGCGCGGCTGCCGTCGCGCTTTGCGCGATCGTCGCGCCGAACGCGGCGCGTGCCGCCGCGCAAGACGTGGCAAACCTCTACGGTCCGCAGCCGCCAGCCGATGCGACCTATCTGCGCGCCGTCAACCTGTCGGGGCAGGCGGTGCGCGTCGCGCTCCCGGGCAGCGCGCGCGCCGGCGTCCTCGCGGCGGGCGCGGCGACGAAGCTGAGCGTCGTCACGGCGGGCACGCCGTTGCGCGTGGCCGTCGACGGCAAGGACTTCGCGCCCGAGCCGAGCGCCAAGGCACCGGCCGATGCGCTCGCGGCGACGAACGCGACGGCCGGGACGGTCATCACGGTTGCGCTCACGCGCGACGCCGAGGGCTGGCACACGCAGCGGATCGCGATGCCCTACGCACGTACCGACGCATTGCGTGCGACGTTGCGCGTCCTCAACTTCGCGGGCGGCTGCGACGGCAAAGTGATCGTCGACGGCAGCCACGCGGCCGTCTTCGCGAACGTACGCGCCGCCGAGGCGGCGGAGCGCACGATCAACCCTGTCGCCGCGAATCTCGTCGGGCAATGCGGTCCCGCATCGACGGCGGCGTTCGCGCTGCCGAAACTCGCGGCGGGCGACAGCTACACGCTGATCCTCTCGGGCTCCGCGGCGAAGCCGGTGCTGAGCGGCACTCGTGACGAGCTGGCCTGGCCCGCGCCCGCGAATTGACGCACGCCGCGCATCTTGCGGCCGCCCCGGCGGGCCACCCGAATTTCGAATGCAGACGAACCCGACCATCGACATGAAATCGACGACGATACGTCAAACCGGCACCCTCGATACCGCTCATGACGTACGGCGGCGCCGTCTCTTGCTTGCGTTCGCGGCGCTGCCGCTCGCCACGTTGCCGTTCGTGCCGCGCACGGCGCGCGCGGTGCAGCAGGCCGTGATCGAAGGGCGCGATCGATGGCTCTTTCCGGGCTGGGAGAGCTTCGTCGAAGACGAGACGCCCGCTTGCCTGCGCATCGTCGACCTGATCGGCAAGGTGGCCGACAGAATGGCCGCGCGCGGGATCCACTGCACGACCGTGATCGCGCCGCTCAAGGCGCGCGCGAGCGCCGACAAGCTGCCTGACGGACAGGCCGTGTCCGATGCGGTCATGAAGCGCTACTCGGCGCTGCTTGCGCGCGCGGCGGAAATCAAGCTCGACATGGTGGACGGCGAGGCGGCGCTCAAGGCCGTGGACACGAGTGCGGACAGCACGTACATCCGTGCCGACTACCACTGGTCGGCCCATACCTCGGAGGCCTTCGCCGATGCGACGGCCGAGCGCCTGCGCGCGAGCAAGGCGCTCGAGGGCGCGCACGGCGACGGCACGCCGCTCGGCGATTGGACCGAAGAGGTCAATTACGGCGACCTCGCCAATCTTCTGCCGCCAGAGCGCAAGCGCGTGATCGGCAAGGACCGGTTCATCGTTCGTCAGGAGCAGGCGGAGGGCGGACTGCTCGCGGGCACGGCGCCCATCGTGCACGTGGTCGGCAACAGCATGGTGCAGCCGTATCTGGGCTTTCCGCAGAAACTCTCGAACGTGCTCGAGCTGCCAGTCGGACTCACTTGGACGTTCGGCGATACGGGACCGTGGAAGACGCTCGTCGATTACCTCGAATCGGCTGACTTCAAGCAAAACACGCCGAAGGCGATCGTCTGGCAGTTCAACGAGGGGCAAATGATGTTTGGCCCCGGCGCGACGGGCCAATGGGATCCGAAGTCGATTCAGCCTGACGGCGACTGGCTTGCCCGCGTCGAGAAGGCGCTCGCCTGATGAGCACGACGCTCGATCGCGCGGCACCGGCCGATCAGCGCACCGCCCAGGCGGCGCTCGCCGATCGCTCCGGGGCCGGGGGCGACGGTCCCTCCGGCGAGGCACGCGCGCACCGGCGCATGGCCTGGTGCGTGGTCGCATTGCTCGCGGCTGGGCTCGCGCTGGCCGTCGCATCGCTCGTGCGGCTCACGCGGGACGATCCGGCGTTCGATCTTGCGTCACGCGCCGCCTGGCGTGACGGCAGCGTCCTGCACCGGATCGATCGCGCGATCGACGTGCCCTATGCACCTTTGCTGCGACGGTGGCAGGCCGCGCTGCGCTATCGGTTGCTCGGCGATCTCGGGTCGCAAGTGCGCGAGGGTTGTCCCGGTTGGCTCTTTTATACGGACGGGCTGCGCCCGCCACCTGCCACCACGAACGTCGACCCCGTCGATGCGGCGCTGAATGCGCGCGTGGCTACGCTGCACCGCTACGCAGAGGCGCTCCGCCGCGATGGCATCGCGCTCGTCGTCGTGACGGTGCCGGACAAGGCGCGCGTCGAGACGACGGCGCTCTGCGGCCTGCGGCAAGACCCGCGGATGACGGCGCGTTTCGACGCATGGCGCAATGCGCTCGTGTCGGCCGGCGTCGCTCATGTCGATCTGCTCGACGCACTGCGTGCGGCCCGGCCCGCTTTCTATCGGACCGACGTCCATTGGAATGCGGCCGGTGCGCAAGCGGCCGCCGATGCGGTCGGCGCCGAGGTACTGCCCATTTTGGGCGCGCGCGGCGACGCGCGTTTCACGACCGAGCACGCACACGCGGCGACGCCTCGCGTCGGCGATCTGCTGAAGCTGGCCGGGCTCGGCGACGTGCCCGACGGCTGGCGTCCGGCGCCCGATCTCGAAGTGGCCGAAACGATGCACGCGCAAACGAGCGGCGGCCTGCTCGACGACGGTCCGCCGCCCGAAGTGCTATTGGCGGGCAGTTCGTTCTCGCGCCGCAGCGCCTTTGCCGAGCGGCTCGGCGCCGCGCTCGGACGCGAGGTCTGGAACACGAGCGTCGACGACGGCCAATTCGATCGCGCGCTGGCGGCGCAGTGGGCGCAGCGCGCGAACTGGCCGAAGAGCCTGCGCGTCGTCGTCTGGGAGATGTCCGAAGACGCGCTCTCGATGCCGCCGGGGGACGCACGCGTTGCCGATGCGTCCCGCGACCAAAAGAACTGAAGTCCGAAGATGCTATTCAACTCGTTCCTGTTCCTCACGCTGTTCTTGCCGATCGCGCTGGCGGGCTACTACGCCGCCGGTGCGAGGCATCCGCGCGTCGCGGCTCTCTGGCTCTGCGCGGCGTCGATCGTCTTTTACGGCGCATGGAACCCCGCGTTCGTCGGCTTGCTCGCGGTCTCGATCGCATTCAACTACGCGATGAGTCGGGCGATCATGGCGGCTGCTCCAAACTCGCGCGCGCGACGCGCATGGCTCGCGTTCGCGATCGCGATCGATCTCGGCGTGCTCGTTCGATACAAATACCTCGCGCTGCTCGCGGGCACCGTGATCGAATGGACCGGCGTCGTGCCGCATGGCGCGCTCGCGCAGGCGGCGCAAAGCGTGGCGTTGCCGCTCGGCGTGTCGTTCTTCACGTTCACGCAGATCGGCTATCTGCTCGACTGCAATGCGCGCATCGTGAAGACACCCGACGGGCTCGGTTTCGTGCAGTTCGTCACGTTCTTTCCGCACCTGATCGCGGGACCGATCCTGCATCACAAAGAGATGATGACGCAGTTCGCGCGGCCTGAAACGTACCGCTGGCACGCCGAGAACTTGTCGGTCGGCGCGACTGTGTTCGCGATGGGGCTGGCGAAGAAGCTGCTGCTCGCCGATCCGATCGCACCGTTCGCCGACGCCGGCTTCGCGGCGCCCGGCTCGTTGCAAACGCTGGCGGCGTGGGGCACGTGCCTCGCCTATGCCATGCAGCTCTATTTCGATTTCTCGGGCTACTCCGATATGGCCGTGGGGCTTGCCAAGCTGTTCGGCGTGCGGTTTCCGCTCAACTTCAATTCGCCGTTCAAGGCGACGAGCATCATCGACTTCTGGCAGCGCTGGCATATGACGCTCACGCGCTATCTGAGCGCCTATCTCTACTACCCGCTCGCGATGCGCATCAACCGTCGCCGCGCCGCGCGCGGTCGAGCGACGGGGCGCGCGGCCCAGCAGTCGGTATCGGGTTTCGCTACGACCGTCGCGGTGCCGACGTTCTACACGATGGGTCTCGCCGGTATCTGGCATGGTGCCGGCTTGCAGTATCTGATCTACGGGCTGCTTCACGCGGGCTATCTGACCATCAATCATGCGTACCGGGCCTGGCGCGCCGAGCCGCCGACCGGCACCACCGCGTCCGGAGCTCACGCCCTGCCACGCACTGGCTTCACGGCGCGGCTGTGCCATCTCATGAATGTCCTTATTACATTCGTCGCGGTGCTCGTCGCCTTCGTGTTTTTTCGCGCGCACGGCATGGAGGACGCGTTTGCGTTGCTGAAGGGGATGGCCGGCTTGCGCGGTATCGAGTCGATCGATGCCTTGCCGATCGGGCAGACCGGCGTCGACGTGCTGGAATCGTTGCGGCTTACGCTAGGCCGCGCGCTGCCGGCGCTGCAGATCGCGGCGCTGCTTGCGATCGCGTGGTTTGCGCCGAATTCGCATCAGCTCATGGGGCGCTTTTCGCCGGCGCTCGATCGCGCCGCGCTCGACGTGCCCGCGTGGCTCGTCTGGCGCCCGTCGTGGCGCTGGGCCGTCGTGACGTTCGCGCTGCTGTTCGTCTGCGCGGCGCAGTTGCACGGCGAAGTGCGCTTTCTTTATTTCCAGTTCTAGAGGGGATACCCCATGCGTTCAACGTCTGAGCCGCTCGCCGAAGTCAAAGAGATCGTCGAATCGGTCGTGCTGCGCACGGTCGAGGTCGATACGCCGCTTATCGAGTCAGGGCTCGTCGATTCGGTGTTGGCCGTCGAAATCGTGTTGCGTGTCGAGGCAGTGCTCGGCGTTCACGTGCCGCCGACCGAAATCGCCGAGCACCTCGCGACCGTGCAGGCGCTCGCGTCGTTCGTGGCCGAGAACCGGTAGAGCGGCGGCCATGCGTTTCGATCTGGCTACGAGTCGTTTCGTCGATACATCGCTGCGCCCGGACGCGGCGGCTGTTGTCGGCGCGGACCGCACGTTGAATTGGCGCGAGCTCGAGGCCGAGGCCTCGGCGTGGCGCGACGCGGCGGTTGCGGCGGGCTACGGTGCCGACACGCCCGTGATCGTGCACGGACACAAGGAAGCGGCGTTCTTCGTTGCGATGACGGGCGCGTTGCTGCTCGGCGCACCGTTCGTGCCACTCGATACCATCTATCCCGACGAGCGCATGCATCGCATCGCGCGTACGCTCGACGCTCACGCGTACTTCGATGCGCGCAGCGGTACCTTCAAGACCTTCGACGTAAGCGGAGCGACGCGCACGCCGGCGTTGCGCGAGACCTCGCTCGCCTATGTGCTCTTCACGTCGGGCACAACCGGTGAGCCGAAGGGCGTACAGATCGGACGCGAGAGCGTCGAGGCGCTCGTCGATTGGATGGCGGCCGACTTCGGCCTCGGCGCGAATCCCGTGTTTCTGAATCAGGCGCCGTTCAGCTTCGATCTTTCGATGTACGAAGTTTTCGCCACGCTCGCCCTCGGCGGAACGATCGTGCTCGCCGAGCGCACCTTGGCCTTGCCTGGCCCCGCGTTCATCGAGTTGCTAGCGAGAGAGCATGTCGACACCTGGGTCTCCACACCGTCGTTCGCGCAACAGCAGTTGCTCCATCCGCGATTCACGCAGGAGGCGCTGCCGGCGCTGCGCACATTCCTCTTCTGCGGCGAAGTCCTGCCGGTGCCGCTTGCGCGGCGGCTGCGCGAGCGCTTTCCGGGCGCGCGCATCATCAACACCTACGGGCCGACCGAGGCCACGGTCGCGACGACTTGGATCGTCGTCGACGACGCGGTGTTGGCGGCGCATCCCGAGCGTCTGCCGATCGGATACGCGCGCCGCTCGAGCGCGGTGTTCGTCGACGATGGCGAGCTTTGCATCGCCGGACCGCATGTCATGCGCGGGTATCTGAACCGCGCCGATCTGAACGCCACGCGCATGTTCACGCACGATGGCATGCGCGCTTTCCGGACCGGCGACCTCGGCAGCGTCGAGAGCGGCGGACTGCTCTTTTGTCACGGGCGCATCGACGATCAAGTCAAAGTTGGCGGTTACCGGATCGAGCTCATGGAGATCGACGCCGCGCTGCGTGCGCTCGAAGGCGTATCGAGCGCGGCAGCCGTTGCGCTGCGCCGGCCCGACGGGACCGTCGCACGCATCGTCGCATTCATCGCCACGGGGCGGGGCGACGACGTTTTGCCCGAAGCGCTGCGCGATTGGAAAACTCAGCTCGCGGCGCATCTGCCTCCTTATATGATTCCTTCGGAGCTGCTTGCGTGCGAGTCGTTGCCCGTATCGGTCAACTTCAAGACGGATCGCGCGCGGCTCGCACTCGAATACCGTAGTCGCAACAATGTTCGCGCGGCGAGCAACGAGCAAGGTGAGCGTGGCAGTCATCTCATGGCCGGTCCGGCGGCAAGCTGATGCGTGAGTCGACGATCGTTTCCGAGGCACGCTCGGAATTGATATCGCCGCGCCGCCGCGCGCTCATCGCCGCGGGCCTCTGCGCGGCATTGCCGATTGGCTGCGCATCGAGGCCGCTCGACCAGCCGGAAGCGCTGGCGCAAGGCATCGTTTGGCAAGTCGACGATGACCATCTCGATCCCCATGGCGACTGGGACCGGCTCGGCGTGACGGACCTGCTCGTGCAGTGGACCGCGGTCGACGATCTCTCGTTTCTGCCGGGCACGGCGACGCATCGGAAAAGCCGGTTAGCCGGTCTCGCAACATCGGAACACCTGCCCGACTGGACACGCATTGCGGGCGAGCCATGGGCGCGCAATGTCATCGTCGGCCTCGCGGGGCGCTTCGACGAGACGACGGCGCGCGCGCGAGTCGCGCGACTGATTGCCCAGTCGAAGCAACTCGCGACCATGTTGCCGTCCGCTCATATCGACGGGTACTACTTCCCGGTCGAAGTCGACCCGACGTGGGCCGGCGCTCGCGCGCTCGGGCCGCTGCTCGAGCAGTTGCCGCGGCCGCTTTGGATCAGCGTGTACGACAACTCGAACATCGGCGGGGCCGCGCTTGCCGATTGGGTGACGCGCTGGCTGCCGCCCGATGTAGGCGTATTCCTGCAGGACGGCTGCGGCGTCGGCGTGCGAGGGCCAGCGGCGGCGCGAGCCTATGCCGACGCGTTGGCGGCGCGGCGCGGCAAGGAGCGCACGCGGATCATCGCCGAAGCGTTCCGCCCCGAGCACAAAGGCGCGTTCCGGCCGGCGACGGCGGCCGAGCTGGCGCCGCAACTGCTCGCGTATCGAGGCTACCGCGTCTACTTGTTCGACGGCCCGCATTACGTGTCCGCCGAGCTCGTGCGGGATCTGCTGGAAGAGGCTGCGCGGCGCTGAGGCATGCGACCGGCAATTCTCAAAAATTGCAAACTCCCTCGCTGGCGCGCGCTTTTGTCTAGACAAAAGTTACGGCTTCGCGCAAAGTTCGGGTAAGCACTTAATCGAACGTGCATCGAGCGAGGACGATGCACGTTCGCGAGCGGACATCGTTGACGCAAACGTTTGCGAGTAAAGACAAGTGAGACGGCGCATGCTTCAGCGAAGCTCGAGCCCTTGAGGTATGGGCCTATTGTTGATATCGCCAGGCCGTTCATCGGCGGACAACGTTTAGGAGACCTAAATAGCGATCGACGCATGTTCAGCATGGCGAGATGGGACTGTCTTGATGGTATGTCAGCGGCACTAGCGTGAAACAAGGCACCGCCATACCCGTGCATTGCTCTCGCGATGTAAGGATTTTCCTAAAGGAGTGTAGTCATATAGCCGGACTTTGTGAGGAATTGCAAAATCGGATCTTTTTCCTCGCGCATCGTCTGGACAAAAGGCGTTCCTTATTTCACAGTAGATTTGAGCGCTTAAACGAATGAGTGTTCGACGCTGAAGAGCGCTAGCGTCGGGGCACGCGGGTGAGCAGGTGGCGGATCCGCGGCCGGTTTTGACAATAAATATAAGGTGGTCGCGCGCGTCGCATGATGTCGCGCATATGGGGAAATCGTCACCGCAGTACTACCGAGGGTACGATAACTATGAGCATCATCAGCGGGAAACATTGGGGCAAAAGTCTAGAACGAGAAGAAGCGGATTCATCCCACCGAACCATTCACCTTGGGTTCGCTTCGGTGGCTCATGCTTGTCAACACGCTCCGCCATAAGCTAGCAGCGGGCCAGGCGTCGAGCGACTGAAAACCCGGTCTTGTCCATCCGTCGTCTCCCTGCAATCTGAATTCGAGGACGCTTCTCGCGCGAGAGGGCGCGTGCACTCGCATTGAGGTTGCTCGGGCGTTCGGAGCGGTGCGTCGCGCGCTATGTCATGCCGCGCGGCAATTGACCTCGGTTCTTGGGTAGCCGACGCAAAAATTAGTAGTCCTAACTGAACTGGGCCAGCCGCGCGGCTGGAAGCCTGTGGGGTTCGCTCGTCTATATCTAAAGGCTGAGCGGCCGGCTGACACGCTGCGTGCGGGTGCGATTCGCGGTCGGTTCTCTTCGCGCTCGATCGCTCTCGTTAGTGCGACATGAAGTGCAAGCAAAACAAGGTGGAACAAAGATGAACAAGTCATTCAAGACGATATGGAACGAGGCGCTTGGCGCCTGGGTCGCCGCATCGGAGTTGGACAGGTCGTGCGGCAAGGGGAAAGCGGGAGCCGGGGCGGCCGTATGCGGCGATCGGCGTGGCGAGCACGATGCCTCCATTCGGCACCGTACCCATCTACGCGTTCTGGTCATGCTGTTGTTGACAGGCTTGGGTGGATGGACTGCGCAAGCGCAGGCCCAAGTGAGCTGCTCCGGGGCTCCCTACTATTTCTATAGTGGCTCCACTTCATGCATGGGCTACATGTCCACAGCCTCTGGAGGCGGAGCCACTGCGGTAGGCTATGGCGCCAACGCGACGGGGATCAATCCCACGGCCGTCGGCTATCAAGCCATTGCCACTGCGACTAACGCGATTTACCTGGGTGCGCGCAGTGCTCCCGGTACAGGCGCGACCGCCGAGTCGGCGATTGCCATCGGTACGGACGTCCAAGCTAACGGATCCAGCGCCATTGGCATGGGCGTGGACTCCATTTCAAGTGGCAATATGTCGACGGCGGTTGGGGCATCGACTAAGGCAACGGGAGACAACAGCGTTGCAATGGGCGCAAAGTCCACCGCTGCCGCGTCGGGTGTGGTGGCAATGGGCGCCGGAGCCGCCGGTTCGCAGCTCAACGGCGTAGCCGTTGGTGCGGGAGCCTCCGCCACCGGTATCAACTCCGTCTACCTGGGTGCGCGCACTGCTCCAGGCACCGGTTCGACAGGCACGTCGTCCATTGCCATGGGCACTGACGTGGCCGCTACCGGCGATTTCGCTACCGCCTTCGGCTTCCAGACGACGGGGAGCGGGGCTGCGGCTATCGCGTTGGGTTATATCGCGACCGGCTCCGGGACGCATGCCATCGCCGTGGGCTTTCAGTCCATCTCCACCGGCCTCAATTCCGTGTATCTGGGCGCACGTAGCGTCGCGGGCACGGGCGCGACGGCGGATGGGGCGGTTGCCCTTGGCACCGATGTAACGTCTTCCGGCCCTTCTTCCGTGGCGGCAGGCACGCTGGCTGTCGCCACGGCGCAGAATGCCGTGGCGTTGGGGGCGGGATCCAACGCCAGCGGCACAAACGCACTCTCGTTCGGCTACCAATCGGTGACGCAAGGGCTCTCTTCGATCGCCATGGGTCAGGGAGCGGTCGTTTCTGGTACCGGCAGCAGCAATGCGATCGCGATCGGTTCTGTAGCCACGGTCAACTCGCCGGACTCTATCGCGATAGGCGAGAACTCGAGCGCCTTGGCGCAGGATGCCTTCAGTTTTGGCACGGCATCCACCGCATCGGCGGCGAATTCGATGGCGTTTGGCCCCGGCACTACGGCATCGGCGGCAAGCGCCAGCGCATTTGGTCCGCACAGTTCCGCCACGGCCGTCAATGCCACGGCGATCGGCAACAGTACAAAGGCGCTGGCGGGCTCCACCGTCGCCATCGGCAATGCGTCGCAGGCGCTCGCCGCATCCACACTGGCCTTGGGCGATACCAACACCGTGGCCGCTGGAGCCGGCACCGGCTCCATTGCCGGCGGCCATAATTCGCAAGTGGTGAGCGGCACCGGCGCCGTGGCCCTGGGCGAAGCGCAAACCGCAAGCGGCAATGGTGCGGTGGCGATCGGCGATCCAAATAGTGCGACGGGCACAGGTGCTGTCGCGATGGGCTCCAACAACACGGCGAACGGCAACGGCGCGGTGGCCATCGGCAACGGCAACAATGCTCAAGGGCTGGGGTCGCTGGCGCTCGGCAACACGTCGACCGCCGCGGCCGCGGGCGCCATCGCGCTAGGGTCGCTGGCAACGGCGGCCAATGTGAACGACGTCGCACTGGGCTCGGGCTCGGTCACCGCCGCCCCAAACCCCACGGGTACCGTGTCGATCAACGGCACAACCTATACGTTCTCGGGCACGAACCCGGCGAGCGTCGTTAGCGTGGGAACACTGAACGGGGAGCGGCAGATCACGAACGTGGCGGCTGGACGAATCGCCCAGTCGAGCACCGACGCAATCAACGGCTCGCAGCTTTGGGCGACGAATCAAGCCCTCACCGCGCTCAACAGCGGTGCCGTCAAATACGATACGTCAGGTGGCACCGTCAATTACAACAGCCTCACGCTCGACCCGGGCGGCTCGGCGACGCAAATCCACAACGTCGCCGCCGGAACGGCGCCGTCCGATGCCGTCAATGTCTCCCAGCTCGATTCGACCGTAGCTGCCAGCGCGACGCATTACTACAGCGTCAACGACAACGGCACGCAGCAAGGCAACTACGCGAACAACGGTGCGTCGGGGGTGAATGCGATCGCCGCCGGGCCGAATGCAACGGCTTCCAGTGCGAGCGGGGTCGCGCTCGGTTCCGGCGCGACGTCGAGCAACACGAGTGCGGTCGCCATTGGCAGCAACGCGAAGGCGACGGCTGCGAACTCGGTCGCGCTCGGACCGAATGCGACGACGACGGCCAATCTCGGTCTCGCGGCGTACAACCCTGGCACCGGCACGCTATCGGGCACGGCGCCGGTCGGCGAGGTGTCCGTCGGGTCGTCGGGCGCGGAACGACGCATCACGAACGTCGCGGCAGGTGCGGCGCCGACCGATGCCGTCAACGTCAGTCAGTTGCAATCGGTCGAATCGCAAGTGACGCAAACGCAGAACAATTCGCTGCAGTGGGATCCGACGGCCAACGGTGGGACCGGTGCCTACAGCGCCGATCACGGCGGCACCGGGCCGAACGTCATCACAAACGTCGCGCCTGGCGCGTTGAGCCCCACGAGCACCGATGCGGTCAACGGCTCGCAGCTTTACACGACGAATCAGAACGTATCCAACCTTTCGACCACGGTCAGCAATATCCAGAATGGCGCGGGCATCAAGTACTTCCACGCGAATTCGACCGCGGCCGACAGTCAGGCGATCGGCACCGACAGCGTTGCGATCGGCCCGCTCGCGGTCGCGACCGGAAACGACAGTCTCGCGGCGGGCAACGGTGCTCAGGCGCAAATCGCCAACGCGCTCGCGCTTGGCGCGCTGTCGACCGTTTCGATCGCAGGTGGCGTTGCGATTGGTTCGGGCTCCATCTCGGATCGCGTGGTCGCGCCTTCGACCACGCCGATTGCGGCAGGGAGCTATTCGATCCCCGTCAACAACCCGTCCGGAACCTTGCTCGGCGGGGTATCGTTCGGGAGTGCCGGAAACTATCGACAGTTGATCAACGTCGCCGATGGCACGGGCCAGCACGATGCGGTGACGATCGAGCAGCTTTCCGGCGCGCTTCAATCGTTCGCGGTCACGCCGATACAGTACTTCCATGCCAATTCGACGGCGGCCGACTCGCTGGCGGTGGGCTCCCAGTCGATCGCCGTCGGACCGACGACGGTTGTCAACGGCGACAACGGCGTTGGCATGGGCAACGGGGCTATTGTCGGGCAGTTTGCGCCTGGCGGTGTGGCGATCGGTGAAGCCGCGACTTCGGGCCAGGCGGATGCGATTGCCCTAGGCAGCAAGTCCACGGCGAACGGTGCGGAATCGATCGCGCAAGGCGCAAACTCGAATGCGGGGTTTGCCGGCGGTATCGCGATCGGCTCCGCCGCCAACAGTGGCGCGGTCGATGCGGTCGCGCTGGGGGCCGGGTCCAGTGCGACCTTCGCCAACAGCGTCGCATTGGGCGCCGGTTCCTTGACGACGATCGGGGCGCTCTCCAATTACATCGGGTACGGGCTCAGCAGCCCCACTTCGTCGGTGGGCGAAGTCAACGTCGGATTCCGCCAGATCACGGGCCTCGCACCCGGTAAAGCGGCCACCGATGCGGTCAACGTTTCGCAGTTGCAGGCGGTGCAGCAACAGTTGACGACGCTGATCAACAACGGCGGTAGCTTCTCGTCGACTTCGCCGAGCGGCGGCAGCAGCGGTACGACCGCCGCGACGCCGACGGGCCCGAACTCGTCCGCGGGCGGCTCGGGCGCGGTTGCCTCCGGGTCGAGCAGCACGGCCGTCGGCAACAATTCACAGGCGTCCGGGAGCGGCACCACAGCGGTGGGTATGGGGGCCACCGCCACCGGCAACAGCTCGACCGCGATTGGCGCCGGCAGTAACGACGGCGGTCGGTCGGACGTCGTGGCCGTGGGCTCCAGCACTTCGACGCGGCAAGTCATCAACGTCGCGGCCGGTACCGCGCCGAACGACGCGGTCAACGTCCAGCAGCTGAGCAACGCGCTTTCGCAGGCGAACAGCTACACCGACAACCAGATCGCGGGACTGCGCAACAGCCTCGACTCGTACCGGCGCGACGCCGACGGCGGAGTCGCGACCGCAATGGCTGTCGCCGGCTTGCCGCAGCCGACGGGGCCGGGCAAGAGCATGGTCGCCATCGCGGGCAGTGTCTATCGCGGCCAGTCGGGGCAGGCGCTCGGCGTCTCGACGATCTCGGAGAACAACCACTGGATCTACAAGGCGGCCGTGTCGACGAATACGCGCGGTACCTACGGCGCGGTGGTCGGCGCAGGGTATCAATGGTGAGCGAGCTGTCTTGTCGCCAGACGCGGGGAGGGGGAGGCGGTATGAGCATTGGCGCTTCCATTACCCCGCACACCGCAACGTGATTCATTTCGGATTCCTATCGATCATGAACAAGAAATCTTTATCAGCGATCCAGCTCCTCGCGACGCTCTCGTGCCTGTTCGGTCTTGCCGCGTGCGTCGGCCCGACGACCGATACTTCGTTCCCGAAGACGGATCAGGCCTCGACACCCGACGGCGTCTTTCCGAATCTCGACAATCTGCGAATGGTCGACCTCGGCATGACCAAGAATCAGCTCTACGAATTGATCGGGCCGCCACATTTTCATGAGAGCGTCTTCAACGTGCGCGTCTGGAACTATCTGTTCCATTTCCGTACCGGAGAGCAGACGGTCACATGCGAATATCAGATTCAGTTCGACAAGGACCGACGAGTGAGCCGGACACGGTGGAAAGATCAGGAGTGCGAACGGTTCGCGCCTGCCAAGGTCGCGGCCGACGCAAGCGCGGCGGCACCCGAGCCCGCGCAGGCCACGCCCGTGCAGTAGCGTTGGAAGTCGGCTTGAACATTCGAGCCGAGAGATGCGTGAAGACTGACGCCGAGCATGGGGGAACATCGTCGAACTGCGCGCTTGCGCCGTGCGACGATGGTGTCGGCAGTCGGCGAGCATGTCACGACAGCGCGCATCCCTGTTCCCCCAGGTTTCCTCGTGCCTCGGCGAGGGAACCCTTTTAGCCGGTTCGTCCGGCTTTTTTTGCTATGGCGCCAACATATTGGCAAAATCGCGAAACGATGTATTGCGGTAAAAAGTGGAGAAGGGGTAATGAAAGGCGCGCGTCGATTAGAAATGAGCGCAATGAGCCATTCGGCAGGTGATCCCATGCATGGTGAATTCACGACGGGGCACCTTCACGGCAGCGCGGCGAAATGTCTGCAATGATCGATACAAGTACACGGTGGCCGAAGGTCCAGCAGCTTTTGGCGGCGGGCGAACTGATCGAAGCATCGGAGCATATTGCCGATTGGTTGGCAGTTGAGCCGGAGGACCTCGACGCCGCGACCGCGCAAGCTCAATTGCTGCGGCTCTGCGGACGCTATCAGGAAGCGCAGCTCTGGCTCGATCGAGCGTTCGCGGCGGCACCGGAATACGGCCCGGCCTGCGTCGAAGCGGCACGTCTTTCGGCCCAGATCGGCGAGCTGGACCGCGCGCTCGACTGGTTCCACCGCGCTCATCGCGTGATGCCGGACGCCAAGGACTGGCTGGGAGAATGGGCCGCAGTCGCCCATCAGATGCAGCGATCGGACATCGGCATCGCGGTCGCGAAGTTGTGGAGCGAAGCCGCGCCTGAAGCGGCGGATGCCTGGTTCATGCTGGGCCTCTTGCACCAGCAGGCAGGCGCGTACGACGCATCGCTCGACGCATATCGACGCGTGATGGCGATCGACCCGGATTTCCCGATGCTTCGCAACAACCTCGCCGCGCTGCATTACAACCGGGAGGAATTCGAGGCCGCGCTGAGCGTTGGCGCGGAGGCCGTCCGAGCCGAGCCGGCGCACCATCTCGCTTGGACGAATCTCGCCAATACGTGGCTTCGATTGCGCGAGCCGGCGAAGGCCCTGCTCGCCGCACGGCGGGCCGCCACGCTCGCACCCGCCTACGGGCTGGCTCAGCTCGCGCTGAGCAACGCGGCGAGGGAATCGCAGGCGTGGGACGAGGCATTCGAGTCCATCGTTCGGGCTGCGACCGTCTCCGGCGCCGATCCGAAAATTCAGTTCTCGGTGGCGATGCTGCAGCTGATGCGCGGTGACTTCCAGAACGGCTGGATCAACTTCGAGGCGCGCTGGCACGGTTCGCCGGAGCTGAGCGGTTCGCCCTCGTTTTGTCCGGAGCGGCGTTGGCGTGGCGAGGCGTTGTCGGGCAAGACGCTGCTCGTGTGGGGAGAGCAGGGCCATGGGGACGCCATCCAGTTCATTCGTTTCTTGCCGTTGCTCGTGAAGCAAGTGCGCGACGCAGGGGGAAGCGTCATCTGTTGCTGCTTCCCACCGCTCTTCGCGCTCTTCGAGCGGAGCCTGGCCGGCCTTGGCGTCACCGTCTTGCGTAGCGACCTGACGCAGCTCCCTGCCTTCGACTATCAAATTCCGCTTGCGAGCTTGCCGCTCGCGCTTGGCATTACGCTGGAGTCGCTTCCTGCGCCGGTCTCTTATCTCTCGGCCGATGCGGCGAGCGTCGCGCACTGGCGCGATCGAATATCGGCGCGCAATAAGTTGAAAGTCGGGCTCGTCTGGACCGGCAGCCATACCCATCAGCGCAATCCGCTTCGCGCGGTCGCCCCGGAGCTTTATGCCAAGACGCTCTCGGGATTGTCCGGGATCGAGTTCCATAGTCTGCAGGTGGGAGCGGGGCAGGATGTGGTGCGGATGGCGAGCGCGGGATTGGATGTCATCGACCAAACAAGCGAGTTGCGGAGTTTCGACGACACGGCGGCACTCATTTGCAATCTCGATCTCGTGATTACCGTCTGCACGTCTGTCGCGCACCTGGCGGCTGCATTGGGCCGTCCGACGTGGCTGCTGCTCGACATCAATCCGCATTGGGTGTGGATGACGGAGCGCCGGGACAGTCCGTGGTATCCGACGGTAAGGCTCTATCGCCAGCGCGACTATCGGGACTGGTCGGCACCGTTGGGCGAACTGCGCGCCGATCTCGTGCAAGCACATTCCGCAGCCGAGACGTAGAGCACGGCGCTATGAGGTAGTGCGTCCGTCACCCGGCAGTCGCGCCGCCGGGTTCGCAGCGCATCCTCGTCCAGTCATTGCAGGCTGGCATGCACGTTGCACAGATCGGTCGAGCCCTGACCGACCTACTCACGTCCGATTCGACGCATGCCATGAACTCGCGCAGTCCCACCAGCAGCAGCGCCCCGACGCCGGCCGACGAGATGCCGCCAGGCCTGCGCCATAGCGACGACAGGCAGCCCGGCTTCACACGCAAAGCCATGGACGGCGGCTTCGCCTACTTCGATGTTCGAGGTAAACGGATCAGGGACCCGGACGAAATCCGGCGCATCAATGCATTGGCAATTCCGCCGGCATACACGGATGTGTGGATTTGCCCCGATGCGCGGGGCCACTTGCAGGCGACCGGCCGCGATGCGCGCGGGCGCAAGCAGTACCGCTATCACCCGCTTTGGCGCGAGGTGCGCGACGCGAACAAGTACCAGCGCATGGCGGCATTCGGCCGGGCGTTGCCGCGCATTCGCGCGCGCGTCGCACGCGACCTGAAACGCCCTGGTATGCCGCGCCGGAAAGTGGTGGCTGCGATCGTCAAGCTGCTCGACGCCACCCTCATTCGCGTGGGCAGCGAGGAATACGCGCGCGAAAACGGATCCTATGGCTTGACGACGTTGCGCAAGAAGCACGTGAAAGTGGGGCCCGGGCAAGTGCGCTTCCGCTTTCGCGGAAAAAGCGGCATCGAGCATGACGTTCCGATCGACGATATGCGCGTGAAGCGAATCGTCCGCCGTTGCGCCGAACTGCCCGGTCACGACCTGTTCCAGTACCTCGACGAAACGGGCGCGCGCCACTCTGTCGGCTCGGCCGACGTCAACGATTATTTGCGCGAGGCCAGCGGGGCCGACTTCACGGCGAAGGACTATCGCACCTGGGCGGGGAGCGTCTACGCGCTGGCGTCGCTGCGCAGTCTGAGCTCGTCGAGCGCCGCGCAGGCGCACCGTCACCTCGTCGAGACGGTCAAGGAAGTGGCGACGCTTCTCCGCAATACGCCCGCGGTATGCCGCCGGTGTTATCTCCACCCTGCGGTGGTCGCCGCGTTCGAGGCGGGGGAGTTGGCGTCGCTCGATGCGGCATGCGCGCGGAGAGGCTTGCGCCTTCACGAGGCGGAGCTTTGCCTGCTACTGGAGCAGGCGGACAAGCGCGCGGCAAAATTGGCACGCCAGGCGGCGCGCAAACCTGCTTCGCGAAACGGCACGGCCGATCCGGACGCGGATGCGTCATTGGCTCGACTCCTCGGCAAATCGAGAGCGCTGCACAAGGCCCGCCGCAAGACGAACCGCGCCGCTGGTCGTTCGGCGCCCTCCGTTGTCACGGATTCGCCGCCGATTCGTGGCGAGACCGTCTGATCACACGAATGCGATCGCGGCATCCTGCTTTTTCGACGACGGTAGTTCGGCAAACGCCTTGTGGCGACGCGCAGCCGGCTCGGTTTACGGCGCTGCCTGGCTTGCAGGCCGCCGCATCACCCCAGGTTATCGCTGGTTCAAATTATTTCACTAGTCGGTTATCGGTCCCCCCTCTACCATAGCGTCAATCGGAAGCCGCTTCCGAGGCCACAAGAACGAGTCGGAGACACACCATGACCTCCTCACCCCAACCCGTTGTCGCACTTACGTTGGGCGATCCCGCTGGGATTGGTCCTGAGCTCATCGCGAAGCTGCTCGCCAAGCCGGCCGCCACGGAGCGCGCGAATATCGTCGTCGTCGGCGACCGCTGGCTGTGGGAAGACGGTCAGCGCGTGGCCGGCACGGTCGTCGACATGGTCGATGTGACTTCATTCGGCGAAGTCCGAAGCCGCCCCGATACGTCGCGCCCCGCGTTTCTCGCAATCGATAGCGTGACCGCGGCCGATGTTCACCGGAGCCGCGCCGAGGCGCCCGGCGGCCGATCGGTCCTGCGGATCCTGAACCTCTGCATGGACGCGACGCTCGACGGCGAAATCGATGCAATTTGTTTCGCACCTCTGAACAAGCAGGCGATGAAGCTCGGCGGCTTGCGCCATGAGGACGAACTGCATCACTTCGCAGATTACCTCGGCGTAACCGGCTATTTCTGCGAGTTCAACACGCTCGGCACGCTGTGGACCTCGCGCATCTCCTCGCACATCCCGCTGAAGGACGCAGCGAGCTATCTGAGCGTGGAGCGCATCGAGCAGGCCGCGGAACTCATCTATCGTTCGCTGCTCGCCAACGGCGTCGCAGCCCCGAAGATCGCCGTGGCGGCGTTCAATCCGCACGGCGGCGATGGTGGAACGTGCGGCCGAGAGGAGATCGACATCATAGAGCCGGCGGTCCGTGCGCTGCAGGCCCGTGAGTGGCCGACCGAGTCGCCGTTCCACGGGCCATTCCCCGCCGACACGATTTTTCTGAAGGCGCAGGCCGGCGAATATCAGGCGATCGTCACCATGTACCACGATCAAGGCCAAATCGCGATCAAGCTGATGGGTTTCTCTCGCGGCGTGACGGTGCAAGGTGGCTTGCCGATCCCGATCACGACGCCGGCTCACGGCACGGCCTATGACATCTCAGGCCTCGGCAAAGCCAATGTCGAAGCGACCTGGCAGGCCTTCGAGATCGCATGCCGAATGGGCGCGTCATATCGCGCCGCCACGCGCACGACCGCTTGATCAACCATCGGCCTTGACCGGACGGCGCGCTTTGGGCGCAGAGGATGGTCATCGCTGACATTTCATTCCGACGTTAGCCCATGACCTCTCGCACGAACCGGCGCTTTCAGGGAATCTTCCCTGTCGCGCCCACCACGTTCCACCCGTCGGGTGAGTTGGATCTCGACAGCCAGAAGCGCTGCATCGACTTCATGATCGATTCCGGCGTAGACGGCATTTGCATTCTCGCGAACTTCTCCGAGCAGTTCGCATTGTCGGACGACGAGCGCGATTTGCTCACGCGAACCGTTCTCGAGCACGTGGCTGGGCGCGTTCCCGTCATCGTGACGACGACGCACTACAGCTCGGTCGTTTGCGCCGCGCGTAGCCGCCGCGCGCAGGAACTGGGCGCCGCGATGCTGATGGTGATGCCGCCGTATCACGGGGCGACCTTTCGCGTGCCCGAGCCGGGGATCTACGAGTTTTTTGCGGCCCTCTCGGACGCGGTCGACATTCCGATCATGATTCAGGACGCACCGGCCGCCGGCACCCCGATGTCCGCCGCGTTCCTTGCTCGCATGGCCCGCGAGATCGAGCATGTCGCGTACTTCAAGATCGAAACGGCAGGAGCGGCCACGAAGCTGCGTGAACTGATCCGCCTGGGCGGCGCGGCGGTGGAAGGGCCGTGGGACGGCGAGGAGGGCATCACGCTGCTTCCCGATCTCGACGCGGGCGCCACTGGCTCGATGACAGGCGGTGCCTACGCGGACGGCATTCGTCCGATCATCGAAGCGCACCGGTCAGGAGACCGCGAACAAGCGTTCGCGCGGTATCAGCGCTGGCTGCCGCTGATCAACTACGAGAACCGGCAGAGCGGCATCTTGAGCGCGAAGGCGCTGATGAAAGAGGGCGGTGTGATCGCCTGCGATGCCCCGCGACATCCAATGCCGGTGCTGTCGCCGGAGGTGCGCGCCGGACTGCTCGATACCGCTCGCCGCCTCGACCCGCTCGTGCTGCGCTGGGCACGCTAGCGTCCGCGTGTCCTTCGCCCGATTTCAATCAGGAAGAGCCATGACATCCCGTCTCAAAGCCGTTCTCGTCGAGAAATTCAGCAACAGTTTCAGCGGCTATTACCTCGATACCGGCGAACTGGCGTTGCGTGCGCAATTGCCCGCCTATCCGCACGAATTCGTCGTCGATTCGCGCGGCGCGTTTGCCTACGTGGGGCACTACGGCGTGCAGACCTTCGCTCACGAGGGCGTGGGCGGACACGAGGTTTTCATCGTCGACCTGGCCAACGGCGAGCACGTCGCCTCGCTCGATTGTGCGCCTCATGGGCGCATCCACGGCATTCAGATCGATCGGCGCGACCGTGTCTATGCGCTCTCCGAGCAGGACAACGTGTTGCTCGTCTTCGATGAGCCGGCGCGGCGCAGGACGCCTGCGCGCGTCGTTCCGTCGGGGGGTGTGAAGAGCCACTTGTTCGTCGTGAGCAAAGACGGCGAGAGAGCTTATATCACGCATTTGCGGTCGCACACGGTCACGCTCGTCCACCCGCACGCGCCCGATCGAGAGCCGTTGGCGGCCAGTATCGGCGGACGTCCGGAAGGGTGCTGTCTGAGCCGCGACGAGACGATCCTTTACGCGGCGAGTCGAGACGAGGCGACGCTCTCGATGCTCGACGCCCGGACGATGGAAGTCCTCAAGACCGTGCCGACGGGCGAGGACCCGACGCGCATTTATCTGGCGCGCGACAACCGCTTGTTCGTGACGAACTACGGCGAGCGCAGCATCGGCGTCTATGACGCGCAAACGCTACAGGAACTGCAACGAGTCCCGACGGTGCACAAGCCGATCGCGCTGGCCTTCCATCCCGAGGCGCCGCTTGCGTACATCCCGCTCAACGACAACAGCGTGGCCCGGCTCGATCTCGAGACACTGACACTGTCTCACGCTTTCGCAACCGGCAAGGAGCCCGATGGACTCGTGGTGCTGGCCGGATGACGCATCGCCGTTAAACAGCCAGATCGAAACATATCAATACAACGCGCGAGCTCCGCGCGCATGGAGACGAAAAATGACGACGTTCGAAGGTGTCGGCGCCGCGAGTGCCGCAGGCGATATAGCTGTACCTCGCAGCCGCTGGTTGCGGGTCATTCCGCCGATTCTGCTCACGTGCATCATTTCCTACATGGATCGGGTGAACATCGCATTCGGGATGCCGGGCGGCATGAGTGCCGATCTTGCGCTTGCCGCGAGTACGGTGGGGCTCGCAGGGGGCATCTTCTTCATCGGCTATCTGTTTCTGCAAATCCCGGGCGGGCGGCTGGCGGCGCTGGGGAGCGGCAAGCGCTTCATCGCGTGGTCGCTGGTTGCATGGGCCCTCATTTCAGCGTTGACCGGCCTCGTCACAGAGGCCTGGCAACTCTTGACGCTGCGCTTCGCGCTCGGCGTTGCCGAGGGCGGGATGTTGCCTGTCGTGCTGACGATGGTCAGCCACTGGTTTCCCGATCATGAGCGGGGGCGCGCCAATGCCGCCGTCATCATGTTCGTTCCGCTCGCCGGCATGATCACGGCGCCGTTATCGGGCGCGGTCCTGGCGACATTCAACTGGCACTACCTCTTCTTTACGACAGGGCTTTTGTCGGTGCTGGCGCTGGTGTTTTGGCTGGCATTCGCGAGCGATGGCCCCGAAACGGCGCAGTGGCTATCGGCGGCCGAGCGCGACTACATTCTGAGTTCCAGGCTGGCCGAGCAGGAAGCGGCGCGTGGGAAGCACGGCGTTTCGGCCTCGTTCGCCGCGGTGCTCGGCGATCCGGCCATCTGGCGTCTCATCGCGCTGAACTTCTTCTATCAAATGGGTATCTACGGCTATACGCTCTGGCTGCCGACGATCCTGAAGAATCTGACGCATGGCGGCATGGGGCAGGTCGGCGCGCTCGCGATCCTTCCGTATTTGGGCACGATGGCCGGCATGTGGGCGACTTCGCATCTGTCGGACCGATTGGGCAAGCGCCGGGCCTTCGTCATCGGGCCGCTGCTGGGATTCGCCCTCTGTCTTTTCTTGTCGGTGCGCTTTCAGGCCAGTATTGGCTTGTCCTATGCCTTCCTGGTCGGCTGCGGTTTTTTCCTGCAGGCGGCGGCCGGCGTCTTCTGGACGATTCCGCCGAAGCTCTGCAGCGCCGAGCAAGCGGGCGGCGCGCGCGGCCTCATCAACGCGCTCGGGAATCTCGGCGGTTTTTGCGGTCCGTACGCCGTCGGCGTGCTCATTCAGCACTACAGCGCCAACGTGGGGGTCTACTGCCTTGCCGTTGCGCTCGTCGTGGCGGCGGTGATCGCAACCACGCTGCCTGCGCGCTGCGAGCATTGAACATGATGATGCCGTGACAAGCAACATATCCAATTTTGAAACGGAGCGCATCGACATCGTCGATGCGCATCACCATCTCTGGGATCTGTCGCGCGGCCATTACCCCTGGCTGCAGGAACACTACGATCCCGATGCGTTCTTTCTGGGCGAGTATCGGTCGATTCGCCGCGATTTCCTTCCCGAAGATTATCGTGCCGCCGCGCGCGGTTGCCGCGTGGTAGCGACTGTCCATATCGAGGCCGAGCGCGCGCGCGACCAACAGGTCGCCGAGACTGCCTGGCTACACGCGCTGCATGAAAGGCACGGCTTTCCGAATGCCGTCGTGGCGCATGTTTGGTTCGATCGCCCGGATACCGAGGAGCGCTTGCTCGAGCATCTCCGATACCCGCTCGTGCGCGGAATACGCAGCAAACCGGTGACGGCCCCTTCGCCGGCGGACATCGACCGCGTGCGCGGGCGACCTGGATCGATGCAGGACGATGCCTGGTTGCGCGGCTTCTCGCTGCTGGTTCGACACGGCCTCAGCTGGGACCTCCGTGTTCCGGCATGGCATCTGCCGGAAGCGGCCGAGGTCGCACGCCTTTTTCCCGAGGTGCCCATCGTCCTCAATCATCATGGATTCGCGTGGGATCGCAGCGAAGAAGGGCTTGCGCGCTGGCGTGACTGGATGGAAACGCTGGCACGTGAGCCGAACGTCCACGTCAAGCTATCGGAATTCGGACTGCGCGACCAAGCCTGGGACTGGCAGGCGAACGCGCGAATCGTGCGCGATACGCTTGCGATCTTCGGTTGGGAGCGCTGCATGTTCGCCAGCAACTTCCCGGTTGCGGGCTTGCGCATCGGCTATAGAGAGCTCGTCGACGGGATGCTGCGCATGCTTGCCGATTTGACGCCGTCGCAGCGCGGCGCGGTGATGGCCACTAACGCATTGCGCTTCTACAGGATCGCTCTGGCGTCCCCAGCGGCCCCGATTGTCGGCATCGACGACGCCTGAAACCCAGCGGCGAAAGACGGGGCAACGCCCCGTCTCGATTCCGCACGCCGCCATTCAGCGGCCTCGCGGTGCAAGCCGCTCGAGCGGCGTCGCGACCGCGTCGGTGACCAAGGGCCGCTCAGGACGGATGCGCAACGCAGCCACGATTCCGATCAGCAGCATCGCGACCGAGCCCGCGAACGGCAGGGTCCAGCTTCCGGTCCGGTCCACGAGGAAGCCGAACAGGATCGGCGAGAGGATGCCTGCGACGGCTGAGCCCGCGTTCATCATGCCGCTCGCGATGCCGGCATGCGTGCGCGTGATGTCGCTCGGTACGGCCCAGATCGGTCCGATCGTCAACTCGAGAAACAGGAACGACCCCGACAAGCACAGCGCCACGCCGACCGCGGAATGAACGAACGCGAGCGGCACGAGAAACAGCAGCGCGCCGACGAAACTGAGAACGATGACTCCTTGCCGCGCGAGGGCGAGATTCCCGGTCCTGCGGTAAATCTGATCGCTGAGCCAGCCGCCGACGGTATCCCCGGCCACCCCGGCGAAGAAGACGCCTGACGCGAATAGCGCCGACGACTTGAGATTGAGGCCTTCGCCGTGCAGGAAGAACGTCGGCAGCCAAGTGAAGAAAAGCCAGGCAGTCCAGCCGTAGCAGAAGTAGACGAAGATGGTCGGCGCCATGCGCTTGACGAGCGGGCCCCACGGTGTCGGACCTGACGGCGACGCGCCGTCGAGGACATTCGTCGTCGCGTCTTGCGGGTGCTCGCGGAACGAAACGCACCACCAGACGAGCCAAACCGCCGTCACGGCACCAATGACATAGAACGCCGCGCGCCACGAGAGCCATGCCATCAGCGCGGCCACGATCGGCGGCGTGATGGCATTGCCGAGCCGGGAGAATGAATGCGTGAACCCCTGCACGATGCCGCGCTGTTCGCGTGGAAACCAGCGTGTCACCGCGCGGGCTTGGGCCGGCAGCGTCGCGCCCTCGCCGATCCCGAGCAGTAGACGCGCGGCGAAGAGCAGGCCCAAGGTGTGCACGAAGCCTGTGGCAAACGTCGAGATGACCCAGATGAGGCCGCAGCCGATCAACGTGTTGCGTGCGCCGAACCTATCGGCGATCCACCCGCCGGCGACCTGGCAGATGGCATAGGAGTAGGCGAAGGCGGAAAATGCAACGCCAAGCCCGGTATTGGTCAGTCCGAGTTCGGCCTTGATGGCGCCGGCGGCCGTCGCCAAGTTGACTCGATCGACGTAGAGAATGAAGGAAAGGGCACAGAGTAGCAGCAATGTGCGGCGTCGTTGCCGGTGATCGGTGGGCATGTCTCGCTCCGTTGTTTTGCGGCGTCGTGGCGACGTCGCTCTTTTTGTTTACTTGAGTGGCTCGGGCCTGCGGTTCGCTCGATCCGCGGTCGTTGCGAATCGAAGAATCGAGACCCAGGCGCTAGCGTCGCGCGAGCATGGAGCGAATGTCTATTGAGTTTTTTGGATAGGGCGATAACCTGCGTTGTTCGCTTGGCGCGTCAAGCCAGCCCTTCGGCCGCCGCCGCACGCAGCGTGTCGAACAGTAGCGACATCGATGCCGACAGCTCGCGCCCGCGCCGCGTGACGATGCCGTATGGACCGAGCTCGCGCGGCAGCCGCACGGGCAGCACCCTCAGCACGTCGAGTTCAGCGTAGTACGCGGCGACCGAGGACGGCAGAACGGCAATGAGGTCGCTGCCAGGCAACAGCGAAGTGGTCATCAGCACGGCCGCGGTTTCTATCGTGCTCGGCGGCGGCACGAGGCCGGCGTCCGCGAACGACAGATCGACGAGCGTGCGCATCGGGCTCGGCCGCGGCTGCAAGATCCACGGAAACGCCACCAACTCCTCGAGCGAGAGCTTGCGGCGCTTCAGCAGGGGATGCTCGTGGCACACGACGAGGGAAAGCGCTTCGTCGCTGAGATGTTCGAACTCGAGCAGGCTGCTGTCCCAGCCCTCCGGCACGCGACCGAGCACGACGTCGAGTTGATCGCGCTCGAGCATCGGCACGAGGACGTCACTCGTATCGACCTGAACGCTGACATCGAGCAGCGGATGATCACGCTTGAGGCGGCGAATGACTTCGGCGAGCAGGACCGGCGTCGGGGCCATCACCGCACCGACTCTCACTTTGCCGACCTTGCCCGACTCGAGCGCCGCCAGTTCGTCGCGAAGCCCGGCCATGTCCGAGAAGACGAGCTTGGCGTAGCGCGTGGCCGCCGCGCCGAAGCGCGTCGGACGCAAGCCGCGCACATGGCGTTCGAACAACGTCACGCCGAGCAGCGTTTCCATGTCCCTCAGCATCTTCGTGACGGCGGGCTGGGTCAGCGCCAGTGCGTCGGCTGCCTGGCGCAGCGAGCCGCGATCTTCGACTGCGATCAGCAGCCGAAGATGCTGCATTCTGAGGCGCCCTTGCAAGGTGCTGAATGGAGGAATCATGACGGTTCGAGCGGCGCGCGGGCCAAAACGTAGGTATGAGGAAGAGTTATCGATAGATAGAAAAACGTCAATAGATTTGATCGCCTAGCTCCCCCAATATTTCAAGCAGCAGTCACGAATCCATCCTGACGATTCCGAGGAGACATCCGATCATGAAGATCACCAAAGTGCGCGCACGCGTTTTCGAATGGAAGGGCAAGACGGTGCCGCCGCAGGCGCACTTTTGCTCCAACGCGATGGACCAGCTGTACGATCGCGGCGATTCGATGGGCACGTTCCGCTTTCACGGCTGGACCGTCGTCGAAGTCGAGACCGATACCGGGCTCGTCGGCCTCGGTAACGTCGCGCTCGCTCCGCGCATCGCGAAGGCGATCGTCGATCAATACCTGGCGCCGCTCGTCATCGGCCAAGACCCGTTCGACTACGAATACCTTTGGCAGCGCATGTATCGGTCGACGTTGGCCTGGGGCCGCAAGGGCATCGGCATGGCGGCCATCTCGGGCGTCGACATCGCACTATGGGACTTGATGGGCAAGGCGACCGGCAAGCCCGTGTTCAAGCTGCTCGGCGGGCGGACCAAGGAAAAGATTCCTTGTTATGCGTCGAAGCTCTACCGCACCGATCTCGGCGAGATGCAAAAGGAAGCCGCGGGTTATCTGGAGCAGGGCTTCAAGGCATTCAAGATGCGCTTCGGCTACGGACCGCGCGACGGCGTGGCCGGCGTGCGTGAAAACTTGAAGTCGGTCGAGGCCGTTCGCGAAGTCGTGGGCTACGAGAACGACCTGATGCTCGAATGTTATATGGGCTGGAACCTGGAATACGCGAAGCGGATTCTGCCGAAGCTCGAGAAGTTCGAGCCACGCTGGCTCGAAGAGCCCGTCATCGCCGACGATATCGACGGCTACGCCGAACTCAACCAGCTCACGTCGATTCCGATTTCGGGCGGCGAGCACGAATTCACGCTGCACGGCTTCAAGCAGTTGCTCGACAAGAAAGCGGTCAGCGTCGTTCAATACGACACGAACCGTGTCGGCGGTATCACGGCGGCGCACAAGATCAATGCGTTGTGCGAGGCGTACAGCGTGCCCGTCATTCCGCACGCGGGCCAGATGCACAACTATCACCTGACGATGTCGACGCTCGCGTCACCGATGTCGGAATACTTCCCGGTGCACGATGTCGAGGTCGGCAACGAGCTGTTCTACTACATCTTCAAGGGCGATCCTCAACCGCAAAACGGCTTCCTCGATCTCGACGACGACGTGCCGGGACTAGGGCTCTCCATCGACGATCGCTACCTCGATCAGTTTCAAATCATCGAGTAGGGAGCGTCTCGGGAATAGGGCGGACGCCGCGGCGCCTTATCCGTTGAGCGCCACCAGTTCGGCGAATCTTTGAATGTCGACGTTGCCTCCGCTGACGAGCACGCCTACCCGCTTTCCCTTGAGCGCGGCCCCCATGCGGCGGGCCGCGGCCAATCCCAGGCATCCGGTAGGCTCGACGACGAGCTTCATGCGCGACGCGAAAAAGCGCATGCATTCGACGAGTTCGGCGTCGCTTGCCGTCAGCACATCGTCGACATCGCGCCGGATGATCGGGAATGTATGTTCGCCCAGATGCTGAGTCTGCGCTCCGTCGGCAATGGTCTTGGGTGTATCGATGTGCACGATCTTCCCGGAACGGAAGGACTGCTGCCCGTCATCGCCTGCTTCGGGCTCGACGCCATAGAGCGCGCAATCGGGTGAAAGTGCGCGTGTCGAGAGCGCCGACCCGGACAGCAGGCCACCGCCGCCCAGCGGCACGAAGAACGCATCGAGCGGCCCGACTTCCTCGAACAGCTCCTTCGCAGCCGTGCCTTGACCGGCGATGACGTCCGGATGGTCGTACGGCGGAATCAGCGTGAGGCCGTGCTTGTCCGCCAGCTCGCGACCGATCTGTTCTCTGTCGTCCTTGTAGCGATCGTAGATCACGACATTGCCGCCGTAGCCCTTTGTCGCCGCGACCTTGACGGCGGGTGCGTCGTGAGGCATGACGATCGTCGCGGGCATGCCGAGCAGTCGGGCCGAAAGCGCGATGGCCTGCGCGTGATTGCCGGAAGAAAACGCGACAACGCCGCGGCGACGCTGACCTTCGTCGAATTTCGATAGGGCGTTGAATGCGCCGCGGAATTTGAACGCGCCCATGCGCTGCAGGTTTTCGCACTTGAAGAATAGTTGCACGCCGAGTTCGTCGTTGATCGTTCGCGAGGTCAGGACGGGGGTGCGGTGGGCAAAACCTTCGAGTCGCCTGGCGGCGGCGACGACGTCGTCGAAGGCAGGCAGGGAAAGCGTAGTCATGGCGAGTATGTCGTCCTGGTCGGGAAGCGGAATTGCGCGCGAAGCAGTCGCGCATCATTCTAGACCGTTCGTCACACTCCTTACGCTTTGTCACCAGTTCGAGGTCAACACGTGTCGTCGGCCACGCGTTGAACCGGCAGCGCTGAACTTCTTCAGCCGCCCAAAGAAAAGGAGTCACTCATGAAGACGATTTTCGCTGCTCTCGCTTCCGCTCTGCTCGTTTCCACCGCTTTCGCGCAGACCGCCGCACCCGCGTCATCGACGGCGGCGGCAACCGCCGCGGCGCAAGCCGGTCAGACCGACACCAAGGCCAGCACCGAGGTGCAAGCGGGTACGACGAAGACCGATGCGTCGACCAATGAAGCCGGCACCGCGCCGAAGAAGGTGATCCATGGCGTGCACAGCAAGAAGAAGTCAGTCGAGCATGGTGCAAAGACTCAAGGGCACAAGTTGCACAAGAAGGAGCAAAGCGCTGAGACTGGCGCTGACAAGGCGAAGTCCGGCGCCGCCACGGAAACCGGCACGGCGCCCGTGAAGGCCGACGTCAAGACTGATGCGGCTGTAAAAGCGCAATAACATCGTTGGCCTTCGGCACGAACCAGCCCCTGGCCACAAGAGTTGGGCGTGCGCAGTTCAGGGCGAGTCCGCGGACTCGCCCTTTTTGCAAAATTCGTTAGCTCAGCGAACTACCGCCGCACACCATGATCTGTTGCCCCGTAATGGCGCCGGCATCGTCCCCGACTAGAAACGCCACGAGCGCGGCGACTTCTTCGGGCCGGACATATCGGCCGATAGGCGGCATCTTCGGAGCGCTCGACGCCCGTTGCGGGTCGCCCAGCATCGGCGTTGCGGTTGCGGCGGGCGATACCACGTTGACGGTAATTCCGCGCGGTGCGAGTTCGATGGCCCACGAACGCGCCATTCCCACCAGCCCCGCTTTGGCCGCGGCGTACTGGCTGCGGCCCGCCGCCCCGGCCGACACGCGGCTGCCGATCAGCACGATACGCCCGCCATCGCGCATCGAGGGCACGAGAACGTTCGCAAGCGCGGACGCCGCGCCGACGTGGAGACGCCACATCGCTTTGCCGCTATTGAAATCCAATTCACCGAGCTTTGCCGTTTTCATGAAGCCGGCCGCGTGAACGAGACCGTGGACGTCTCCTGGTCGTCGCAGTTCGTCCGCAATCGCCTCGACGTTGTTCAAGTCCGCGCGAATGTGGCTAAAACGCTCATCCGCGATGTCGGGTTTGGTGCGGCTAAGCCCGATGACCTCGTGACCGTCCTTCAAGAGCCGCAACGCAATGGCAAGCCCGATACCGGAACTCGCGCCGGTTACTAAAGTTCGCTTGATCATGGCTTCTCCCGCAGTCTCGACTCAATGCGCGTCGGACTCTTTCACTTCAGTTCGTCCGCTTCGCCGGCCGGCAGCGTGACGTTCTCGATCGTCACGCCGGCGATGCCGTCGAAGGCCTGCAGTCCCGCGTCGGGCGACGAAGCGTCGGTAATGAGCGTCCATGGCTTTTCGAGGGGGGCCCAGTGTTGCTGACTGTCGCGATTCAGCTTGTCGGAGGTGGCCAGCACGTAGACCACCGCTGCCTGCCGCATCACGCACTCCTTCAGATATGCCTGGTCCGCCGTCGCTTCGCAAAGACCGCGGCCCGGCACGACGCCGTCCGCCCCGAGAAACGCCTTGTCGACTGTGATGCGCGTCAGCGCCAGCTGAGAGATTGCGCCAAACGTGCTCATGCTGGACGCTCGCACTTCGCCGCCGAGCAGCGTCAGTTGCACCTGGCTTCCCGCCAGTATCTGCACGACGAGCAGGTTGTTCGTGACGACGTGAACGTCTTGCCTGCTCGTCAGTGCGCGCGCCAGCGCCGCAGTCGTCGTGCCGCTGTCGAGAAAGATCGTATCGCCCTCGACGACGTGCGCCGCGGCCGCCCGGCCTATTGCATCCTTCTCGGCCTGAAAGCTCTGAGTGCGCTGCTCGAGCGGCTCTTCCGGCGCATGGATGCTGACGGATGCCGCGCCTCCGTAGGTGCGCAGAATCAGGCCCTCGTCCGCCAGTGCGCGCAGATCGCGGCGGACTGTGGCCTCGGACATGCCGAAGTGTTCGCACAATTCGGCGACTTCCGTCATTCCAGACAGGACTGCCTTGAGCATGGCCTCGCGGCGGCGAGCAACTTTCATTGGCTGATCGGTAACGGGTTCTGGGCGCCGCCGCGCTGGGACGGGCAGCGGCGCCGAGCGGGCGGCGCGGGCGTAGTTTATCGATTTCCCGCTCGTGATGTCTCAGAACCCGAGACGAACGCGCGTCTTCCGGGCGCATTCACTGTGCCGCTTGCTGCTTCGACGAGACCCAGTCTTCGGTGACGCTGACATACTTGATGCGCTGCCGGAAGTATGTGTACGCGATATGAAGCCTGCCGTCCGGCGATTGCGCGATCGAAGGATAGGAAAACTCGCGGTTGAGCTTCTCGGCCGAATTGTTCGTCATGCAATAGCCGTCACCCGTTTCGAGGTTGCGCGCGATCGGCCAGGTACGCCCGCCATCGGTCGAAATGGCTAGCGTCATCGGCGCGCGCGGCGCGCCCCAAAACGCCGTTCCGCGCGAGGACGCCGCTTGGGCGACGAGGGTGCCGCTATCTTCGGCATCCTCGATGTCGTCGTAAAGCGACGCGCGACGTTCCACGCTCTCTTTCGCGCTGCTGTTGTTGAACACGAGCCCGAGGTGGCCGTTCGCCAGCGCGACGAATTGGATCGACGAATTGTTGTTCGGCAGCGTCAGCGGCTCGGGCGCGCTCCAGCCACGTCCGTCCTTCGAGCGGCTAGCGTAGATGTGGTCGGCCCAGCGGCTGCGGAAAAGGGCGATCAACGATCCGTCGGCGAGCAGTTGAATGTTCATGTGCACACAGCCGACACTGCCTGGCACTTCGTGCGGCGTCCAACTCGTTCCGCCATCGGTCGAGCGCATGACGACGCTGATGTCGTCGTTGCCCGACCAACGCTCGCCGGGCGCGACACGGCACATGAAGACAGGACACAGCCAGGCTCCGTCGGCCGCGATCACGATCGGTTGGCGCACGAAAGTGCCCGGCTCGTCGAAGAGCGTGTCGATGGGCCCCCATGTATGGCCGTGGTCGCTGGAGATGCGGCGGCGCACGATCGATGTGTTCTGATGGCCGGACAACTGCGCCGTATAGAGCAGCCAGAGCTTGCCGTCGGGCGCTTGAAACAGCACGGGATTCTGTTCTGAGCGGGTAGGGTCGTCCGAGAGGCGGACGGGCTCGGTCCAGACCGAACTGCCCTTGGCGAGTCGCGACAAATAGACCGAAATGTCGGGGACACCCTCCTGGGTGCCGCCGAACCACGCACAGAGCAGGTCGCCGTTGCCGAGCACGGCGAGATTCGCGGCGTGGTTTTGCACGGTTGCCGTTGGCAAATACGCATCGATGCGTGCCGCGTCATCGCTGGCCGCATGCAATCGGCCCGGCATCGTCGTGGCTGGAGAGGGCAAGGTGGACTGACTGATCATGATGAAATCGTGAGGCGTCGATACTCGGGGGCGGGTCTATACGGTTTTCCATGCGCGCGGGCTGCGTGGGTATCATGAATCGGTGTTGTGCGCGATGCCTTGCCGCTCGGCTTGCCGGCCATGGCTGCCGGCGGGACGGAACAGCAGTCTCTCGACCACCATGACGATCGCCGGCGTAACGAGCGCGACATACATGTTGTCGATGCCGAGCGGATTGCCGAGCAGATACCAGACTGTCGTGGCGACGGTCGCAACGACGAGTGCCGAAATCACACCGCGATTGCTGTTGAAGAAGGGCAAGTAGATGCCGATCAACGCGACGACGGTCACGGTGAGCCGCAACGCGCGAGTGAAGAACGACAGCGCGAGGATCTGCGGCACGAACAGCACGAAGATGAGCGGCACGAAGCCGACGACGAACGAGATCGTGCGCGTCGCGCGCAGTTCCTGCTCCGGGGAAGGCCGATATCGCGGAACGTAGAAATCCTTGACGATCAGCGACGCGATCGCGAGGGCCACCGTGCTGACGCTGACGAAGATCGAAGCGACCAGCGACACCGTCACGACGCCGGAAAGCAGAGGGTTCATGTGCTGCAAGAAGATCGGCAGCGCGTAAAGACTCTTGATTCCGGGAAAGAGGTATTTCGCGGCGACGCCGAGAAACCCGAGTGCGAGCGCGATCGGCACGCAGAGTACCCCGGCGATCAGCGTCGCGTTGCGCGCTTCGTTGGCGGACTTCGCGCCCGAGATCGCCTGGATGATGAACTGCGTCGAGAAAATGGCGCCCGCGGTTCCGATGATCCATGCACCGATGGTGCCGCCGCTCAGCGCGCCGTTCCACGTGAAATATTTTGCCGGCATGCTCTGCATCATCGGCGCGATGCCGCCTGTCATCGAAAACGCGATCCAAACGAGGATGCCGATGCCCAGCAGTTTCACGGCGCTATGCAGGATCGTGACATACGCGACGCTCTTCAGGCCACCCCACGCGAAATAGACGGTACTGACGATGGCGGTGATGAAGGCGGCCGTCGGCAAGTTGACGCGCAAGACCGTCGAGATCGCCGCCGCGCCGCTGACATAGTTGCCGACGTTCACGATGAAAAGCGCGTAGATCATGATGGCCGACACGACCAGCTTCGCGGTCTTGCCATACTTCTGCGCGATGAAGCCGGAGATCGTGAACTCGCCGGACTTGTAGAGGCGCTTCGCCATGAAGAGGCCGAACAGCACGAAACCGATCGACGCCGAGATCACCGACCACGACGCGGCGATTCCTGCGTTGAAGGCCTCTTGCGAAGTCCCGATCGTCGACTTGGCGCCGATGTATTCCGACATCAGCAAGATGGCGATCACGATGGCCGGCGCGGAGCGGCCCGCCACCATGAATTGCTCGGTCGTCTTGCTTCGCAGGCGGATGCTGATCCAGGCCGTGACGATGATATAGACGACGACCATCGCGACGATGACGGCGCTGTCCCATACGGTGAAGTGATTCATAGCTGTCTCCGATGTTGTTCGCTGCGGGCGTGCTTTTTATCTGCCGCCTCGGCACGCAAGCCGGGCACGGGCCCGGGCATGCGAAAAGTGAAACGGCTCAGGCGGCCTCGACCGCGCGCCGCGTCGCCAGGTCCTGTGCCTGCTTGAGCGCTTCGAGCAAGCTGCGCTCATCGGCGATGCCCTTGCCGGCGATGTCGAACGCCGTGCCGTGATCGACCGAGGTGCGGATCACCGGCAAGCCGACCGTGACGTTGACACCGGCTTCGAGCCCCATCACCTTGACGGGGCCGTGGCCCTGGTCGTGATACATCGCGACGACGACATCGAAGTCGCCTCGTCCGGCGCGGAAGAACAGCGTGTCGGCGGGCAGCGGTCCTTCCACGTCCCAGCCGCGTTCGCGCAGCACCTCGACGGCCGGCACGATCTTCTCTTCTTCCTCGCCATAACCGAACAGGCCGTTTTCGCCCGCGTGCGGATTGATCCCGCACACGCCGATGCGTGGTTGCTCGATGCCGGCGCGCACGAGTGTTTCGTGCGCGCGTTCGATCGTGCGCTGCACGAGGCCCGGTTCGATTCGGCGAATCGCATCGATGAGGCCGATGTGCGTCGTAACGTGAATGACGCGCAGCCTCGGGGCGACGAGCATCATCGAGACTTCCGGAATCCCGGTGAGGTGCGCGAGCAATTCCGTATGACCCGGAAAGATATGCCCGCCCGCATGCAACGCTTCTTTGTTGAGCGGTGCGGTACATATCGCATCGAGCTCGCCCGCCGACGTCAGCTCTACCGTGCGCGCGATGTACTGATACGCGGCATCGCCGGCGACGGCCGACAGCTTGCCGTACGGCAGATCGGCCGGAATCAGGCCAAGGTCGATGCAATCGACTTCGCCGTAGCGAAAGCGTGCGTCGGCGGGCGCGGCGATAGGACGGACGGTCAACGTCACGCCGGCGCGGCGGCCCGCGTCGGCGAGGCGCTTTGCGTCGCCGATGACGAGCGGACGGCAGCCGTCGTACACGGATTCGTGCGCGAGGCTCTTCATGATGATCTCCGGCCCCACGCCGGCGGCATCGCCCATCGTGATTCCGATTACGGGTCGATATGTCATAGTTTCCCCTTCCGAAGGCTGGCGCGGCGTTAGTGCGTCCGCTCGTTGTGCCGCGGCGAGCCGCCGCCATGCGCAATACAATGTTTCGGGCTGGCCGAAGCCTCCCGCCTTTGTGACGACGGGCAGCACGCGACCATCGTAGGTCGTAGCAAGCAACGGAACGCCGCGCTCGATTTCCTCGACGACCGCGAGCGTCGTCACGCTCATCGCCGATAAGAGCGCGCGCGCCGTTTCACCGCCCGTTGCGATCAGCGCCGCGGCGTGTCGAGCCGCGGGCGCAAGCTTTTCGGAGAGCAGTCGCGCAAGCATCGGGCCGTCGGCGGCCTGCATGCGTTCGGTCTGGCTCAGGGCGACGGCCACATGGCGGCCGCGCATCAGCGCATTCGTCACGCGAGTGGTCAACGTCAACGCTGCCTGGCTGACTGGGTCGAGCAGCGCTCGCGCGTCCACTTCGAACGGATCGAGCGAGTCGCCCACGTGGGTTTGCAGCGTGGCGACTTGCCGGTGCGAGATGCTCGACATGCTGCCGACCACCGTCAACACGCCGCGCGGATGAGGCGCGCCTGCCGCCGATGGCGCGTGCGTCCGTTCGGGCGCGGATACCGACGTCGGGCTGGCGTTCGTGAACGCCGCCACCTGCGGCGCGGCCAATCCAGCGGAACCGACCCAGAACACGTGTTCGAGCGTTGCCGACGCCTCGGCGATGAGCGCGAGGTCCACGTCGGTTTCGCTATCGCAAACGACCGCTTGCCACTGTTCGCGTTTGCACGCGGCAAGCCGTGCACGCAGACCGGTCACACCTTCGCGGAGCTCGTCCAATCCGATATGCGTCACGCGCAGGCCCGCATCGGCGAGCATCGAACGGATATCCGCTCGACCGACGATATGTTCGTTGCGCCAAACCTCCGACTCTTCGACCGGTACGCCGAAGACGAACTGATGGGCGTTGCGCGTCGTTCTACCGGCTTGCGGAAATGCAGGCGCGACGATGGCCATGCCGGCAAACCTGGCGAGTGCCGCGACTTCCGCCGCGAAGTTTCCGCGCAACGTCGAGTCGATTTTCTTGTAGACAAGACGACCGCTGGCATGTGTGCGCCATACCCGCTCGTTGATTCGCGCGGCGTCGGCGGCGGTCTGTCGACGTGTGTCGGTATCGATAGCGAGTACATCGACGTTGCCTTCCGAACTTTGCGCAATGTCGAGGCTGACGACGCTCGCGAGCCCATAGTGGGTACAGGTGACGGCGCAATCAGCGGTGCCCGACAGGTCGTCGCCGATGATCAACAACCGAATGCGGCTTGAAGATGACGAGTTCATGGCAACAGCCGGCGATAGATGGCCTTGATTTCGTCGATACTCAACGGCTTCGGGTTGTTGCCCAGAAGGCGCTTCACTTTCGAGGCGGCCACCGCAAGCGCATCCAGATGTTCCTCCGATACGCCGAACTCGCGCAGGTCCTGCGGGATCGAGAGGGCCTTCGTCCATTCGCGAAGGCGAGCCAGCAGCTTGCCAGCCGACGTCGCGTCGCCTTCGTCGCGCCGAGCGATATCGAGCGCATGGGCAACGTTCGCGAGACGGCCGGCTGCCGCATCGAGGTTGAACTCCATGACATGCGGGAGCAACATCGAATTCGCAACGCCATGCGTGATGTTGAACATTCCGCCGAGCGGATAGGCCAGGGCATGGACCGCCGCCGTGCCAGCCGCCGTCAATGCGAGCCCGCCGTACATCGAACCGAGCAGCATCGCCTCGCGTGCCTTCAGCGAGTGGCCGTTTTCGTAGGCCTCGAGCAGATTCGCTCCGATGAGCCGCATCGATTCCATCGCGAACATGTCGCTGATGGGATTAGCCTTAGTCGAGATGTACGACTCGAGCGCGTGAATGAACGCATCCATGCCTGTCGCGGCCGTGATCGGCTTGGGCAGCTCGAGCGTCAGCGTGGCATCGAGAATCACGAGCTGAGGCAGCAGGTGCCGGCTCACGATGCCCACTTTCAATTGCTCCTCGGGCAGTGTCACGATCGCATTCGGGGTGACTTCCGAGCCTGTGCCCGATGTGGTCGGGACGAGAATCAACGGTACGCCGGGCGCGGCGATCAGATCGATGCCCAGCCATTCGCGCAGGGGCTGCCGGTTCGTGAGCCGCACGGCAAAAAGCTTCGCTGCATCGAGCACGCTGCCGCCGCCGATCGACAGTACCGCATCGGGCGCAAACGGTTCGATCTGCTCGCGGTAGACGGTTTCGACGTTTTCGATGGACGGCTCGGGCTGCACGTCGCGGACGATCAGCGCCTGTATGTCCTGGCGTTCGAGCGCGGCGACGACGCGGCCCGCCACGCCGTTCCGCTCGATGATGTCCTGCGTGATGAAGGCGATACGGCGAATCGGTCGGTCGAGCAGCGCGAGCTTTTCCGGCAACTGGTCGAGACTGCCGGCACCATGCACGACGTGCTTGACTGTCTGAAAGTGATAAACGGAGGTCATGTCGGAGTCGGTGCCTGTCGGTCGATCGGTCGGTCGAAAAGTAGATCCGGGCGCGTCGGTTCGCGGTCAGCTCACACGCGAATAGATGGCGAGCGCTTTCGCCAAGCGGTCGCGTGCGGCGTCGTCGAGCGGTTGCGCCGGCGCGCGGGCCGGGCCCGCGGGCATGCCGAGCAGCGCGGCTGCCGTCTTCAGGACGACGGGCATCGTGCCGAGCGCGAATGCATCGCGCAGTGCACGCAGCGACTCTTGCGCGCGCCGAGCCGCATCGATTTCACCGGCCTGGAAGTGATTCCAGATCGACATCACGACGCTCGGCACCGCATTGGTCGTTGCGGCGACGGCGCCGTCTCCGCCCGCGATCAACGTCCACAGGATCATCGAATCGGTGCCGGTGAACACGGCGAAATCGTCGCGACGCAAATTGATCAGTTGCAGCAAGCGATCGAAATCGCCGCCGCTATCCTTGATGCCGCGAATGTTCGGGATCTCCGCAAGTCGCCGCACTGTGTCCACGTTCAGGGTGACGCCCGCTTTGGCCGGAATGGTGTAGAGCATGACGGGCAGCGTCGTGCCGCGTGCAATGCGGTCGTAGTGGACGAACAGCTCCTGTTGCGTCGCTCCGTTGAAGTACGGCGTGATCACCGAGACGGCATCGACGCCTATGTCCTGCATCTTGTGATTCAACTCGACGACGTCGCGCGTGGCATAGGCGCCCGTTCCGGCGATGACTGGCACGCGCGAGCGGGCTTGATCGACAGTGATGCGCGCTATGCGCAGCTTTTCCGCTTCCGATAGTGCGATGAACTCGCCATTCGTGCCGAGCACGAAGAGGCCATGCACTCCGGCGTCGATCAGGCGGTCGACGAGCGTGCGCAAGCCCGCTTCATCGACTTCCTGGTCCGCGGTCATCGGGGTGATGAGGGCTGGGACGATTCCCTTGAACGTGATCGACACTCGCAAGTCTCCACAATGCCTATCGAGGGGTCACGGCGAAGGAGCTCGCTACTGCCGCCTTGTTTTGATCGGAACGATCAGTTTTACTCTGTGTTCCGGTCGCGCTGCGGGCTTGAGCTTCGCTTGATGACCGTTTCGAGCATTGTAGGTGATCGTTTCGATCGACTCAACTGGATGTAAACCCGAAGTTTGATCGAAACGATCATTTTCTGCTCGGCGTGGGGCTGCTTTGCCGCTCCTGAACCGCGTTACGGCGAGGTCGACAGATGTCCCTACGCCTACGCCGCCTCGCCGGTACGGCTCGCGGCGCGCTTGGGTTCCAGTTGCGCCAGATGCCGCAGCAGCTTCGTGACCATGGCGACGACGGTGAGCGCGAGGATCACGAAGAACACCGCGAGCGGCGTCAGGACATGTACCGACACGAACCCGGCGAGCCCCATCATGGCCGACGACACCAGCAGCAGCGCACACCCGAGTATCGCGCTCGTCAGACCCGCGATGTGCGGGAACAGCGAATTGCCTTTGGCCATCAACGTGGGATACATCGCGCCCGCGCAGAATCCCATGACGAGGACAGGCGAAGCGAGCGTCCAGACACGCAAGCCGACCGTCACCGCAAGCACGAGCATCGCGATCGCCGCGGCCGTCATCACGCACACACCGATACGCAGCCGCTGTTCCGCGGTCGGCAGACGGGGCCCGTGCATGCGGTTCGACAGGCCGCCGAGGAAGTACATCATCCCGATGCCGAGCGCGAGATAGCCGAAATACGTAGGCGGCTTATGAAGCGTGTTCTGCACCATGAACGGTCCGACGATGTTGAACACGAGCAAGATGCTGTAGCAGAGCCCCTGGGCGAGGAAGCAACTCTGGAACACGGGGCTCGAGAGCACCTTGCGTGTGTTCGCCGCCAGTGTGCGCACCTCCAGGTGTACCGGTTCGGGTAGCGTCTCGCGATAGCGCCATACGATCGCCCACATCACGAGCGAATAGACGACCAGGAAGACGAGGCAGGCTTGCCAGCCGAACCACGTCTGCAGGTGGGCGCCGATTACCGGCGCAATGATCGGCGCGAGCCCCCATGCGATTCCCATGTAGGTGAACGCATGCATCAGCTGCTGGCCCGAGAACGAATCGGTGATGATCGCCTTCGCGAGCAGGTTCGTGGCGGCGATCCCGAAGCCTTGCAGGCAGCGGGCGAGGAGGAACGTCTCCAGATTCGGCGCGGCGAGCGAGAGCAGGCAGCCGATCGTAAAGACCACGAGCCCGAAAGCCAGCACGCGCTTGCGTCCGTAGGCGTCGGCGACAGGGCCAAAGACGAGCTGACCGAACGCGTAGGCCGCCATATAGCCGGAAACGCTCGACTGAATCGCTTGCGGCGACGTCGAGAAAAAGCGCGCCATCGCGGGTAGCGCGGGCACGTAGATGTCGATCGCGAGTTGCCCGGCGGAGGCGAACAGGCAGATCATGAACAGCAGAAAGCGCGGCGAGTTCGCCGCGCGCGCGGGAGCAACCGAAGGTTCGGCGATATTGTGATTCATGAGGACATCGAAGGCTGGGATCCCCTACCGGTCAGGTCCGACCGAGAAAGTCGAACTTACCGATCTCGACACCGTTGTGCCGGAGGATGTCGTACGCGGTCGTCACGTGGAAAAAGAAATTCGGCAGCGAGAAATGGAGCAGATAGGACTGCCCGGTGAACTCGAGCGAGCGGCTCGGCGTTTTGAGGGTAACGATGCGTTCTTCGCTACCATCGATTTTCGATGCGTCGATCTGCTGTAGGTAAGCGATCGTTTTGTCGATACGGGCCTCGAGCTCGTCGAACGTCGTTTCCGTATCCTCGAACCTGGGCGGCTCGATACCGGCAAGACGCGCCGTGCAGAATTTCGCGGCGTCGGACGCCGCCTGCACCTGTCGCGTCAACGGATACATGTCCGGATACAGTCTGCTTGTCAGCAAGACAGCGAGATCGATCTTCCTGACTTCGGCATGATCGCGCGCTTTCCGCAAGATCGCGCGAAGGTTTGTCAACCCACGCACGAACACGGGCACTGACGCCTGATACATGGAAAGAGACATCGTTGATCCTTTGTCGTCGGTTTCGTTGTCGATAACGGCATACCGCCGCGCTGTTACGGGCGGGCGCCGAGACACGAATGATATGCCGCCCGCTTCGCGTTTGCTGGCAGTCGCTCGTTCGGGCGATTACCCCCCCATGTCGAGCGGGCAGCGCATGCACTACACTTTTGTCAGT